>DATJMI010000032.1:0-32948 GCA_035508775.1 Methylacidiphilales bacterium
GACTCGGCACGTTGAATCACACTCTCCTCACCGTCGATAGCATCCGCGACGCGGGACTCATCTGCGCCGGAGTCATTCTCAATCCCGGACTGGCGGATGCATCACCAGACTTCGATCTCGCCCGGCGCACTAACCTTATTCTTCTGCGGGACATCCTTTTTCTGCCGGTTTTTGAGCTTGATCGCCGCGTTGAGGCTGCGGGCGAAATCCCCGTTTGGCTCGGGGGCGAATAGGTTGAGATTGGGATTGATATCGGCGCCGGCATAGGGCTCGATGCCCGCTTCCAGCTTTTCCGCCGCGGCGCCGGCAATCATGGCGGCATTGTCGGTGCAGAGCGCCGGTTCGGCGAGAACGAGGTCGATTTTCGCCTCGTGGCAGGCGTATTCCAGCTCATGGCGCAGGGCCTGATTGCAGAGCACGCCGCCGGAAGCCACCAGTCGGTCGACTCGCGCCAGCGACACCGCCTGCACCGCTTTGCGGGCCAGAACGTCGACCACCGCCTTTTGGAATGACGCGCATAGGTCCCGCACCCAGGCCGGGTCTGATTGCAATTGCGGGCTCTTTTCAAAAAAGAAACGAACCGCTGTTTTCAATCCGCTGAAACTGAAGTTGAGATTATCCCGTTCCGGGAAACTTCGCGGCAAGCCGAACGCTTCGGAGTCTCCCTCCTTGGCCAGTTTTTCGATCTCCGGCCCGCCGGGATAAGGCAAGCCGAGTAGTTTGGCCACCTTGTCAAAGGCTTCTCCCGCCGCGTCGTCGACCGTCGAACCAAGCTTGACGTAGCGGTCCCAACCCAGCACGTGTACCAGCAGAGTGTGGCCGCCACTGACGATCAGCCCGACGAAGGGAAACTCGACCGCCCGTTTGCTGGCGATGAAAGGCGAATAGAGATGGCCCTCGAGGTGGTTCACGCCGACCATGGGTTTCGACAAGGCGACCGACATCGCCCGCGCGTAGGAATGGCCGATGAGGAGCGATGAGGCGAGCCCCGGGCCCTCGGTCGCGGCGATGGCGTCGATGGCATCGAGTCCGAGATTCACTTCTTTCATCACCTGCGGTACGAGCAGCGGAAGATTCTTGAGATGCTCACGCGTGGCCATTTCCGGCACCACGCCGCCGTAAGGCCGGTGCAGGGCCACTTGCGAACTGATGATGCTGGCCAGTACGTCTGTGGTCCATGGATTCGTCTCCACCAGCGCAACGGCGGTTTCATCGCAGGAAGTCTCGATGCCCAAAACGCGCATGTGGTGGAATATAAGCGTGATTTCTTCTCAAGGGAAGCGTTGTATCCCCATTTGGGGCAAGTCGCCGCCGTTTCCCGGCCGGTGTTTTTTTGAAGTGAGATGCCCGGTTAATCGGTTGCCGGTTTGATGAGGGCGTACATGTGGGCGTTATAAATTCTTTCATCCACACATAACCGGTTGCGCTGGATTCCCTCGTATACAGCCCCGGCCTTCTTAGCCACGCCTCGGCTGGCGTGATTACCCTCGGCGACCACAATTTCGAGCCGGTTTAAACCCAAGGGGCCGAAACCGAACTCTTTCAGCAAACTGGCCGCTTGGGTAGCGGCGCCGAGCCGGGTTTTGGAGGTTCTGACCCAATAACCGAGATTGCAGACTTTATCCTTGGCATTCATTCGGTTGAGACCGCAAGAACCCGTCACCTTGCCGTCTTCCCGGTCATAGATCACAAACTCATATTCGGTTTGCGCCTTCCACGCATAGATGGCGTGAACCGTCCAATTCTCCGCATCCTGCAGGCTGTAATCGCCATGAAGCCATGCCATCCAGGGAGAAACGCTTTTTCTCGATTCATCGGCGGCTTCATACAGGCCCGCCACGCAGGAAAAGTCATAGGGACGAATTTCGAAGCGAAAGTTGGGACGGCCAAGGGGCGTGCGAGGTATAACCGGCATCAATTTTGATTGATCCATGACGGAGACCTTGTTTACGGATGAGGATGCCCGCAGCCGCAATTGGATGAGGCCGGCTTGGGGGCGGAATCGCCTGCCGTGACCTTGCCGGGGTCGTAGGCAAGGTTGGGAGCAAGCCATTTTTCGACCGTGGCAATAGCGCATTCCTTGCGGTGGGCGTAATCTTCCACCTGGTCGCGGTTGATCGCGCCGACCCCGAAGTATTTCGCCTCGGGATGGGCAAAATAGAGACCGCAGACCGAGCTGGCCGGGTACATGGCGAAATTTTCCGTCAAGTGGACCTGCGCGTTGGTTTCGGCCTGAAGCAAATCGAAGAGAAGCCGTTTTTCCGTATGATCGGGGCAGGCCGGATAGCCGGGCGCGGGGCGGATGCCGCGGTACTGCTCGCGAATCAAATCATCGTTGGAGAGGTTTTCGTTTGTGCCAAAGCCCCAGGTGATACGCGTCTGGCGATGGAGCCATTCGGCACTGGCTTCGGCGAGGCGGTCGGCCAGAGCTTTGGTAAGAATGGCGTTATAGTCGTCGTGACCGGCTTCAAATTCCCGAACAACTTGATCGACGCCGAGGCCTGCGGTGAGCGCGAAAGCTCCGAGATAATCCCGGCGACCGGAATCGGCGGGGGCGATAAAGTCGGCGAGAGCATAATTGGGTTGATCCGCCGGTTTGTCCATTTGCTGGCGCAGGGTATGAAAGGTGGTCACGATTTTGGAGCGGTCCTCGCCGGTATAAAGAATAATGTCATCGCCGTCGCTGGCGGCGGGAAAAAAGCCGTGGACGGCGCGGCCATGGACAAGGTTTTCGCCGAGGAGGCGATCAAGCAGTTTTTGAGCATCTTGAAAAAGTTCGCGGCAGCGGAGACCGATCTCGGGATCGTCGAGCAGTGCGGGGTATCTTCCCCGGATCTCCCACGCATGGAAGAAAGGAGACCAGTCGATATACGCGCGAATCTCGCGCAGGGGCAAACGGTCGATGACTTTAAGGCCGGTGAACGCGGGCACCGGGATATCGGCGGTTTCCCAATCGGTTCGCAAGCCCCGGCGGCGGCTTTCCTCGAGGGGAAGGAGCGGTTTTGACGGCTTTTTGCGTTCGTGAGCCACGCGGGCGCGTTCGTGCTCCAACTGGTTTTGGGCGACAAAACCGGCGCGGAGAGTTTCGCTCAAGAGGGAACTCACCACGCCGACGGCGCGGGAGGCGTCGGGGACGTGGACCACGGGATGGTTGTAATGAGGCGCGATTTTGACCGCGGTATGGGCGCGGCTCGTCGTGGCCCCCCCGATGAGGAGCGGAACGGTGAATTTTTCACGTTCCATTTCGCTGGCGACATGGACCATTTCATCGAGCGACGGGGTAATGAGGCCGCTGAGGCCGATGACGTTGACATTTTGCCGCCGCGCTTCTTCCAGGATTCTCTCGCCCGGCACCATCACGCCAAGGTCGATGACCTCGTAGTTGTTGCAGGCGAGAACGACGCCGACAATATTCTTGCCGATGTCGTGCACGTCGCCCTTGACAGTGGCGAGAAGCACTTTGCCTTGAGTCTGCCTGCCGCCCGTCCGCCTTTTTTCCTCCTCCATGAAAGGCAGGAGATAAGCGACCGATTTTTTCATGACGCGGGCGCTTTTGACGACCTGGGGCAGAAACATTTTGCCATCGCCGAAAAGGGTTCCGACGATGCCCATGCCTTTCATCAGCGGGCCTTCGATGACCTCAAGTGGAGCGGCGTATTTTTGGCGGGCTTCCTCGGTATCGGCTTCGATGAAATCGACAATGCCTTTGACGAGGGCATGGCTGAGGCGTTCCTCGACCGGCAGTTGGCGCCATTGCGCTTCCTCCTTCGGCCCGGTTTTGCCCGCGCCCTTGAAGTTTTCGGCAAAGGCAACGAGCCGTTCGGTGGCGTCGGGGCGGCGGTTAAGAATGACGTCCTCGACGCGTTCGCGCAATTCGGGTTCGATTTCCTCGTAAACCGCGAGCATGCCGGCGTTGACAATGCCCATGTCGAGGCCCGCGCGGATGGCATGGTAGAGAAAAACGGCGTGCATCGCCTCGCGCACAGGATTGTTGCCGCGGAAGGAAAACGAGATATTGCTGATGCCGCCGGAGACGCGCGCGCCCGGCAGATTGGCCTTGATCCAGCGGGTGGCCTCGATAAAATCGACGGCATAGCCGTTATGCTCTTCGATGCCGGTGGCAACGGTGAGCACGTTGGGATCGAAGATGATGTCCTCGGCGGGGAATCCGGCTTTATCGACCAGAATGCGGTAGGCGCGGGAACAGATTGCGATGCGGCGAGGCAGCGAATCGGCCTGGCCTTTTTCGTCGAAAGCCATGATGACGGCGGCAGCGCCGTAACGGCGCACAAGTTTGGCCCGTTCCTTGAAGGCTGCTTCGCCCTCCTTGAGGCTAAGGGAATTGACGATCGGCTTGCCGGGAATGCAACGGAGTCCCGCTTCGAGCACGCTCCATTTGGAGCTGTCGACCATGACGGGAACGCGGGCGATTTCGAGTTCGGCGGCGATCAGATTGAGAAAACGGGTCATCGCCTTTTCTCCATCGAGCATGCCTTCGTCGAAATTGACGTCGATGATCGCCGCGCCACCCTCGACCTGCTGGCGGGCGATGGCGAGAGCCTCGTCGAATTTGCCTTCGAGCACGAGCTTGGCGAAGCGGGGCGAGCCAGTGACGTTGGTGCGCTCGCCAATGAGAGTGAAGGGAATTTCCGGACGCAGGGTGAGCGATTCGAGGCCGGCGTAAGAGGTGGCTTTTGCCATGGAAGGCAGCCGGCGCGGCGGGATGTTGCGCAAAGCTTCGGCGATGCGCCGGATGTGTTCGGGGGTATTGCCACAGCAGCCCCCCGCGATATTGAGCCAGCCCTGGCGCGCGTAATCGGCCATCAGCGAGCCCATATCTTCGGGTAAAAGCGGAAAGCCGGTCGGGGAGAGCGGATCGGGCAGGCCCGCATTGGGATAGCAACTAAAATAGCAGGTGGCGACGCGGGAAAGTTCCTCAACGAAAGGACGCATTTGAGCGGGACCAAGGGCGCAATTGATGCCGACGCTGAGCGGGTTGGCGTGGGCGATGGAAATCCAAAAGGCCTCCACCGTCTGCGCGTTAAGGGTGCGGCCCGAGTCGAAGATGGTGACGGAGATCTGGACGGGGAGGCGTCGGCCGGTTTGCTCGAACGCTTCCTCAATGGCGAAGAGCGCGGCTTTGGCGTTGAGGGTGTCGAAGATCGTCTCGACTAGGAGCGTATCGGCGCCGCCTGCGATGAGGCCGAGGACTTGTTCCTTATAGGCGGCGACGAGTTCGGTATAGGTCACGCTGCGGGCGCCGGGATCGTTCGGATCGCGAGAGATGGAAGCGGAGCGGTTGGTCGGGCCGATGGAACCGGCGACGAAGACGGGGCGGCCATGCCGGGCGGCGTAGTCGTCGGCCACGCGCCGGGCGAGCCGGGCGGCTTCGACGTTGAGTTCGGTGGCGATGGGCTGGAGATCGTAATCAGCCTGGGAAATGGCCTGCGCGTTGAAGGTGTTGGTCTCGATAATGTCGGCGCCGGCTTCGAGAAAGCTCCGATGGACGGAAGCAATGATCTCGGGCTTCGTCAGGGCAAGAAGGTCGCCGTTGCCCTTGAGGCTTTTGGGATGATCTTTAAACCGCTCGCCGCGGAAATCGTCCTCCCCGAGCCTGAATTGCTGGAGGGTGGTGCCCATCGCCCCGTCAATGATGACGATGCGCTTTTGCAGCAGAGCTTCGAGGGGATGGAGGCGCGAGGTTTCCATGGGATTATAAACATATCAACGCATCTGGATGCGTCAATGTATTAATTGATGCTCCGCTTCCGGCCCGCGGACGGAAAATCATTTTGCCTCGTCCGGAAAGGGAGGGACAGTATCCTGCCAACCGATGGGCTTTAGTTTGAAGGAACGGCTGAGGAGTTTCACCCACGCTTTTCGCGGGTTGGGCCTGGTGGTGCGTTCTCAGCATAACGCGTGGATTCACGCGGCGGCGACGGTGATTGTCATCGTGGCGGGGATTTGCACCCGGCTGGCGGCATGGGAATGGTGCGCGCTGACCTTCGCCATTGGATTGGTTTGGGTGGCGGAGACCTTGAACACCGCCCTCGAATTCCTGGCCAATGATGTTTCGCGGGAGAAGCGCGAGTTGATCGGCAAGTCGAAAGACGCTGGAGCGGCGGGCGTCTTACTGGCGGCGATTTGTTCGGTGATCATCGGCCTCTTTGTCTTTCTGCCTCATTGGCTGAAATAGAGACTCTCCCATTCCGTCCAAAAGCGGAAGCCTCTACTCCAGCACCAGCCCCACCGGCAGATTAAACCCGCGGGCGAACTCGGCGGCATGCATCCGCTTTTTGCCTTCCAACTGCACTTCGCGCAGGAGAAGTCCCCCGACTCCCGCCGCGACGAGAATGCCGTGTTTGTCGACGCGCACGATTTCCCCCGGTTTGCCCTTGGCCCGGTTGGAGCGGATGGTGGTGAAAATTTTAAGCATCTTCTGATCTTCCTGCTGCGGAATCCAGGAATAGGCGGAGGGCCATGGCGTCATGGCGCGAATGTGGGCGTCGATTTCGCTCTGGGGACGGTTCCATTTGATATGGCCGTCTTCTTTGCGCAGTTTTTTGGTGAGCGTCACCTTCGCGATGTCCTGTTTAAGATGCGGGGCTTTGCCGGTCTGAATCAATTTGATGGCCTTGAGCAAAGCCGTGGCTCCGAGCTTGGCGAGGCGGTCGTGCAGTGTCTCGGTCGTCTCGCGGCGGCCCAGCGTGACCGTCTCCTGGAGAAGAATATCGCCGGTGTCGAGGCCCTCATCCATCCACATGATGGTGACTCCCGATTGTCTCTCGCCCGCGGCGATGGCGGCATGAATGGGCGACGCGCCGCGATATTTGGGCAGGAGCGAGGCATGAATATTGAGACAGCCGAGGGGCGGCAAGTTGAGGACTTCCTTGGGCAGAATTTGACCGTAGGCGGCCACCACGATGAGGTCGGGCCTGAGATACTTGAGTTGCGCGACCGAAGCCGCCGCGCCGATTTTTTCGGGCTGAAAGATTTTCAGGTGGAGTTTGAGGGCGGCTTCCTTGACCGGGCTGGAGGAGAGTTTCAACTGGCGTCCCACCGGCCGGTCGGGCTGCGTAACGACGGCCAGGACATGGGCTTCGGGGAAAGTGGCGAGGGCATGGAGGGCGGGCAATCCAATTTCGCCGGTGCCGATGAAGATCACGCGCATAATTTCCCCAGAGGCTATCCGAAAAGTAGGCGCAGGTCACACCGAAAGGATTTTTGCCTTGGGACAAGGAGCCGAGCGGTTCTGCGGACGGCAGTAACGCTTCGCCCAAAAAGAATACTGCCGTGCGCAGCACCGACACAGCCCCAGGGCAAAAAGACTTCGGTCCGCAGGGTGACGGCGAATTTGGGCCGAGCTCTTCGTTGCTCGCTCCTTGCAAACCACTGCGGGTATGCTCGTCGCTCGCGCCTCGATTCAGCCCAAATTAGACTCGTCATGTGACCTGCGCCTACTTTTCGGATAGCCTCTCATGAACACCTATCGCCTACAACCTTTGCTGGAGCCGGCGCCGTGGAGCGGGGCTGCGCAGCGCGGCGAGGCGCTTGTCGGCCACGGTAACTTCCCGCTGCCCGAGCGATTCGGCGCAACCGGTGCAAAGATAATCATAAACGTCTTTGTCGGGTAAGATGAGCAAAAGCCGTTCCCGCACGGGCATCGACTTCCCGCACTTGCGGCAATAGAGTTGGGATGCCTTGAATGATTCGAACTGTTCCATACCGCCAGAGATGATAAAACCCGAGCAGCCCCCGGGGAAGCAAGCCAATAACGTCGTGGCGGGAACGCCCGGGGGGGTGGCGCGCGCCGTCAAGTTGCTCCGGGAGGGGCAGGTAGTCGGCCTGCCGACCGAAACCGTTTACGGCCTGGCCGGGGACGGGCTTAATCCGGCGGCGCTGGCGCGGATTTTCGAGATCAAGCAGCGCCCGCTCTTCGATCCGCTTATTCTTCATCTCGCCGAGGCCGATGCGGCTTTTCGGCTGGCGGCGTGCGTGCCGGATGCCGCGCGGGAACTGGCGCGGCGGTTCTGGCCCGGCCCGTTAACGTTGGTTCTGCCGAAGGCCGGCCTGGTGCCCGATCTGGCCACCAGCGGTTTGCCCACGGTGGCGTTGCGCGTGCCAATCCATCCCCTGGCGCAGGCGGTGCTGCGGGCTTTTGGGCGTCCCTTGGCCGCGCCGAGCGCGAACCGCTTTGGCCAGATCAGCCCCACCGACGCGCCGGCGGTCGGCGCGGAACTGGGCGCGGCGGTGCCGCTGATCCTGGACGGCGGGTCATGCCCCGTCGGAATCGAATCGACGGTGCTCGATCTTTCCGGTGAGAAGCCGCTGCTTCTGCGCGCGGGCGGCGTGCCGGTGGAGGAGATCGAGGCCGTGGTCGGTCCCGTTGAGCGGGCTCAGGCGGTACTGGATCGGCCCCTGGCGCCGGGGCAACTCAGGCATCACTACGCTCCGCGCAAGCCGCTCCATCTGGTGCGCGGGGTGAACGATATTCCATCACGGACCGATGCGGGCGTGCTGGTATTCGGCGCGGCGCCGGCGCCATTGGCTGGCGTGATAAAGAATCTTTCATCCGGCGGCGATTTGCGCGAGGCCGCCGTGAATTTCTTCCGGTTTCTGAGGGCTCTCGATGACGATCCGCGCGTGACCGAACTCTACGCGGTTCCGTTGCCTGCCCATGGCCTCGGCTTGGCGATCAATGAACGGCTGGGGCGGGCGGCAAGTTCCGATTAATCCAGGAGCAATTGAACCGGCTCGCGAATTCGCCGTCTGAGCAAATCAATACGCCCCGGAAGAGATCATCAGCAGGTGGCTTATCGGCTTCTGTTGCTCAGCCGGAATGACCGGCAAACCGGGCAGGGTATCGCGGGCGTACCCGGCCAGTTCGGTCCGGCAAAGTTCCTGAAATTCGGTCCAGCGCGGCCAGGACAACTCGGCGCCCGCGCCGGCGATTTGGCGCAGGAGGCTTTTCCATTCGATGAGAAGCCGGTCGATGTCGCCACGATGGACGCGCTCCTCGAGCCCCTGCATCGGGACGAATTTTTTGCTCCGAAGAGAGCGGACGATTTCGGCGCCACCCGCGCCGTAGTTGACCGGCATGCCGTCGGTGAGAAAGCCGTCACTGCTGAAGCGGCGATAGGCTTTCTGGCAGGCAAAGGCGAGGCGTCCGCCCCAGCGCGGTTCGTTGCCGCAAAAGCGGTCTCCGGCGACGAGATTGGCCATATCTTCGAGCAGGTCGCCGAGCGGATATTTTTCATCTTCCAGCCCGGCGAGAATGCCGAGCCCCTCCGGGCCGGAGAACCAGGCCATGAGCCGGCCACGGCGCGTGAGCCGGAGTTGCTTGTCGAGAAGGCCGAGTCGGTTCCAGAGCCAGAAGAGCGCCGGTTTGGGATCGAGTTGCAGACATTCCGAACGGTAGCGGCAGGTGAAGCAGAAGGGGGCGGGATCGTGCTCGCGGCGCACCAGGCGGGCGCGGCCCGCGTCGGTTTTAAGTCCGCAGGGTAGGGGGTCGGCGATTTTCCGCGTCGATTCGATGCCGAGCGGAATGAGTTCGGTGGTAAAAAGCTTTCTTTGGAAAGCTTCACCGGCTTCCCCAATGGATGTGCCGTGGGACAACTCCTGCAGAAGCGGACGCCACGGCAATGGCGCGCTGCGGCGAAGATGCCCGGCGCGGGCCTGGCCAAGGCGCGGCGATCTTTCCCCGACGAGGACGAAACCCTGTTCGTCGAGGCCGCGCCGCCCAGCCCGGCCAAACATCTGCAGCAGGCCGGAGGGCGTTACTTCCTGCGGCAATCCGCCGGCGGTGAACTGCGTTCCGGTGACAAGCACGGAGCGGAGGGAAAAATTGATCCCGGCGCTGAGACCGAGCGTGGCGACAACGACACGCAATTGGCCGCCTTTGGCCAACGGCTCGATCAAGCCCGCGCGCTGGACGTAGCCGAGGCCGCTATGATGATACGCGACGCGCTGGCTGAGTAGCCGGGTCAGTTCAGATCCCGCGGCATTTTCCTGATCTCTCGTCAGCCGCAGCGGCTGCGGGCAGGGGATGCGGGCGGCGATGTCGCGCGTGATTTTTTCGGCTTCGCGCCGGTGCGGGACGAAAACGAGAATGGGCCCGTAGTCTTCGCGCAAAGCTCCGGCAATGCGGCGGGTCCAATAGCCGGATATCGATTCAGGCACGCGGCGGGCGAGAGAATCAATTTCGACTTCATCAAGCGGGACCGGCCGTTCGCGCTGCTCCACCAGAGTCACGCCGCGTCCGCGCCCGAGGCGCAGTAGCCAATCGCGCACTACACCGGGATTGGCCACGCTGCCGCTGAGCAGGAGAAGCTGGGTCTGCGCCGGAAGCGAGAGGACGACGCCCTCGTAGTGATTGCCGCGCAGCGGATCGGCGAGCCACTGGTATTCGTCGATGACATAGAGCGAGGCGTTGGCGGGTGATTGCTGCGCTTCAAGGGTGGCCACGACGAGAGGCGCGCCGGTATCGTGGGCGATATCGCCGGTGGTGATTCCCACGCGCCAGCCCCGCCGGTTCCACTCGGCAAATTTGTCGTTGGCCAGCGCGCGGGTCGGCACGGTGTAAATGGCCTGGCCGGAGCCATGGCGCTGCTGGAAAAATTGCTCAAAGATAAACGTTTTGCCGGCGCCGGTGGGAGCCTGGACGACGACATCATCCCCGGTGGCGAGGGCGCGGATCGCTTCAGCCTGCCAGGCGTCGGGCAGGCGGAGTTGTTGGAGAGCTTCAAGACCGGTCATGAAATTGGTGGTCCATCGGGGATGCGCTCACCCCGCTCATTGAGAATAACGATAGGGGTATCTACGGCGGACGGAGGAAAGAGGAGCCGAATCCATCCGATGATCTGACCGGTGGTAAAGACGATCGGGACCAGCGGCGCGGCGAGTCCGGCCACGAGCCGCTGCCACCAGCGGAGACGGGCGTCGCAGGTAAAAGCGATAATAACGGAGGCGGTCAGCCAGAGCGCGGCAAAAGGAATCTCAAGATGGCAATAGATGACCGCAAAAATGACCGCGATCAATAGGAGAGGAAGAATCTGGTGGAAGGTTGGACGCCAGCCGCTGACTTGAAACTGGCGGGTGCGCCCCATGCCATAGCGGAGAAGCATCTTTCCCATTTGCCGCCAGGTGTCCCGTTGCGGCCGGAAGATCTGGATGCCGGGATGATAATATATTCCAATTCCGGCCATCCGCGCGCGATCGAGCCACTCGTTTTCCTCGCTGGGATAAAGCTGCGGCGAAAACACGCCGATTTTTTGGAAGACGGAACGGCGCGCGGCCAAATTGCAAAGAATCAATTCGGTTTGCCAGGCGGGCCGGAAATGACCGCGGGGAGCATAGCGCGAAGAGATGGTACCGACGATAAGGGCGTGGGTAAGCAGGGCATGAAAGATTTCCTCGCCTGCGCCGGCGTTTGGACGGAGTCGGGCCGGCCCGCCGGTGATTTCGGCCTCGGGCCGGGCGAACACGCCTTCAAGTTCGGTCCAAAACCCGGGAGCGAGGCGGCAATCGTTGTCGAGAAAAAGAATGATCTCGCCGCGAGCGCGTTCGAGCGCGGCATTGCGCTGGCGGGAAGGCTGGGCGCCTTCCGCCACGAGGATTTCGATGCCCCCGGCGGGCGGCGGCATTTCGCGCAGGCTGGTTAGCGCGGGTTCATTCGCGGCGAAACGCAACATGGGGATAATGACGGTGTATCGCGGTGAATCCATAAATGGACTGCGCCTGTACTGGGAATATAGCTTCTACAGTACCACACCCTCGGTATTCCCGAACCGAAGGCGCAGGCCTGACACCAGGGAGACGGAGCGGCCGGGCGGCACGTCCATCGGCTGGCCTACCGATGGATAGCTCACCCATGTTTGCGTGGAAATATTCTTCAGGCCCCAGACATCCGGCCGTTTGGGATGCGGCGCCATCTCGGCCACAGCCTGCGAGTAATCATTGCGTCGGTTCGCATCGATGTGATGCGGGTAGAGGACCGTGTTCTGGTTCAGGATGACCACATGATGGCCAAGCCTAAGCCGCAGCGGCGGCGACATGATCTTATGACAGGCCCAGCACTCCTGCTCCGGCGCCGGGCCGGGGAGATCGCCTTCATCGGCGAGAAAATTTTCCGCGCCGCAATGGTTGCAGTAAAAGATTTGATCACGCATGCGGGTCAGTACGGTTCGCCATTCGCTTTCGCGGACGCGCGCGCCCGGGTCACGCAGGCCATCGGTGAAGGCCCGGGTGAAAATGTCGCAGAGATAGCCGGGATAAAAATTCCAAAACGTGAGTGCGTTATCGTGCAATCCGGGGACCGGCCGGTTGGATTGATTTTGGGGATCGAAGATAAAGAGGGCGTCGGTGCCGTAGAGCCGTTTCATCGCCTCGAGATCCAGGCAATTGAACCCGATTTCGTGGCGCCCCTCCAGCGGATGGTGCACCATCAGCATATAGAAAAGAATGACGGAGAGCGAATAGAGGTCGGTGTTGATGTTGGGCGTCGTTTCATCCCGCACCACCTCCGGGGCCATAAAGCGGGGCGTGCCGAGGACGCCGCTTACGCTTTCCCCCTCCACCGCCACGTTGTCGTTGTCGCAAATGGAAATCTCCCCCGTGCCGGGATCGAGAAAAATATTGCCGAAGGAGATATCGCTGTAGCAAAGACCGCGCGAGTGAAGCTGGAGGAAGCTGTCCGCCAGCTCAAGCGCGGCGGTAGTCAGCGTGCGGAAGGTCGGATCCACCGCGCGATTCATCAGGTCGGCCATGCCCCGGAAGCGCGAATCGCGCAGGCGCATCAGATAACCGAAACTCGGGACGCCCTGGCAAAGCGCCACATCCATCGGCCAGAGGAACCGGTCATTCGGCGCGCCTTTGTGCACCAGCCGTTCAATCGCCGCTCGCTGTTCCGTAGTGGCATGCTGGGAAAAGTACCACTTGAGCGCGTAATTTTGTCCATGCATCGAGACGCGGTAAACCTGTCCCTGGCCGCCGGAACCGATCATCTCGCCAAGTTCGCAACGCTCGCCGGCCATTTCGAGCCAGATGCTTTGTCCGGTCTGGAAAATGGTTTTCATGATGCTTGGGGCCCCAGCGCCGCCATGCGCACGCCCAGCCCGACGGAGATGTCGTCGCCGCTCCCGTCCCGCGATGATTCCCGCAGCCATCTCGCCAAATTGTTATGGACGAAAACGGCGCCGTGTTGCCGCAGATAGGTCAAAAGGTCGGCGCCCACACTAAAAAAACCTCCGTCGTTGCCAAAGCAATTGGCATATCCGTCGGTCGAGAGCATGATGAGCGCCGGCATGCCGGTCCGTACCGGCGCGACTCGCACCTGGAACTCGCGCAAAGCGTGGTACGAGCAAAGCGAGGCGGTTTCGTTCGCGTAAAACTGATGCTTTCGCTGCAGCGGGCGCGACACCGTGCCGTCGTTGCCCACCGTCAGAATATCGCCGTCGCCCAGTTGGGCGTAGAAGACATAGCGTCGCGTCACCGCGGCGGCGATCAACGTTGCCCCATAGGCCAGATAAACGGCGGGCGGCGGCTCTTCGTTTGCTTTGATGACCGGCGGCGCATCGGGAAACGCGGCGAAATCGACAGGCGAAAATGGATTCTGGGCCAAGTCGGTTCGCACCGCGTGCTTCCATGCGGCGATCAGATCCCCCGGCCATTTTTTTTGCGCCTGGCTGCGCACGCGGCTCAGCGGCGCGCCAGCCGCTGTCCGGCGGACAAAATTCTTCAGGAGCCGAAGCGCGCATTCCGTCGCGAGGGCGGAACCGCGGTCGCTGCGGAAACTGCGCAGGCTGCCGTGTCCGTCCGAGACCGCGATAAGGAGCGCGTCCGCCGCCGTCCGGGGCTTGGCCAGCCGCACCGAGTCTTGATTTTTTTGGCCGCTCTGCTCGTGCCAATTGCCCCGAACGCTTGCGCTTATCGCTGTCCAAATCGACGGCATACAAAAACCTGTAAGGCTGCTTTTACCACACGTCGGCGTCATTGACCGTCATCGCGGCTCCCGCCGCGACAATCGAATAGGGAGACGCTCCGGCCACTTGGCTCGAGGGCGCTGAAACCGATTTCAGCGCCGCCGTCGATACCCAGCGAATATGTTCGACCAACGCCTCCGGATTGTTCGCCTGGAATGGACGCAGGGTGTCGTTGGCGACGAAGACGCGGAAAATTTCCTGCGCTTCGGGGGAGGCCGCGTCTTCCCCGATGGCGACAACGATACGCAACGCCTGGCGGCCCCATGGTTTTGACATGAGATGGTTCAGGCCGGCGTGAAAGTCGTCGGTTGGCAAACCGTCGGTTACCAGCGCGATCACCGGCGGAAGAGCCCGGTCGCTGATAAAGGGTGATTCCAGGACGTCACCCACCAGGGCGAGCGCTTCGCCCAGCGCCGTCACGCCACCCGCTTCAATGTCCTGCCAGCGGAATTCGCTGACCGGCGCCGGTTTTTCCATCAGCCACTCCGCCCGGTCGGCAAAACGCATGGCTCGCACCAGAACAGCCGCATGAGGATTTTCCCTGGCCACGGTTTGCATGTGCGGGATCGCCTCGCGAATCGCGTTGTTCAAAGCTTGGATTTTTCCATCCACCCGCATCGAACCGGAGCCATCGGCCAACCAGATAAAATGCAGAGGACGGGCGGACATTTGGCCGCCGGGCCGTCGCGGCGGCGAAACGGTATCGCTCATGGGCCCGTCTCCAAAACTAAGAAGGATAAGCGTCGGCTCACAGGAGCTGCAGACTACCTGAATGCCCATCCGGCGTAAAGAGGGGCTTGGCCCGAGCCAAAAATCGTCTGTTCATTTTTCCTATTCGCAGGCATCTTCACCTTTCGTCATCCCAGCTCCGCCATGAACGTTCACGAATACCAAGCCAAGGAATTGATGCAAAAATTCGGGGTTGCCACGGCGCCCGGCGCCGTTGCCTCCACGGCGGAAGAGGCGGAGGCTGTGGCCAAGTCGCTCCATACCTCCGATCTCGTCGTTAAGGCCCAAATTCACGCCGGTGGCCGGGGCAAGGGGACTTTCAAAAATGGTTTCAAGGGCGGCGTGCATCTTTGCAAAACTCCCGCCGAGGCGAAAGAACTCGCCTCGAAAATGATCGGTCAGACCCTCGTTACCATCCAGACCGGCGAGAACGGCAAACTGGTCGGCAAGATTCTCGTCGGCCAGTCGAAGGAAATTGCCCGCGAGCTCTATTTTGCCATCCTGCTTGATCGCGAGGCCCAGGCGCCCGTCGTCGTTGCCAGCACCAAGGGCGGCGTGAACATCGAAGATGTGGCCAGGCAGACCCCCGAACTCATCTTGCGCCTGCGCATCGATCCGGCCCTCGGTCTCCAGCCCTACCAGGCTCGCAAGCTGGCCGATTACCTCGAACTCAAGGGCGAGCTTTTCAAGCCGGCCTGCGCCATCTTTCACGCGCTTTACAACCTCTTCATCCAAACCGATTGTTCGCTGGTCGAGATCAACCCCCTGGTTGTCACCAGGCAAAATGAAGTCCTCGCCCTCGACGCCAAATTCAATTTTGATGACAACGCCCTTTACCGTCACCCCGAAATTCTCGCCTACCGCGACACCAACGAGGAAGATCCCCGCGAAACCGAGGCCAGCAAATTTGGTCTCAATTACATCGGCCTTGACGGCAATATCGCCTGTCTGGTTAACGGCGCGGGTCTGGCCATGGCTACCATGGATATCATCCAATACGCCGGTGGCAAACCCGCCAATTTTCTCGATGTCGGCGGCGGCGCCAATGAGCAGCAGGTGACGGAAGCCTTTAAGATCCTCGTCTCCGACAAAAACGTGAAGGCGATTCTCGTCAATATCTTCGGCGGTATCATGAAATGCGACACCATCGCCCAGGGCATTATCAATGCCGTTAAAGCCGTCTCCCTGCCCGTCCCGCTCGTGGTCCGGCTTGAAGGCACCAATGTCGCCGCCGGAAAAAAACTTCTCCAGGAATCGAATCTCCCCATCATCGCCGCCGACGATCTCGCAGACGCCGCGAAGAAGGTGGTCGCGGCGGCCAATAAATGATTTTCCATGAAATACAGAGATGTCGCCTTTACCGCTTATGCCGTGACCGACCTTGCTCGGTCCCGCAAATTCTATGAGAAAGTGCTCGGCCTCAAGCCGGTTATTCTTAAAGAAGGCATGCCTTGGGTCGAATATGAAGTGGGACCCGCCACTCTCGGCATCGGCGTGAGCGAAAAATGGAAACCATCCCGCGATGGCGCTTCCATCGCGCTCGAAGTCGAGAATTTTGACGAAGCTATCGCCGAGTTGAAACAAAAAGGAGTCGAGTTTGAAATGGGTCCACTGGAAACTCCCGTCTGCCACATGGCCGTTCTCCGCGATCCCGATGGAAGCAAAATCTGCATCCATCATCGCAAAGCTGGAGTTTCTTATACATGATCCAGGTCAACGAAATCGCCTTTGTGGCCAATCCCGTCACAGACAAGCAAAAAGCGAGAGACTTTTACGAGGGCATTTTCCATCTCAAACCGGCCATGCACAGCGATTTCCCGGAAGGCTTCTGGATCGAGCATGAGTTGGGGGCAAACACATTGGCCCTTTCCAATTTCTGGAGACCCTCGCTGCAACCCGGACAAAAAGGGCCGAGCATCGCTTTCGAAGTTGATGATTTCGATCAAACTATTGCCGGTCTCAAAGCGCGGAACGTCCCTTTTGTCATGGACGTTCTGGAGACGCCGGTGTGTCACATGGCCGTAGTCACCGATCCCGACGGCAATTCGATTTTCATCCACAAACGCAAACCCGGCCACGCCTGATGGCCTGCCGGTCTTAAATCCCACTCATCATGTCCATCCTTGTCGATAAAGATACGCGCCTGCTGGTGCAGGGCATCACCGGGAAAGCCGGCGGATTCCACGCCAAACAATGCCTCGAATACGGCACCAGTGTCGTCGCCGGCGTCACTCCCGGCCGCGGGGGTGAGACCTGGGAGAACAAGGCGCCCGTTTTCAATACGGCTTCCGAAGCGCGCGAGAAAACCGGTTGTAACGCCACCATGATCTTTGTTCCCGCGCCCGGCGCCGCCGACGCGATCCTGGAAGCCGCCGATGCCGGCATCGAACTCATCGTCTGCATTACCGAAGGCATCCCCGTCATCGACATGATGCGGGCCAAAGTGGGCCTTCGCGACAAAAAGGTTCGCCTCATCGGCCCGAACTGTCCCGGCATCATCACCCCCGGCCAATGCAAGATCGGCATCATGCCGGGCTACATCCACAAACCGGGCACGGTCGGCGTCGTTTCGCGCAGCGGCACTCTCACCTACGAAGCCGTCTGGCAGCTCACTTCGCGCGGGCTCGGCCAAAGCACCTGCATCGGCATCGGCGGCGACCCAATCAACGGCACGAGCCACACCGACGCCGTCCGGATGTTCAACGAAGACCCCGCCACGGAGGCGATTATTCTCATCGGTGAAATCGGCGGCACGGGAGAAGAAGAGGCCGCCGCCTACATCAAAAAACACGTCAAAAAGCCGGTCGCCGCCTTCATTGCCGGAGCCACCGCTCCTCCCGGACGCCGCATGGGCCATGCTGGCGCCATTGTCTCCGGTGGAAAAGGCACCGCCGCGGGCAAAATCGCGGCATTGGAAGAAGCCGGCGTCGCCATCGCCAAAACGCCCGCCGAAATGGCCGATACGCTCATCAGGAAGATGGAATAGAGGCCATCGCGTGCAACGGAGAGGCCGGCTATCCCCTCAGGTCATCACAAATCTTGTCCTAACGCCAGTAATTGCTGATATTGCTCCAGCGCGTGCCGCAAAAAGACCAGATTCGCCTCGATTTGCGCTTCGAGACCGGCTTGCTGCGGCGTCTCAAACACGATTTCGAAGGGGCGCGGGCGCAATTCGGGGGCCGTGCCAAGCATCCCCGGATAGCCTTTGCGGATCAGCCCGTTCCGCGCGGTGAAATTATCAATCATCGGATCGCAGTTGCGCGGCAAAATCTTTTCCGCCGCGCGCAACGCCGGTTCCACCACATGCTGCGTTACCTGCGCGCCTAGCGCGAAAGCGTAAAGCCCGTCCGACTCGCTGTCGGCATGCAAAGAAATCAAGCCGTCAAAACGCAAGATGCGGAGTTGCTTCTCCAAAAGCCACACCTCCGGCTCCCGCGATCCCCGCCAAAATTCCCGGTTCAAGTCGCGTCCACTGCGCGCGTGCCGCGTTCCGTCCTCGAAACCTGTCGGATTGCAAAGAGGATAGACATAGACCTCATAGCCCCGCGCCAGCCCGGGATTTCGTGCCAGTTCCTGCAAAAATCGCACTGCCGCGAAAATGCCGGCCTCCTCATCACCATGGACACCGGCGAAAATCCCCACCCGCAAATAATCTCCGCCTCCGCGCGGCCCCACAAAAAGAAATTGCTCCAGGGAATAAGAATCAGTGCCAACCTCCCAGGCGCCTAATGCCGAGGCCAGCCATGAGGCGCGTGGCTTTTGCAGCGGCATCAGCGCCTCGCGATAATTCTTCCGTCCCTTCTTATCCGTGGCAGAATCACTTATTCTGCCGGGAATCGAGACGATAGACGGGAGAGAAATAAGCCGGTTCATTACCCAATCCTACAATATCCCATGGGAATTGTCTAGATTAAAGTTATTGCCGTGATCACCTTAATCTATAAAGATTAAACTATGCCCTTAACTGCTTCCCGTTTAGCCATTTTTGAAGAATCAGTCATTCGCGAAATGACCCGGCTTGCCAATCAGCACCAAGCCATCAATCTGGCCCAGGGCTTTCCCGATTTTGACCCTCCGGCTCAGCTTATTGAAGCCCTTCAGGAGAACGTCCGAGGTCCCCATCATCAATACTCCATCACCTGGGGCTCTGCCCGTTTTCGCCAGGCTTTGGCCGGCAAGATCAATCGGTTTACCGGTCTCGAGATCGATCCCGACCGCCATCTCGTCACCACCTGCGGCAGTACCGAAGCGATGATGGTCGCCATGATGACCGCCTGCAATCCCGGCGATAAAGTGATCGTCTTTTCCCCCTTTTATGAAAATTACGCCGCCGATGCCATCCTCTCCGGTGCGGAACCGATTTACGTCTCGCTCCATGCGCCAGGCTTTATTTTCGATCCGGATGAACTCCGCCGCGCCTTCGCGCAAAAACCGAAGGCGCTCGTCCTTTGTAATCCCTCCAACCCAACCGGCAAGGTTTTCACCAGCGAAGAGCTTCTTTTTATCCTCCAGCTTGCGCAGGAACACGATGCTTTCGTCATCACCGACGAAGTCTACGAACATATCGTCTACGCGCCGCATCGTCACATCTCGTTTGCGACGCTTCCCGGCGCGTGGGAGCGGACGCTTTCGTGCGGTTCGCTTTCCAAGACCTATTCCATCACCGGCTGGCGGCTCGGTTACGTTGCCGCTTCCACGGAAATCATCGCCCAGGCCCGCAAAGTCCACGATTTCCTCACCGTTGGCGCGGCTGCGCCGTTGCAGGAAGCCGCCGTTACCGCGCTCGAATTTCCCGCCGCCTACTACGATGAACTTCTCGCCGAGTATACCCGCAAGCGCGATCTCTTTCTCGGCTATCTCAAGCAAACCGGGCTTTCCTATACCATCCCCGAGGGCGCTTACTACACGCTGGTCGACATTTCGCCGCTTGGCTACGCCAATGACCGGATTGCTGCCGAGGAACTCACAAAAAAGATCGGCGTCACCGGCGTGCCCGGCTCCAGCTTCTTCCGTGAACCGGTGCGCCGCTATCTTCGGTTTCACTTTGCCAAGAAAGACGAAACGCTTCACCAGGCCGGGGAGCGGCTGGCCAAGTTATCGAACACTGCATAACAGACTGATTCGCAGCGGTTCTCCACAAATAGTTCAGGAACGACAACTCGTGACGCTAAGCTGATAAAATAAAAGTGTTCCTACATGAGGAATAATCTAATCTTGGACCATGAAAGACTGGAAAAGCTATCTGTTTTGGGTAGCACTCCCCTTGCTGCTTTTGTTGCTCGTGTTTGGGTTTATGTCCGCTGTCAACTGGGGCTACGAAGGCAAACTTCTTACTTTGGATGCTAGCGCCTCTGATTGGACCAGCGTTCACCTAGGGCCAATCTTGCTGGTCATGGCCATGGGCATGGCGTTAATCGCTGGGTTGATTCTATTTGCAGCCTGGGTCTTCTGGCCTCAATCTCACGTTAACTGGTTTTTGGTTCCCCTTACACTTGTAACCATCCTTCTGATCTTTCCCGGTTTGTTCATGATTATGTTGGGACCGGCTGCCATAACTATGATGGAGCAGGAGCAAACACGCTCCGTATCGAAATAGAGAGGGCCATATACCCACAGTCTGTTGTACAGACATCAGTAAAAACTGATCCGATTCAGCCCTCAGCCCTTATTCAGAAAGTACCCGCGCTGTTTTTCACTGATAGGCATTTCGAGCCGGCCCATCACCTTGAGCAAATCTTCCCAGACCTTTCGCTTTTCCGTATTGCTTTGGTTGCGCAGAAGATAGGAAGGATGATAGGTCGGCATCAGGGCAATGCCGCGGTATTCGAGAAATTTTCCGCGCAGCGATCCGATCGTTCCGGCCGGCCCGATCAGCCCCTCCACCGCCGTCGCGCCCAGTGCCACCAGCACGGACGGCTTGATCACGTCGATCTGCGCGCGCAGATAAGGCACGCAGGTCGACATTTCCTCCCGGGTCGGTTTGCGGTTGCCCGTCGCGCCCGGCGGCATGTCGGGGCGGCATTTCACAATATTGCCAATGTAAACCTGTTCGCGCGTAAGTCCCATCGCCGCGATCATTTTGGTCAGAAGTTGTCCCGCGCGCCCGACAAACGGTTCGCCCTGCAAATCTTCATCCTCGCCCGGCGCTTCGCCGACAAACATCAGTTTGGCGTCGGGGTTGCCGACGCCGAAAACGACATGGTGCCGCCGCGCGGCGAGATGCGGGCATTTGACGCACCCCGAGGCGCGTTCCGCCAGATGCCGCAGTTGTTCAACCTTCGATGATCCCGAAATTTCGAGCGGCGATTCGTCGGACGCCGGCGGCGCGGCTGCGACGGTGGCCGGACGGGCTGTCGTTGCGCCGGTTCCGGGCGTCCGCAGGGAAGAAGCCGGCGGTGATGAAGTGAGGATCTCTTTGCGCTCTTGCGCCGGCGCCGGGGCAGCGTCCGGCACAGCTTTGACGGCAGCGGCGAGGCGGACCAGACCGGTCTGCGCGGTCCGGGTCAAACGGACTTGGCGCACGCCTTCGCGCTCGCGCAGAAAGTGGACGTAGTCCCGCAGCGCGTCCAAAGACTCTTTCATAGCTTACTTTCCGCAGCAATTCTTATACTTCTTCCCGCTGCCGCAGGGACAGGGATCATTCCGTCCGGGTGCCGGCCCCGTTTTGCGGATCGGCGGAAGTTTCCGTTCGGGCGGCGGCGTTTCGGAAGCGCCATTGACCACATCCTGCGGTGTACCTGGCAGCCCGGTGATCGGTTCAGCCGGCGTGCTCAGCGCCGAGGGCGGTGTTTCGTGAATGAATTTTTGCGGGATACTGCGCAGGAACGACTCAAACGCGGTGATGCTCGCGCTGGTGCGGAACAGGCTCGAGGAAATCTCGTGCTTGATCCGCCCCATCAGGTCGGAAAACATGGTGAAGGCCTCCCGCTTGTATTCGATCAGCGGATCCCGTTGTCCCATCGCCCGCAACTGGATGCTTTGCCGCAGCGAATCGATGGCGTAGAGATGTTCCTGCCAGAGCCGGTCGATCGCCCCGAGCAGCGTGTAACGCTCCAGCGACTGAAGCGCCTTCGGGTCCTCGAATTTGATTTTAATCTCATAGGCGTCGCGAATGCGCTGCTGCGCAGCCTTGACCACCGCCTCACTGCCGGCGGCGAAATCGAAATCCTGCGCCGATGCCGCCACCGGAAACGTGCTGTTGAGCCAGGAGAGAAAACCCTCCGTGTCGGGTTCGGGTCCGGTCAGCCGCGCTTCGGTCTGCTCCTCGAGCACCTCCTGCACGACTTCGAAAATCTCGTCGCGCGGCGTTTCCGTGGTTAAAATATCGTTGCGCCAGGAATAGATCACCGTTCGCTGCTGGTTCATCACGTCATCGAACTGGAGCGTGTACTTGCGCGAAACATAATTGCGCTCCTCGACGCGGCGCTGCGCTCCTTCCACGCTGCGGTTAAGCATCGGATGCTGCAAATCCTCGTCGTCCTTCATCCCCATTTTTGTCATCAGGCTGCTCAGCCGCCGCGAATCGGCGAAATTCCGCATCAGATCGTCTTCAAAGGAGACGTAGAATTTCGATACGCCTGGATCGCCCTGGCGCGCGCAACGTCCGCGCAACTGCCGGTCGATGCGCCGCGATTCGTGCCGTTCCGTGCCGATCACGTAGAGGCCGCTGGTAGCGTGCTCGCCGTTGGTCTCGTCGATGACCGTGTTGGAGTCGATGGTCTCCACCACGCGGTTTTTGGCGTTGACGACATAGAGTCCCTGAATTTTATTCACGCCGGCCCCGAGCTTGATGTCGGTGCCGCGGCCCGCCATGTTCGTCGCGATCGTTACCGCGCCGCGCTGGCCGGCTTGCGCCACGATTTCAGCCTCCTGCTGGACGAATTTCGCGTTGAGCACATTGTGGACAATGCCCTCGCGTTTCAGCATCCGTGAAATCACCTCGCTCGATTCGACCGCGATGGTGCCCACCAGCACCGGCTGGCCCCGGGCGTGCGCCGCCTTGATTTCCTTGATGATCGCCTTGAGCTTTTCGTTGCGCGTCTTGTAGACGCTGTCGTCGAGATCGACGCGCGCGATGGGCCGGTTGGTCGGAATCACCACCACATCGAGCTTGTAGATGTCGTGAAATTCATTCGCCTCCGTCTCCGCCGTCCCCGTCATGCCGGACAGCTTCTGGTAAAGCCGGAAATAATTTTGGATCGTGATCGTGGCCAGCGTCTGCGTCTCCCGGTCGATCTGCACCCCTTCCTTTGCCTCGACCGCCTGGTGCAGTCCATCGCTCCAGCGCCGGCCCGGCAGCGCCCGGCCCGTGTTTTCATCGACGATGACCACCTTGTTCTCCTGCACCACGTAATGCACGTCCTTCTCGAATACGCAATAGGCTCGTAGCAACTGCGAGATATTGTGGATCCGTTCGCTCGCCTGATCGTATTTCTGCTGTTCGAGCGCCTTGGCCCGCTGCTTCTCTTCCTTGCTGAGCTTCTCGTCGTGCTCGATGTCGTGGAACCGCGTGATCAAATCGGGCAGCACAAACATCTCCGGATCATTTGGGTTGAGGAAATTTCGCCCCTTTTCGCTCAGGTCCGCCTCGTTCGCTTTTTCATCGATACTGAAATAGGCCTCTTCCTTCAGGCGGTAGAGGTCCGTCTTGCGCGGATCCTGGTAAAGCGCCAGCTCCGCGTCGTCCATGGCGCGCCGGAGCGCCGGGTCCTCGATCATCTTCAACAACTGCTTGTTGCGCGGCATCGAATTTTTGATCTTGAACAGCAAACGGCCCGTTTCCTCCATGTTAACCTCGTCGGCCTGGCGGCGCGCGTCCGCCGCCCAGCGGTTCGCCTCCAGATTCTGTGCCTGCACCAGCCGCTCGATGACTCCCTTGAACTTGTCGAATTGATGCGTGCTTACCGTGGCCGGCCCGGCGATGATCAGCGGCACCCGCGCCTCGTCGATGAGAATGCTGTCCACCTCGTCCACGATGGCGAAAACGTGCCCGCGTTGCACCTGCTCGGCCTTGCTCGTCGCCATCCCGTTGTCGCGGAGATAATCGAAGCCCATTTCCGAATTCGTGCCGTAGGTGATGTCGCACTGGTACTGCTGCCGCCGGGTGTCAGGGGTTTGCCCGTGTTGGACGCAGCCCACCGTCAAATTAAGAAAACGGTAAATCTCGCCCATCCACTCGCTGTCGCGCGCCGCCAGGTAATCGTTCACCGTCACCACATGCACGCCGCGCCCGGTCAGCGCGTTTAGGTAGGCCGGAAACGTCGCCACCAGCGTCTTGCCTTCGCCCGTCGCCATTTCCGCAATCCGGCCCGAGTGCAGCACCATCCCGCCGATCAACTGCACATCGAACGGAATCATCTCCCAAATCACCGTCTGTCCGCGGACGGTCGCCGCGTGCTTCCGTTCCGTCAGCCGGCGGCAGGCGTTTTTCACCACCGCGAAAGCCTCCGGCAAAATGTCATCCAGCGTCTCCCCTTTCGCCAGGCGGTCCTTGAACTGGGTCGTCTTCGCCACCAACTGCTCATCCATCAAATCCCGGTATTCCTCCTCGAGACGGTTGATCTTCTCGACCAGCGGCACCAGCCGCTTGACCTCGCGCTGGTTCTTGGTGCCAAGAACTTTTTTGACAATCCATTTGATCATAAGAAGAGGTGGGAAACGGAGAGAAGAAAAAGCCTAGCGCACGATAGGAAAAAGGGGATGAAAAACTTATATGGAGAGTTACCGGTTGGCAAGGCGTCCGCCGCCGCGGTAGTGGGTCGGTTTAAAAACCGCAGTCATCCCGAGCTTGTCGAGGAATCGGTTTCCCCTCACACCAACTTGGGAACGAGAAGAATGATCGAAGATTTATCAAAGGAATGGCCATGCTCCGTTCGTCCTATTCGGCAAAATAACCTGCCGCCGAAACTCCCTCCATGCGCCCGGGCCCGGTCGGCCTCGACAATTCCGCCAGGGCCGCTTTCTTATACCCTATGCAGATCACCCTCTCCGAACTCACCCCCGGCCAGCGTTACCGCGTCCTTTCCAGCCTCGTCGTGCCCAGACCCATCGCCTGGGTCACCACCCTCAACGAAGACGGCGGCGTCAACGCCGCTCCCTTCAGCTACTTCAACCTCATGGGCGAGAACCCGCCCCTCGTCGTCCTCGGCATCGGCCGGCGCGGCGACGGCGCCGCCAAAGACACCTTCCGCAACCTGCGCCGTACTCGCGAATTCGTCATCAACACCGTCACCGAAGATAACGCCGCCGTCATGAACCTCTGCGCCACCGAATTTCCGCCTGGCGAAAGCGAAGTCTCCGCCCTTGGCCTTGACACCGAGCCTTCCCTCCTCGTCAAGCCGCCGCGGCTCGCCGCCGCCCCCGCCAACTTCGAGGCCCGCGAAGTGCAGACCCTCCTCATCGGCGGCAACCAGGTCGTCATGGGCGAATTGCTCGTGGCCCATATCCGCGACGAATTCATCGACCCCAAAACCCTCCAGGTCCACACCGAAAAAATCGGCATCATCGGACGCCTCCAGGGCGGCGAGGCCGGCGGCTACAGCCGCACCCGCGATCCCTTCCACATCAAAAGACTCAAATACGACGAATGGAAAACGCAAAAAAGCGGCCCGGCTTGAATTTCCGCCCGCGAAAAAACAATCCGTCATCCTGAGCGGAGCAAAACGGAGTCGAAGGATCGGTTCCGCCTCTCCTTTTGCACCCAGACTGAATTTCAGTGACAAATCCCCCCCGGCGTTTTACCGTGACCCTCCCGCACTCGTGGCGAAATGGCAGACGCGCACGCTTGAGGTGCGTGTGGGGTAACCCATGGGAGTTCGAGTCTCCCCGAGTGCACCAGTTAACACGTTGGGAACCCATCGGATTTTCCGCGAGATTTTTGCCGCCGCGCTCACGCGCCAGTGTTTCCGCTGTATTTGCGTCCACTATCCAGTTTTTCAGTAGTTCGAGCCACTGATGACTCCCTTTTCGCCTTCCGTCATCCAAATCGTGGGTGAGAGCTACTTTCCTTTTTAAAAGTTGTTCTTTTTTCGGCAAGTAGCTCTCTTTGGGAATGTCTCCGTCATCTCCCGCTTGTAGCTCCAAACGGCCATGCCGATTCCCATGAGCCAAAAGACGGGGAGCCACCGAAATCAAAAAGAGCGTCAGAACGCAGAGCCATGCCGTTCCGTAGAGGGAGGAATTGAAGATGAAGCTCACCCACTGGCGCCGGCTACAGTCCAGTCATGATCCTGCTTAGGGGTGCACCTCAATCTTGTAATCTCTAAATTTCTTCCCCAGCGAGAAGTCAGGGCTTTTGAGATCATCGTCCGTCAACTGAATGAGCTTGAGGCTGTGTTTCTGGTAGATGTCGATCTTCCGGCGCATTCGAGCTTGATATGCAGCATCATCCAATCTTCCCCAGTATTCCACATAGACCTCTACGCCATCGCCTCGGTGAACGAGAAAGTCAGGAATTAGTCTTTGAGTCGAACAATGAACAATGGGTTCGTAAGCGTGAGGTACGCGATGTCGATACAGCCAGTCATCAATAATCATTTCTGCTTTCGATCGTACTGAATGCCCATCTGCGGTGGTGTATTCCGCAGGATAACGCTTGCGGTAGTCGGCCTCCGCATGATCGAGCTGAGTGTCGTCGATATACTTTTCATGAGCAGCATGAGCGAAGTACTGAATTAAATTATGTGCCCGGTTGCCGAAGAGAATGTTGCGAACGTAACCGTCTTCGTTCCGAACAATACCACCGACGGCACTGGCGGGGACTGTGCGAATAGCCGCCGTCGGGCGAATGATGCGAACCTGATATTGATAACGTCCATTCCAAGCATCGGGGACCAACTTGGCTCCGCCATCGCTTGCAGCTTCCCATACGCCATGCACCATTTTCTCGTCGTAGTTGAAGAGAAAGCAGAGGTCGCCTTTACGAACTTGGAGAGGCCAGTTTTTGTATGAACCAAACAACTCGCGCTGTAGGCATTCAGGGTGCGTTTCGGCATTCGCTTCAAAAATGAATACGTTGTTCGACATAGCGCAGTTTAGAACCCTTCTTCTTACCTGGACAATCTTGACGGTTATCTTGGCATGTTCAGTTCCACCACCCAACTGTTCTTTTGCCGACACAACTCGGCAAGTTGATCGGCAAAATTCTGGAGGCTTGCCAATTATTCTTTTCTAAAAGATCAAGAGCGACTTCAAAATGCCCCTGCTCCCTGAGCAGCTCAGCTATCATCAATCCCATCTCCCAAGCTGAGTTGCCCTCCTGTTTTGCCGATATCTTGTATCTCAATCGAGAGGTCTTGCATGTTCTTGCGGGCGGGCAGGCTCAATTCGGCTGCGATATTGGTATCTTCCCGGTAGGCGTCATTTCTTTTATGCCAAGCAAGAATGCGTAACTGACGCAGTTCGTCCGGTGCACCACCTGTTCCCAAGCGTGCAATGGCCTCGTAAAACTTCTCCTCATTGGGAGCTTGAACACGCGGGACGCTTAAGCATGGCTGAGTTTTGCATTGGAACAAAGCCAAGCAATGGCAAACGGAGAGAAAAGTGTGGCCATTGACCCGGCCACGCACTTCTGATACTCTCGAAACAGCTAAAAGAAAGCCACTTATGACTCGATACACTCCGTGTTCGAGTCTCCCCGAGTGCACTTGCTTTGGTGAAATGACGCAATGGGTTGAATGTTAACTGTGCCCCCGTTTCCCCTACGCGCGGCTTGGGCTCCTGTGGGAATGTCGCAAGGGGGCAAACACGCCTTGGCTAGCTCTTAAGAACTGCGAGAGAGATGATCAAGAACGGCGGCTTTTCGATCCGCATCAAAATAGCTGTCATTGTAGGCGATTGCCCGCTGGCAGGAAGCGATCGGGAAACCAGTCGTCCGAGCCTTTTCGACTATCGCCTCACTCGAAGCCTGCCGGACGATGAAGTTCGCAAAATTCTTCGCGGCTTCGCCGCCCTGTAACAATTCCAGGTGAGAAGCCACTAAGGCGGCTCCGAAGCACAGCAAGGGCTGACCGTCTTCGCCGAGACGGCCAGGACTGAGCGGCACGGAAGCTTGTTTCTCAAGCCTTGAAGCCGTGAGGCGAGAGAGATGATTCATAACTTAGGTCACGTCTAGCGATTTCTTAACCCGGCTGTCAATCTTGGAATTAAATTTCTCGGTCGATTTCATCAACTTTTCAAAATAGTTGAAGGGCCGAATGTAGCCGTTCGCCTGGGCATAGCGCGAGTCTCTCACCGAATCGAGATAGACTTCGCGCACATAGCGAACAATCTCCCGTTTCGAAAGAATGTTGAGATAGTGCCCAAGACTTCCGGCGATCTCCTCAATGCTAAAAAAACCTTGGTCGTGGTGATATCCTATGAGATCGAAATAACCGATCAACATGTCAAGCCGACGCTCTTCCGCGCTGCCTTGAAAATATTTGGGATGGTAGAAGCGCTTCCCTTCGACACGCCCCGTATTTACGTCTAAAGAGACAAAGTAGGGCCGCGACGTTCCATCGCCAAGTGCTCCGCTAGCCTCCTTCACCTTCACGTCATCATTGACTTTATCAAAAATGGAGTCGGTATATTGATACACAAGTTCGTGAAAAGCTGAATATAACTCCTGATTTGTAAAAAATTTCTCGGAATATTTTCTGATAAATTCACTCCGCTGCAAACGCCCATTATAATAAAGTTGTAATAATGCCAGGGCAAATAAAGGCAGGACGGTGATAATTTGATAATCAACGTTCGTCTGCCAGTTGAGAAAGCCCAAACGAATAGCCAAGGCCACCACCAGCTCGCAAATGCCAACCGCCAGCAGTGCGGTCAAAGTAAAATACTTGACGAATCGTCGATCAAGTGCATGCATCATCGCCATAGGGAAATGGTGAGCATAATTAGGGAATTTATTAAATTGACAAGCATTAACATGTAATGCGCGCATTCGTAAAAGCCCACCATTCGCATCATCGATCCAGTTACGCTGCCCGCGCATTTTCCTCGCCCACTTCCTCCTTCCACTCTCCGCGCTCCATCGGTCATAGGTGACCGATCCATGGCCCGACACGGAAAGATGACCCGGCACAAGAAATCGCCGGGGGTTGCGCAAGCCGGTCCCGATGAACGCGAGGTCATCTTCCTCAGCCGCCTCATCGCCGATTATTGGAGGCCGGTGCTGCTGGTGGCGGCGATTGTCCTCGCCTATCAGCCCGCCTGGCGCGCCCGATTCATCTGGACGACGACCTGCATCTCACCCAAAACCCGTGCATCGCCGGGCCGCTCGGATTCGCCGGCATCTGGACCAGCCCCAACGCCGATTACTTCCCGCTCACTTTGACCACATTGTGGCTCGGCCACGCGCTGTGGGGATTTGATCCATTCCCGTTTCATCTCCTCGACATCCTCATGCACGCCGCCGCCGCGATTTTGCTCTGGCGCGTGCTGCAAAAACTCGCCGTGCCGGGAGCGTGGCTCGGCGCGGCGCTCTGGGCGCTTCATCCCGTGCAGGCCGAGTCGGCGGCCTGGGTCTGCGAACTCAAAACACCCAGTCGGCCGTTTTTTATCTGCTGGCCATCTTCTTCTTCTTCTTGCGCTGGCTCGGTCCGGAACCCGGATCGGGCGGGCGCGGCAAAATCGGGGGCGACTACCTCCTCATGCTCGTTTGCGCCGTGCTGGCAATCCTCGAAACGCTTTGGCGCACCACCATCGCCAGGAATCCCGGCTGCGCCATGGCCCACTATAACCTGGGCGTTCTTCTGATGTAGGATGGCCGGAGCGCCGAAGCGGCGGAACAATACGCGCTAGCCTTGAAACTTAGGCCCGGTTTTATCCAGGCACGCGACAGTTTGTACCGGCTGCAGGTTTTTGCTCCCGCCGGTCCGGCAAAAAATTAAGCACAACCCGATGTGCGTCGCCATGTTTTTCTGTGCGAAGGCCCTGGGTCGGGTAAGAGGACTAACCCGGCGAATTGACGACCGCGTCGATCACCTGCTGCAGTTTCTCCAGCTTGTACGGTTTTTCGAGCACGGCGGTGAAACCATATTTCTTGTGGTCGACCATGACGGGATGATCGACGTGGCCGCTGCTGGCGACGACCTTGGCGCCAGGATCGATTTTGATGATGGTATGGACGGCGTCCTGCCCGCCCACGCCATTGGGAATGACCAGATCCATGAGGACGACATCGAACATCTGGCCGGTCGATTTGGCCTTGGCAAAGGCGGCAATGGCTTGCGAGCCGTCGGTGCAGGTCTTCACCTCGTAACCGAGATGGGTGAGCATCCGGCTGACGATGTCGAGAATCATCTGCTCGTCGTCCATCAGCAGAATGCGCTTCTTTTCCATCACCTTGGGCAACGTGGTGCTGCCGGATGCAGAGGGACCTGAACTTGAACTCAAGGGAGCATGGGCGGCCGGCACGTAAATGGAAACGGTGGTGCCGACGTTCACGGTCGATTCGAGGGTGATCGTGCCCCCCAACCGCTGGATGGCCGAAAGCGCGGTGGTGAGCCCGAGCCCCTGCGAACCCTGGCGTGTGGTGAAGTAAGGCTCAAAGACGCGGGGCACGATTCTTTCCGGAATGCCGTGGCCTTGATCCTGGATGCGTAAACGAACGTAATTGCCGGGCTTGAGCGGAATTTCGGCATTGCTTTTAAAGTATTCCTGCGGGATGTAATCGGCCGAGACACGAATTACGCCCTTGTCCATGGATTGGACGCAATTAGTCAGGATGTTGCGGACGGCATGCGAGAAGGACTCAACGTCAAGTTCGAGATCGGGCAGCTTGCGGTTGAAGCTGTATTCGGCGCGGACCATCGTGCCCTTGATCACTTCCGCGACGGCCTCCTGCACCACCGGCTCCATCGAGGCACGGACGCGCGGTTGGTCGGAATGGGAAGTGAGAGAGAACATCTGCTCGATGAGATCGCGTGCCCGTTGTAGCGCGCGCTCAATTTCATTCAGCCGCACCGCGACGGCATTGGTCGGGCCGTTGAGATTTTTGGCGATGGCGAGATTACCGGCGGCGTTGGTGAGGATCTGGTCAAAGTCGCGCGCCAGGCCCTCGACCATTCCCGCCGCGGTGACCTGGGTCGAGGCGAGCGCGAGCGCTTCTTCCAACTGCTTTTGTTCGGTGACATCGTGGCCCATGAGCACGACCGAATCGACCCGGCCATCCGTTTCCACTATCGGAACGGTTTCGGTTTGCATAGAAAGCCAGGAACCATCCTTTTGCTGGATACGAAATTCGGCCTGTTGAGGAACACCCTGTTCGACGGCGGTATTGAGGGCCTGGATCGCATAATCTTTGTCGTCGGGATGTACTTCCGAAAACACAAAAGTACCGACAAGTTCTTCCGGCTGGTAGCCGAGCAGATGGCAGTAAGCCGGGTTGGTCCAGGTACGGTTTCCTTGTCGGTCCATCAGGACAATGACATCGGAGACCGTTTCGGCCATGACCTTGAAGAGACGGCGCTGGTTGCTCCATTCAATTTCAGCCTTCGTCCATTCTTCAAGGCTGCGGCGGCATTCGGCGATTTCTTCTTTGAGCTGGTTATTTTCATCGGGAGCGTTTTCACCACTGGAGGGAGAGGGAGCGAAAGTTGATAACTTGGGCAGGGCGGTGGTCTTGAGCGGATTTTCGGTTTTGACCGGCGCATCGCGGGTGAGAAGGAGAGACTGACTGCTCTGCTGTTCAGGACGGCGCAAGACGATGGGAACCCGAGCCGCAGGAGGCTTGGCCAGCGAAGAAGGCGCAACTTTCACGGTGGTATCCTAGAGAATACTCCCAATGGAAAAAATTTCAGAGGTATTTCTATACAAGTAATTTAGGTATTTTAATTAAGCAAGACAAAAGAAGTTCAGCAAAAAGCCTGCCCACCGGAAGAAAAAGAACTTGCCCATGAAGGGGATATGGCCCTGCCGGGCATATTTTTCGGAGTTAAATCCGCCAGGCTGGCGATAAACTTGATCAGGAAACAGTACCATCTTTTTGAAATTTGGCTCCGTTAGATGCCAGAGGCCTGAAAAAATAGCTGGGCTTATCATTGCCGATTTGCCGGTAAGCTCTAAGCTGAAATCGTTGTCGCAAATTCGGACAAAAATTTGCTCAGGCGCCGACTTCTTTGCGCGCTTCTTCAGCCAGGACAGTTGAGAGGTAGCGTTCACCAGTGCTGCAACCAATGGTTACGATTAGTTTGCCCTTGTTTTCAGGGCGTTTGGCGACCTGAATGGCGGCAAAGACGTTGGCGCCGGTCGAAATGCCAACAAGGAGGCCTTCTTCCTTGGCGAGGCGCCGGGCCATGACCAGCGCTTCGTCGTTACCGACCGTGATCACTTCATCGACAATCTTCAGGTGGAGGTTGCCGGGAACGAAACCGGCACCTGTGCCTTGAATCACATGCCGCCCTGGTTTGAGAGGCTCGCCCTTCAGCGTTTGGGTGATCACAGGCGAATCCTTCGGTTCGACCGCGATAGCTTTGAAGGAAGGCTTGCGTGGTTTGATAACCTCCGCCACGCCGGTGATCGTTCCCCCCGTGCCGACAGCGGAGACAAGGATATCGACCTTGCCATCGGTATCGTTCCAGATTTCCTCGGCGGTTGTCTTGCGGTGAATTTCCGGATTGGCCGGGTTTTCAAACTGCTGCGGAATAAAAGCATTGGGTGTCTCTTCCAGGATGGCGTTGGCCTTGGCGATGGCCCCTTTCATGCCTTCCGCCGCCGGCGTAAGAACAAGTTTCGCGCCCAGAAGCGCAAGCAGCGTGCGCCGCTCCAGAGACATGCTCTCCGGCATCGTCAAAATCAATTTATAGCCTTTTGCCGCGGCCACAAAAGCGAGGGCGATACCGGTGTTGCCCGAGGTCGGCTCAACAATCACGGTATCTTTGTTGATTTTGCCCGCCTTTTCTCCGGCTTCGATCATGGCGAGACCGATTCGGTCTTTCACGCTGCCCAACGGGTTAAAAAATTCGCTTTTAAGGGCAATAGTTGCATCAAGACCTTCTGTGACGCGGTTCAATTTGATGAGGGGAGTCCGGCCAATTGTTTCGAGAACACTGTTATGGAGGGGCATAAGAGGGGAAGAGATGGTTGTTTACTGTTTCGATAGACAATACGGCGCTTGTCGGGCGAATCAATCCGATTTTTTGCCCACCTTCTGCAACACGGAGGGACACTACTTTTACTTTGGATAAGAGTACCGGGCTTCCATCCGTTTTTGGATCGTTTCAGTCAGTGCCGACAAGATTTTCGCCGCCGGTC
>DATJMI010000033.1:0-16420 GCA_035508775.1 Methylacidiphilales bacterium
AAAACAACGGGGGCTGGGGGAAATGTCGCCACGCTCAGCGCGACGGGCCGAAAATAACAAGGACAAGGCCGCGCCGGGCAAGAAAATCAAAAAGTGCCGGGCAGACCCCTGCCCAGCAAAACGGGTGAAATATCCGGGTTAGTTTAATTGCCGGTTAAAACGCTCCACTTGGTATGGAGAGAACTCGGGTCCGATCCCCAGAGTAGGCTACTTCGTTATTTTTGCAACTCTCAGTCGTAACTTGCAATTCCTCAAAATGGGCAAGCTTCTCCACATATATTGCGATGAAAGTCGCCAGACTGGCGAGCGTTACATGGCGCTCGGCGGAATCATCGTGCCAGCCAACGCAATCCCCGGCATCGAGGCCATTACCACGGCATATCGACATAAACACCGAATGCACGCCGAATTGAAGTGGTCGAGGGTGACCGAAAACAAATACTCCGAATATCAGCAATTCGTGGATCACTTCTTTGATTTGAGCAAAAATAACAAAATTCACTTCCACGCAATGTTAATTGACACGAAGCAACTTGATCATCGCGCCCATAATGATCGTGATCCAGAGTTAGGAATGTACAAATTTTTCTATCAATTGCTGATCCACAGTTTTGGGAAAAAATATTGCCGCGAAGGTGAAGACGACCGATTCATTGTTAAGTTCGATCATCGTGAGAGCAAATATCCATTGGCACAGTTTAAGACCATCCTGAACAATGGAATGAACTGTCGCCTCTCAATTCCCACGAGGCCCTTTCTTTCAGTAGATGCCATCGACTCAAAGACCAGTGATCTCATACAATTTACAGACGTTTTACTGGGGGCTATTGGCCATCAGAAAAATGAGTGCCACTTAGTTCCTGGAGCACGGCAAGCCAAAATCAACTTGGCTGCTTACATCGCGCAAAAGGCATCTCTGCCAGACCTCACCCAAACTCCGTGGGGGCGAGGAAATTTTACGATTTGGAACTTTAAGCTCCAACCCAAGCAAAAAAAAAGACGCCCCACTTCCTAGCCTTGCAGCCCCTATAAAAGGGTTCCCTGATATGAATCAGGGTTTTCGGAAAATGGTGGCGTCATGGTCAATGTAACAATTTTCATGGATTTGTCAACGACTAGACTCATAAAAGCATCTGGATGAGAGGATGCGTTTAACGAAATTTGGACCGCAAGCGATCTAGGCTTTTTTTGCGCTAAGTGGTTTGTAAGTCAGGCGTTTGCCCTCTGCCAGGGCCAGAGAGGCAACGGTACGCTCTCCGTCACTCACTTTCCGGTTGCTGTAGCGGTGGTCAAATTCGGCCAGATAAAGGGGAAGATGTTTGCGCGAGACATGGTGAAAAGTGCCGACCACGCCACGTTTTAAGAGGGAGAAAAAGCCTTCAACGGTATTAGTGGTTACGACCGCATCCTTTTCTTTGCGGACATATTCTTCTGCCAAATGCTTAACCACGCGATGATCGTAAACATGATGTAGCCACGCATAGCCCTTGTGCTCATCCGTCATTAATTGCGAGCCAGCTTCTACGTTATCCATGACAATCTTTTTCAAATTTTTGCCTGTCACCCTGTCAACTATTTGAGAACGAACACGTCCGCCGCGTTCTACCAATGAAACTACGATTGTTTTATTCTCACGGGAAACGGCCCAGGACTTACCATGGACGAATCCGCCAATCATTGTTTCATCGGCCTCTACGGTGCCTGAAAGCTTTTCAGAAAATGATGGCTCTTGGAGAGCATGGCGAATCTTGTGCATCATCATCCAAGCTGTGCGATAGGAGCCAAGGCCAAGCATCCGTTGAATCTGAAGCGCGCTGATACCCTTTTTTGAAGCGCAGAGGAGGTACCAAGCGACGAGCCACTTGCGGAGGGGAATATGGCTATCCTCAAAGATAGTTCCAACCGTGCAGGTGAACTGCTTGCCGCACGGCACACACTGGCGAAGACCTCCGCGAACTTTCTTTTCCTTGTTTTCTTCGATTACCCAAAAGGCTTTTTGGTCGTTTTGTTTGCAGTGCGGGCAAACAACGCCATTCGGCCAGCGGATCGCTTCCAAATAGGCCCGCGCTTTGGCGTCGTCGGCAAAACGGTTCTGGATTTCGTCCAGGGTCAAATCCTTTGGAGTTGGGAGGAGTTTGTCTTTCATGGACCAAACCTACCACAACGCCAACATTTGTCAAGTGCATAATCGCGTGCTTTCCTGGCGTCACGGTTGCTGAAGGCATCACCCTGAAATTCAGATCGTCCGCATGTCGCCTGCAGTTACCGTTTCGATTTCACCCCATTCTCCGCGCAAAAGCAGCGCGCCCGACTCGTCGAGACCCACCGCCTGGCCATATTTCCGACCCCGCGCCGTCGTGAGAGTGACCCGCTGGCCAAGCGTGAGACTGCTCGCTTCCCACAGCCGGCGCGTCTCCTCGAAGGGCGCGCCGAACCGCCGTTCCAGCGCCTGCAACAGCGCCACGAACAAGTCGGCCCGGCGATAGAGCCTGCCGGTCGCGAGATAGAGCGAGGTGGCCTGGTCGCGCAACCCCGGCGAAAAATCGCCCGGGCCCTGCCGCACATTCAGCCCGATTCCAAGTACGGCAAAAGCAATTCCGGAACCTTCCCGTTCTGTTTCGATCAACAGTCCACCAAGTTTACGTCCATGCGCCACCAGATCGTTGGGCCATTTGATCTGTGGCCGGAAACCGGTGACCGTCTCGATCGCTTCGGTGGCGGCGACGCTGCTTAAAATCATGATCTGCCCCGCCTCCATCGTCGGCGATCCGGGCCGCAAAAGAATCGACACATAGAGACCCAGGCCGGATGACGATTCCCAACCGCGTCCCAGCCGTCCCCGTCCCCGCGTTTGGCGCGTCGCCGCAACGGCAAAACCGGCCCGCTTGCCCCGGCGAGCTTGCTCCCGTGCCACGTCATTGGTTGACGAAGTTTCGGCCAGCAACAAAACATCCCATCCCGGCGCGAAAAAATTCTCCCGCGTGGGGCATCGCCCGGCGATTTCCTCGGCGCACCAGATGTCGGGCGGCTCTGCGAGCGAGATGCTTCCTTGGGGATAAAATTCGATCGGGTAACCGGCTTCGAGATAGGGAGCGAGCCGCCGCTCCAGTTCTCCCGGCGCAATCCCCGCCGTTTTGGCCAAATCGCCCCGCGAAATCCTTCCGCCGCGAGCCGCGAAAAGCGCTCCCAGCAACGCGGCATCCTGTCGGCGAACGGAAGACATAGCTGGAACCCGATAATAAAGTGTATCCGCGCCGGGGAAACGCACAAATCGCCAAGTGCGATCCCGGTTCTATCCCGGAATTTCCAGACGGATCATTCCCCCCGGACCCAGGCGATCAAAACGCGTAGCCAAAAGAGAGTTTCGGACCAAGGCCGTCGATGGGGTGATTCGGATTCACCGGCTCGGAGAGACCGGCATTGGAAAGATGCTGGTACTCGACCCCGAGGCGAACAAAAAAGTCGTCCGTGATCTGATATTTGGCCCCCGCGCCGACATCGAAACTGAAATTAAAGTCCTGGCCGAGCCCGCCGTCAACCGGATTGGCATCGGCGAAATCAAAGCCCACTCCGCCCTCGACGTAAGGAATCAATTTCCAGCCAGGCTGCACAAAATTATAGCGGGGCCCGAAAAGCATCCCTTCATAATGATGCTCGGGGCCGTGGGCAATCACATCGTAATCGCCGCGAAAATAAAATTCCGAATAACCCCGCAGCCAGCCGCCGAGAAAATTGTCGAGACTGACATCGTCCAGCGCCAGGCTGGCCGTCAGGCTGATCGGAACAATCGTGTAGGCCTGATTGGGCAAGCCGCTGCGCACGTTGGACCAAAGGACACCGGAACCAAGCTCAAGCGTCCATTCCTTTTCCGTGACGATGGTCGCCGGGGCGGGTTGCGCCATCTCCGTTCCGGCATGAGCTTGCGGAAATGAAATAACCAACGCCGCGCCCAAACTCCACAAAAATGATTTCAGGTGAACTCTGCTTCCCCACCGGAGACATGGACCGGACCGATTCATTTTCCTCATGCACGATAAGCTATAAAGGTCTCGCACTTTAGCAACTCGATTTTTTTACTGTTTGGAGAGGTTGTTTGAAGCAGGAAAACCCGGCTGTCTCGGAAACTTGCCTGATGCAGCCGCCCTGAGGCGGTCTCATGCAAATTGCAAGCGTTGCCCCACTCATTTTTTAGATCAATATTTTTATTCCATTCATTCACAAAGACTTAATGGAATTGTTTTTGCTTGGCACATCTTTGGCGAAAGCAGGAATAAAATCCGTCCAATCGAAAAAGCGAATTCCCTTAATTGAAAAATTTTCCGTGACCATTAGCTCAGTCTTTACGAGGATTTGGCGATTCAACCATGATTCTCCCTCTCTTCCGAACCCAGCAGAGAATCGGTTTTATTCTTCCGGATATGGAATGAAATCTTCCGATTCCCAGCTTCACGATGAGCTGCGGGCGGATTCCGCCAGCACTGCCTCTTCCTCATCCCCGAATCGTCTCGCCCGCGAAAAATCACCCTATCTTCTGCAACACGCCTCCAATCCGGTTGATTGGTTCCCCTGGGGCGAAGAGGCCTTCGCGAAAGCGCGCGATGAAAACAAACCGATTTTTCTTTCCATCGGCTACTCCACTTGTCACTGGTGTCACGTCATGGAACGCGAATCATTCGAGTCCGCCGCCATCGCCGCGTTTCTCTCCGAACATTTTGTCAGCATTAAAGTCGATCGCGAAGAGAGGCCCGACGTCGATCAGGTCTACATGGCTTTTGTCCAGGCGACCACCGGTCATGGCGGCTGGCCCATGAGCGTCTGGCTTACGCCGCAACTGCAGCCTTTCTTCGGTGGCACCTACTTTCCGCCCGCCGATCTTCCGGGACGCCCCGGTTTCATTACCGTCCTGCGCCGTATCGCCGAACTTTGGAAAAATGACCGCGATCAGATCGAGGCCAAGGCCAAGTCGCTTCTTGCTGCCCTGCGCGAAGCCGAAAATGAAGCCGCCGCCGGGCCCGGCGATCAATGGAACACCGGCGAAACCCTTCATCTCGCCGTCAACCAGTATTCCCGCATGTTCGACCACCAGGAAGGCGGGTTCGGCGGCGCGCCGAAATTTCCCCGTCCCGTCAGCCTCGAATTTCTTCTTTATGTGGCGGCGCAAAAAAGCGCGTCCGGCGAAGATTCCGCCGCGGCCCGCGGCATGGCTCTGCACACGCTGCGGAAAATGGCCGCCGGTGGCATGCACGATCATCTCGGCGGCGGATTTCACCGCTACTCGGTCGATGCGGAATGGCACGTTCCGCATTTCGAGAAAATGCTTTATGACCAGGCCCAGCTCGTCCGCGTCTATCTCACGGCTTGGCAGCTTTCCGGCGAAGACCTCTTTGCTGAAACCGCCCGAGATATCCTCCGTTACGTTAGCCGTGATTTAACCAGCCCCGAAGGCGGCTTCTATTCCGCCGAGGACGCCGACAGCCTCGCCCGTCCCGGGGCGGCGCACAAAACAGAAGGCGCCTTTTGCGTGTGGACCCGCGATGAAATCGGCGACGTCCTGGGCCCGGAACGCAGGGATGAATTTTGCGCCGTTTACGGCGTCGAACCGGACGGCAATGTCTCCGCCGCCTCCGATCCCTATGGCGAACTCGAGGGCTTCAATGTGCTCATTCAGCGCCTCGCTTTGGACGGCGCCGCCGAACATTTTCAACGTTCGCTGGAAAAAATGGGTAAACTCCTGAGCGCCGACCGGGAGGCACTTCTCGCCCGGCGTGCGCTTCGGCCCCGTCCCCATCTCGATGACAAGATTCTTGTCGCCTGGAACGGCCTGATGATCGGCGCTTATGCCCGGGCCGCGTGGATTCTCGGCGACCCCGCTTATCTCGGCGCGGCCCGCCGCGCCGCCGGTTTCATCCGTGACCACCTTTTCGATTCTGCCACCGGCGAATTGCTCCGCAGTTACCGCCAGGGACCCTCGGTTATTTCCGGTTTCGCCGCCGATTACGCCTTTCTCATCAGTGGCTTGCTCGATCTTTATCAAGCCGACTTCGATCTGGCCTGGTTGCGCTGGGCCCGCCAGCTCCAGGATACGCTTGATCTCCAATTCTGGGACCAGGAGCGCAGCGGTTACTTCTCCACTACGGGTCGCAGTCCGGCCATTTTGCTCCGGGTCAAGGAAGACCATGACGGAGCCGAACCGGCCCCTACTTCCGTTGCCGCTCTCAACCTCTGGCGCTTTGGCCGCATTTTTCACAACAGTGTGATGATCAGCCATGCCCGCCACGCCATTGAGGCTTTCGCTTCGCGGCTCCAGGCTCATCCTTTCGGCATGCCCTCGCTTCTCCTCGCCGCCGCGCTTCTGGACGCTCCGCCCGTTTACCTGATTCTCCACAGCCCCACGCCGGATCATCCGGGATTGGTGGCCCTCCTGGCCGAAGCTCGCCGCCATTGTCTTCCTCAACTCGTCATCATCCAGATCGCCGATGCCGCTTCCCGGGAATATTTCGCGTCACGCCACGACGCGATCGGTAATCTGCCCGCCACGCCGTTGGAACCGGCCGCCTACCTCTGCGAAGACTTCACCTGCCGCCTGCCGGTGACGAAACCGGAGGAGTTGCGGGAGATGCTTCTCTCGTTGAGTTAGGCTCCGTTGAACGCCTAAATTTTATCGAGAACGTGGACCTTGCGGTTGGTCCGGTCGAACTTGACAAAGCCGTCCGTCAACGCGAAGAGGGTATGATCGCGGCCAATGCCGACATTGGCGCCGGGACGGAAACGGGTGCCGCGCTGGCGGACGATGATGTTGCCGGCGAGAACGGCTTCACTGCCGAATTTCTTGATGCCGAGCCGCTTGCTGACGCTGTCGCGCCCGTTGCGAACGCTGCCTTGACCTTTTTTATGCGCCATAAAAGTGGAAAGTTATGAGGTTAAACGGTGATTTTGCCGACTTTGACGCGGCTAAGTTTCTGGCGGTGGCCGACGGTGCGATGATAGCCTTCCCGGCGGCGGAATTTGTAGGCGATGACCTTTTTGGCCTTCACTTCTTCGACGAGTTCAAGTCCAACGCTGGCACCGCTCACCAGCGGGTTGCCAACCGAAATTTTGTCGCCGTCGCCGGCCAGGAGCACGGCGGGAATGGTGATCTTTTTCTCGCCTTCGGCGGGAAATTCGGTCAATTCGATATCGAGGATCTCTCCCTCGGTCACCTTATATTGCTTTCCACCTGAACGTATGACGGCAAACATGAAAACTCCTTTAATTAGCGAGCCAACCAGAATGCCCTCCTTGGCAAATGACGCAAGTCTATTTTAAAAACTTTTCCAAAAAAAGACCGGGTGGCAACCTCAGCAGAGGTTGCCACCCGGCCAGGGGAGGAATGAATGAACTAACATAGAAGTAGACACCCGGCCTGGCGCGACGTTCAAGCCGGAGCAATTACATTTGGTTAATCTTCCATGGGACACCGCTGCTCGCAGACGCAAGCCCATCGTCCGACCGGCTTTCCACTTGACGCGATTTTCCCGGCTTCATATTTTTAAAAACCTGATGCAAGCTTTGCCGCGAGTGGCCACGGTGTTTTCCGAAGTGTTGGGCATTCCGCCCGAAACCGTTTCCGATGAGACATCCCCGGAAAATACGCCGCAATGGGACAGCCTGAACGCCATGAATCTAGTTGTGGCGCTGGAAGGCGCGTTTAATGTCCGTCTCTCGACCAAGGAGATTGTTTCCATGCGGACGGTGGGGATTGTTCGCAAGGTTTTGCGAGCCAAGGGCGTGACGGATGTTTGAGCCGGACGGCCTTGCGGCGGCAACGGAGGAATCCGTTGCGGCGCGCGCCGCGCAGATAAAAGCGGCCTGGCGGCGGTATAGTGAGGAAACGGCCCCCAGCAAAGCCGAACCCGGCCTGCGCATCGGCATCGCGGCCAGTTTTACCGCCAACAGCCTTATTCCCTTTGCCGGTGCGCCTTTGGCCGGGGCTGGATTCGAGCCGTCGATCAAATTGGCGCCTTACAATCAGGTTTTTCAGACGTGTCTCGACTACAAAAAAAGCTTCGATGCCAAATGCGACGTCATTGTCCTGATCTACCGGCTGGAAGATATCGCGCTGGAAGAAATCACCGCGTTTTTGCATGGCGACGCGGAAGCCCGCCGGCGCGCTTCCGCCAAGATCGACATCTTCGTTTCGGCGCTGACCGGCCTCCGCGACAGTTTTGCCGGCGCCATCATGGTCAATCTCCCGCCGTTTCCCGCCACGCTGCCCGCGCATGGATTGAGTCTGGAGAATCCACTGGGCCTGGGCGCGCTGCATCGTTCGCTGGTGGCCGAATTTTTGGAAAAGACGGGCGGGATCAGAGGTCTTCGCTTTTTCGATCTCGATGCCGTGCAACGGGAATGCGGTCGGGCCGCTTCTTTTGATTCGCGGCAGTGGTATCTTTACCGCCAGCCATTTACCGATGCGTTTTTGCTGGAGGCGGGCGCGTTGCTGAGCCGGATGATTACGGCAACACGCCGGGCGCCAAAAAAATGCGCCGTGCTTGATTGCGACAATACGCTCTGGGGTGGAATCATCGGTGAAGATGGCCTCGGCGGCATCGAATTGGGAGACGAGTTTCCCGGCACGGCTTACCGCGATTTTCAGCGACTGCTCCTTTATTGGCGCCAGCAGGGCGTTTTGCTCGCCATCGCCAGCAAGAATAATGAAGCCGATGTCTGGGAAGTTTTTGAAAAGCACAGTGGCATGCTCTTGCAGCGCGACCATATCTCCGCCTGGCAGATCAATTGGAACCCCAAAAGCGAAAATATTCCCAAAATCGCGCAAGCCCTTAACATCGGTATCGATAGCCTCGTCTTTATCGACGACAATCCGCTCGAAATTGATCAGATGCGTTTCGTCCATCCCGGCGTGCACAGCATCCTGCTGCCGGAAGATCCCGCCGATATTCTTTCCCAGATCCAGCGCCTGGCCGACTTCGACCGGTTTGAAGTGACAGCGGAAGATCGCCAGCGCGCCGACATGATGCGCGCCGAACAGCAACGCGAAACGTTGAGCCGCACTTTGACCAAGGAAGATTTCCGGCGCTCGCTCGGCCTGCGTCTCGATTTTTTTCTAGCCCAGGCAGAAGACCTGGATCGCATCACGCAGCTCATCAACAAAACCAATCAATTTAACCTCACCACCATCCGCCGCACTTTGGATGAGGTGCATCAGTTGATGAATTCTCCCAGCTTCAGGATTTTTGGCCTGCGCGTTTCGGACAAATTCGGCGATTACGGATTGACCGGCGTGATTATCGCCGGAATTTCTCCGGACCAAGCCGAATGGACCCTCGATACGCTTCTCTTGAGCTGCCGCGTTCTTGGGCGCGGTGTCGAAACGGCCTTGCTCGCCGCGCTGGCCCGGGAAGCGCGCGCCGGCGGGGCCACACAATTGAACGCCTCTTTCATTCCGACGGCGAAAAATGCTCCCGCTGCCTCCTTTTTGCCGGATCATGGCTTTCAGTCCCTTGATGATAACCGGTGGCGCATCGCTCTTGCTCAAATTCCGGAAATATGTTCCTCCATCACGCTCGTGCGAGGCGTGAGCCGTGGCCGTGAATCGGACGCATCTCCGGCCTAAAAGAAATTTGCATCGTCGTCGACTCTCGCCGCAGGGCAAAAAATCCTCCCTGCGTAACCTTGCCCTATTTTGAAGGCACGCCCTAAGATCAGGTGCATGTCTTTCACCGATCCGTTCTATTTCGCCTTTTTGGCGGCTGTGGTCCTTCTCTACTACATGCTCGAACCAGGTCTGCCACGCCGCATGCTGCTGCTCATCGCCAGCTATTATTTCTATTTCGAATTATCCGGGGGCTACGTTCTCGTTTTGCTTCTGGTGACAGCTATCACCTATTTCGGAGCGATGACCATGCGTCTGCCACAGACAGATAACCGGAGATTTCGGATCTTCGTTCTGGTCATCGCCCTGACTCTCATTCCCCTGCTTCTTTTCAAGTATCTGTCAGCCTTTCTGGCCCTCGGCGGGGATGGAGCCTCAGCGAGTCATTCATGGCGCGCAGAATTTGCGGCTCTGGCGTTGCCCATTGGCATTTCGTTCTTCACCTTCGCCGCGCTCGGTTATCTTATCGATGTCTATCTCGAAGTGGCCGAGCCGGAACGGGATTTTGGGCGAATGGCCTTTTTTTGGCTTTTTTTCCACTGGTCTCGGCCGGGCCGATTGAGCGGGCGGGACGTTTCATGTCGCAATTCGATTTGGCGGCAAAGTTTTCGGCGGATCGCGCCTTATCGGCGTTAAGGCTCATCCTCATCGGTCTGATGCTAAAGATGGTATTCGCCGACATTCTGTAAAAACCTTCGGACACCATCTTCGGCGCGCCCGAAAATTGGCCGCCGATCGTGCGGCTGATTGGGCTGATTGATTTTGTCTTCTATTTGTACGCCGATTTCGCCGGCTATTCGCTGATTGCCATCGGCAGCGCGCAATTACTCGGCTTGGAGGTAAGACCTAATTTCCAGCAGCCCTTTCTCAGCGCGACCGTGCCGGAATTTTGGCGCAATTGGCATATTTCGCTTTCCTCCTGGGTGCGCGATTACCTTTTCTCGCCCTTGCGCATGCATTGGCGGCGGCGGGGAAATTGGGGCATGGCGGCGGCCCTGCTTTTTTCCTTTATTATCCTCGGTATCTGGCATGGGCCAAAATGGGGCTTTTTTTTCTTCGGATTGATGCACGGCGTTTTTGTGACCACTTCGGCGCTGACGTTGCCGCGGCGTGATGCATTCTGGAAGGCGCTCGCGATACCGCCAACGCTTCTGTATGCGGCGCGGGTTATTCTCACCTTTGCTTTTGTCCTGTTGACCTTCGTGTTTTTTCGCGCGCGCACGGTGAGCGACGCGCTGGTTGTCTATCAGGGCTTTTTTTCTCTCGAATTATGGCGAAATGCCTGTCAGATCCTCGCCTGGGTGATGTTTCATCACGGCGCGCCGATGATTCTGGCTGGAGCTCTCTATAAACCTTCGGCGTTGATTCCCGTCCTGATCGCCGGAGATATTCTCGCGCGCAACAAGATCACTCTGGAGAAATTTCCGGCGCTGCTTCAAACGCCTCTCTATATTCTGGCCATTATCAAAGTATTCGGCGCCTGGATGGATCTCTATGTTCCTCAACCTTTCGTCTATAATAAGTTTTAAGACTTTTCAAGCGGAAGGAAGCGAATGGAAGCGCTTCGGGAAAATATTTTTTCTGCTCACCGGAGGCTCGGTTCTTATTTTGGCGGCAATTCTCGAGTGCGTCAGTTGGCGGGTGGGACAAACTATTCCCTACGACGAGGCCGCTCAAGAGCAAATTAAAAATTCCGCATTGATTTGGAATGAAGGCGATTCGGAACAAGCCGCTTTCAAATTGATTCGCATGCAACAGGCGCGACCCGGTGTCATCGTTATAGGACAATCGCGCATGAGCCAGTTTCGGAGCGCCATGTTCCGGCCCTACGGTTTCTATAATCTCGGCCAGATCGCCTGGACCTTCAGCGTCTACTCCGATCTCTTGCGCCAGCTTCCCGCGGATTACAGTCCCAAAATCGTTTTTTTCAGTCTCGATTTTTTCAACCTGAACCCGCGCTATCTGGCCGATTATGCCATGGCTCCGCCGGGGCATGGCGGTTCGGGCTGGCTGGGGCATCTCGATGCCTGGCGCGAAATTTATTCCATCGTGTCTATCCATCCCGACGCGATCATGGCCGGGCGTTCTGACGCGCGGGGCGAACCTTGTATCGGCTTGCGGGCCGCCTACTATGGTGAAGGTGTGCGGCTGGATGGCTCGGAAGCGCAGCCTTTTCGCGCGCTCAATACCGCCGGACGCAATCCCGATTTGTTCCATACCGTGCAATGGGATCACCCGCCTATTTACTACGGCGATGCGGTTTCGGACGAAGAAATGGCCAAGTTGGAAAAATTCATCGCGCAGGTCCGCGCGCACGGCGCCACGCCGGTTGGCGTGCAGATGCCGATTTACGGGCCGGTTCTGCGCGCGATCGAACACAATCCCCGCTATGGCATCTGGAAAGATTTTCAAAATCGGATCGGCGGCGGTTATTTCAATCGCCTCGGCCTGATCGTTTTCGATTATTCGAAGTTTCCGCCTTACAGCGACGATTACCGGTATTTCATCGATGCGTTTCATCCGACCGAAGCGGTTTGCGCCGCCACGCTTTTGAAAATGTCCGGGGATCCTCGCGTGAGGGCGGTGCTTCCCGTTCTCGACACAGCCTCGTTACAGCGCAAGCTGGAGGAAGATCGAAACGCGGATCAGCATGTCTATCTTTATCGCAACGAATTTTAGAATGGTATGAGCCACGGCGCGGATAATCTGATCCTGAGCCGCTGTTTCACCGCCGGTTTGCAAAAAAATTTCTCTGGTCTATCCGGTGACCGCAATCCCCTGCACGACGACCCAATCCTGGCTCGCCGCACCATCGTGGGCGGGCAAGCCGTACATGGCATTCACCAAGCCCTCGCAGCGATGGAGTCTGCGCTGGCGCGTTGGCGGCGGGATGGTTCCGCGGGCCGCGGAATCACCGGGTTCACCGCGATTTTTCAAAAGCCGGTCCTCGTCGGTGAAACGGTCGATTTTCATCTGACTGCATCGGCTCCCGATAAATGGCAAATCACCGGCAAAATCGAAGAAGAGACCATTTGCCAGATTTCCATCCGGTGGGGAACCTTGCCCTCGCCGGTCGCGACCGGACTTCCCTCTCTTCGCCCCGAGCCGATGGCCGAGCTTCAATTCGATGAATCGGCCAACAAAACCGGCGGTCTCGATCTTGGCCTCGACGCAACGCTGGCCGGAGAGATGTTTCCTTTGGCGCTGGCCACGCTGGGGCCGGTTGGCCTTGCGGAAATTCTCGGTTTGAGCCGGCTGGTTGGAATGCGCTGCCCCGGCCACCATTCCCTCTTCGGCCAGTGCGAAATGAATTTCCGGGAAACATCCCGTGGAGACGTTTTGCAATACCGGGTGGAGAAGACGGACGACCGTTTTGGGAAAATCGTCATGCAGGTCGCCGGTCCTCGCATTCAGGGGCAAGTGACGGCCTATTTCCGTCCGCCGCCCGAACGACAGCCTGGCATGGCGGAGATAGCGCGACGGGTGGAAGCCGGAAGTTTTGCGCGGAGCATCGCCTTGATCGTTGGAGGATCGCGCGGCTTGGGCGAGATTACGGCCCGATTGATTGCCGCCGGGGGAGGCTTGCCCATGATCACTTATTACCAAGGTGCCGCGGATGCCGAGCGCATTGTGGCCGATATCCGTTCCGCCGGCGGGCGCTGCCAGGCGCGGCAATTCGATGTTCAGAATAGCGAGGCGTTTGTCCAGCAACTGGCCGCCGGTAAGGAAATGCCGCGTTCGCTCTATTATTTCGCCACACCCAAAATTTTCGGGCGGCGGCGCGGTTTTTTTGATCACGCCCGGTTACATGAATTCCTGGATACCTATGTCTCCGCGTTCGGGCGCCTCATCGACAGCCTCGAGGCGAACGGCTCCGCGTCCCTGCGCGTCTTCTATCCCTCCAGTGTCGCCGTCACCGAAACGATGCGCGAGATGGCCGAGTACGCCATGGCCAAGCGCGTGGGCGAAGAATTGTGCGCCTTTTACAACCGGCATTCGAGGCAGGTCGAAATTATCGCCGAGCGGCTGCCGCGAATCCGGACCGACCAGACCAGCACGCTGATGCCCGTTCCCGCTGAAGATGGCCTTGAAGTCATGCTGCCCTTGGTCCGGCGGGTGGAAATTCGGTAAACCTGGCCGGTTGCCTGACGCTGCTAAGAGCTTGCGTCGGGATCGTTTCGTCCGTTGAATACGTCGCTTCCATCCTCTTATGCATCATTTTCGCCTCAAGGGCGGCAGGCTCTATGCCGAAGGCATCCCCGTTTCGAAGCTCGCCGGCATGTACGGCACGCCTCTCTATGTCTATTCGGCCACGACGATCACCGATCATTACGATCGTTTGACCCAGGCGCTTGCGCCGCTCGATCACCTGATCTGTTTTGCGCTCAAGGCCAATTCCAATCTGGCCGTGCTGAAGCTGCTCGCGGAACGGGGCGGCGGTTTCGATCTTGTGAGCGGCGGCGAACTGACCCGCGTGCTCAAGGCGGGCGGGGACGCGGCCAAATGCAGCTTTGCCGGGGTGGGCAAGACGCGGGCGGAAATCGAGCAGGCGCTGGCCGCCAACGTCTACGTTTTCAACGCCGAAAGCGCCGCCGAACTGGAATTTATCAACCGCATCGCGGGTGAGAAGAAAGTGCGCGCGCCGGTCGCGGTGCGGGTCAACCCGAACGTCGACGCGGGGACGCACGCGAAAATCACCACCGGCACCTACGAGAACAAATTCGGCATCGCGTTCGAGGAAGTCGGAGCGCTTTACGCCCGGGTGGTGCGGCTCGAGAACCTGCGGCTGCTCGGCGTGCAGATGCACATCGGCTCGCAAATCACCGAAACGCGGCCCTTCGTCCAGGCGGTGAAGAAAATGTTGCCGCTGGTGGCCGAACTCAAGGCCAGGCACAAGATCGAATTCTTCGACATCGGCGGTGGCCTCGGCATCGTTTACCAGCCGGCGCTGGCCAGCGCGGGGCCCGAATGGTGGAGCAAACAGAAAAAGCGCCCTCTTACGCCCGCCGACTACGGTGAAGAGCTTGTGCCGCTGCTCAAGCCGCTCGGGTTGCGCATCCTGGTCGAGCCGGGCCGGTTTTTGGTCGGCAACGCCGGCGTGCTGGTGACCGAAGTGCTCTACGTCAAGAAAACGGGCCGGAAAACATTCGTCATCGTCGATGCGGCGATGAACGACCTCATTCGCCCGGCGTTTTACGATTCCTATCACGAAATCGTCCCACTCACCCAAAAGCGCGGCGGCAAACTTGTGCCCAGCGACGTCGTCGGTCCCATTTGCGAATCGGGCGACTACTTCGCCAAAGACCGGCTGCTGCCTCCGTTGCGGTCCGGTGACCGGCTCGCCCTGCTCAGCGCCGGCGCTTATGGATTTGTCATGGCCTCCAACTACAACACGCGCCCCCGCCCCGCCGAAGTGCTCGTCAAGGGCGCCCACCACCGTATTGTGCGCCGGCGCGAAACAGTGGAGGACCTATTGAGCGGAGAGACGGTTTGATGACGAAGTTTGCGGTGGGTTGAACTTTGCCTTATGCCGGCGCCCGCTCCGTCTTCGCCGCCGCCTCCTTGAGAAAGCGAAGTTTCGGCCCGGTGACGGGATCCTGCGCGTAATCCTTAAGCGCTCGGTCGAGACGCTGGCTCCAATTGTCGCCGCCGGCCGCGCCGGGCCGGTTGAAGCGGATATTGAGGCCGAGGATGTCGGAGATGACAAAGATAGCCCAGCACGTTTTCGATTCGAGCAGCACGCGCAGGAAAACTTCGTGAAGTTTTTCGTCCAGGGCAACCGGCGGTTCCTTTTCAGGATCCTCGCCAAGGAAACGCATGAGCCGCTGAAGTTCACGCCAAGCCTCGTGGCCTTCGGGGCCTTTCCAGCGCTTGGTGATTTCCGCGTACCACTCAACGAGTGGCGCATGGTCGTGGGTACCCCAGGTGGCCACCCCCAGCTCCGGCATTTTGCCCTTCGCGATATATTCGTGAGTTTCGGGATCGGTGATGAAATGAGGAATGACAAAGCCGGGCATGCCGAGCTTTTGCAGCAAAGGCGGCACATATTTGGGGACGACGCCAAGGTCCTCGGCCACGATCGCGGTCTTGTCAGCGGCTTCCTGGATCACGCGCAGGATGGCCTCGCCATCCGCGCAATTGAGCTTGGCGTTTTCTTCCGGCTCGTCAGGACGCGGGAGGAACTGCGGTTCGCGGCCCATCGCTTTTTCCTTGGCCTGTTCGGGAGTGAGATCGGTAAATTCGGCGTTCTTTTGCGGTAGCCAGGGGAAGCTGTAAATGCGGAAGAAGCCGAGAACGTGATCGATGCGAAAGGCATGGAAAATAAGGCTGGTCGCCGAGACGCGCTGCTTCCACCAGGCGAAATCCCGGGCGCGATGGACGTCCCAGTCGTAAAGCGGAATGCCCCAGTTCTGGCCCCATTTGCGCAGGAATTGGTCGCCGGCAAAGAACGGTTCGGGCGGCGCGCCCCCGGACCACTCGAGATTGAAGAGTTCACGTTCCGACCAGACGTCGGCCCCGTAGCGGTTGACGCCGAAGGGAATGTCGCCCACGAGCCGGACTTTGTGTTGATCGGCCCAGGCGCGGACGCCGAGCCATTGGCGCCAGGCAACCCACTGGACATAGGCGGTGAATTGGCGATAACGAATAAGCTCTTCGCGGTCGGGAGAGTTGGCGAGCCAGATTTCGGCCTTCTCGAGATCCTGGTGTTCGGCGGCCCAGTCGGTCCAGACCGGGTTGTAGTGGTATTCGTTAAGCAGGGTGCGGAAAAGG
>DATJMI010000034.1:0-19863 GCA_035508775.1 Methylacidiphilales bacterium
AAGTCGGTCTGATGAAAAAACGGCTTTCGCGCCAGGAAAAGGAAGCCGAAATTGAAAAGGCGATCGGACTGATCGGGCTGCAAGGCTACGAAAATTCCTATCCTAGGGAATTATCCGGGGGCATGCGCCAGCGGGTCGGAATCGCCCGCGCTCTGGTGGCCCAACCGGAAGTTTTGTGTTTGGATGAGGCTTTCAGCGCTCTGGATGTCCTGACGGCCGAGAATCTCCGGCGCGAAGTCATCTCCCTTTGGCAAAGCAAAGCCACCAACGTGAAGAGCGTCTTCATGGTCACGCACAACATTGAGGAAGCCGTGGAAATGGCCACGCAAATATTGGTTTTGTTTCCCCGTCCGGGACATATCGGTCTGCATTTGGAGAACACTTTACCTTACCCCCGCAGCGCGCAATCCAGCGAGTACCAGCGGCTGGTTTCTGTCATTCACGACGGTATTACGCGCCAGAGTTTGCCCGATTTGCCGCCGGAACCCGCTCCCACTCCAGGCAAGCCAATTTCCAGGGCGCGTTCGCGCATGGAATCGATTCCTCATGTCTCGGTGGGGCAAGTTATCGGGCTTCTGAGCATTCTGAGCAACGACCCCGAACTCGATAGCATCTACGATATTGGTGCGGAAATCGGAAAGGAATTTGGAGAAACAATTTCCATTGTCAAAGCGGCCGAAATCCTTGAATTCGTCGATACTCCCAAAAACGACGTGCGCTTGACTTCGTTGGGACAACAATTTTTCTCCGCCGATCAGGCCCGGCGGACCGAAATTTTCCGCGAGCAGATTTATAAGCTGAGATTGTTTCACATCATCATCGAATGCCTCAAGGTGGAGGAGGAGATCGACGAAGAGCGTATTCTCAAAGAGCTTTCCTCCGCCTTGCCCTATGACAATCCCGAAAAGCTGCTCCATACGATGATCGCGTGGGGCAGATATGCCAGGATACTCGACTACGATCGCGACACAAAAAAGCTCTTCATTCCCAAGGACGACTCTGAACTTGCCGAGGAAGACATCTAGCCGGTCTGGGCCTGGTCGGCACGATATGACTCACCTGCGGCCCCATGAGGAAATCCCAGCCACGACTGGATTCCAGACCGGAGTATAATACCTGGCAGGACGACGGCGATCGGCTCCTTGTGGAGTATGCGCCCCGTTACATGGAGAAAAAATAACGTCGATCATGAAAATCCTTTTAGATCACACTTGGCCCTTTGCTCTCGCCCACGGTGGGTTCCAGACCCAGATCGAGCAGACCAGGGCAGCGTTGGAGCGTCGTGGTCTCGAGGTCGAATATGTCCGTTGGTGGGACGACCGGCAGGCAGGCGACCTCATTCATTCTTTCGGCGTGCCGTCGCTTTCCTACCTTGCTGCCGCGCACGAGAAAGGCTTGCCCGTGGTGGTTACTCATCTCTTCACTTCTACGTGCAACCGTACGCCATTTCAACTCGCTGTCCAAGGCGCGATCATCCGCGGTCTGTTGGCGATGCCAGGCTGGGGTATGATCAGAAATCAACTGACCTGGCTCAGCTTCCGGACGGCCGACCGCATGGTCATCGGGCTTGAGGCGGAACGGCGCGTATTGCGTACCGTTTTTGGCTTGGCGGACAACCGCATTGCCATCGTGCCTCTTGGCCTGGACGAGGCGTTTCTCAAGGCAGGGCGGCCTTCACGCGCAGAGCCGCATCTCATCACCACCGGAACAATTACAGAACGTAAGCGTTCCCTTGAACTTGCGTTCATGGCCCGGGCGGCCCAGGTGCCCATCCTCTTTGTTGGGAAACCCTACAGCTGGGAGAGCCGTTACTGGCAACGGTTCGCCGATTTGATCGATAATCGCTACGTTCTACATCGCGAGCATGTCAGCGACCGCACGGAAATGATCGGTCTATTGAAGGCCAGCCGGGGATTCGTCATTTTCAGCCAGCATGAGAATTGGTGCCTCTCTGCTCACGAAGCCGCAGCTTGTGGCCTACCGCTCCTTGTGCCTGATCAGCCTTGGTCGCGGGAGCGATTTAGTGATCAGGCCCAATATCTTCAACCTAGTGGCACGGGCGAGAACTCGATCCGGCTCCGCGCATTCTATGAAAAATGCCCGTGCCTTCGCCCGCCCGCCATCAAGCTTTATTCCTGGGATGAGGCGGTGGTCCCGCTTGAGGCCTGCTATCGGTCGCTTTTGTGTCCGTGACCGGGTTGTTACGCCGAGCGAGAGCGCATGTAGCATAGAGCAGTTCATGGAGCTTGCGGCGATTTTGTTCCGCATTCACTTCTTTTTCCGCGCAGCGCGCCATTCCTGCCCGATACTCGCCAAAACGGGAAAAATCAGCCAGGCCCTCGAGCAATCGTTGGGCCAGCGCTTTATCGTCGTTTTCGGTCAGGAGAAGGCCGAGGCGATAATTCCTGGCGAGTTCAATCAATGGGCTTTGGGGATGCCCGATGCAAATCAACGGAAGACCCGAGGCCAGTGACATGGTAAATTTACAGGGGAAACTATAAAGATTATAACGGGGATCGGTGTCATCCAAATGCATGATCGCCAGTCCCCAGGTGCCCTGTTGGTAGAGCCGGTGCAATTCCGCTTCGCTGATGAAGCCGTGTTCGATAATTAGGCTGGAATCGAACCAGTCCCGGTTCGTGTAGCGCTGGCTGCCATAGAGATGAATCTCCACCCTGTGGCCAAGTTGTGGGCGAATCATTTGCAGAGCCTTGACCAGGCGGACAAAGGTCGGTTCGGCCAGAATGGAACCGGCGTAACCAATGCGTATAACATCGTCCTGAGGTGGGGGCAGTGGTTGCCGGAGACGGGCCAGCGCTTCAGGCTCAACTGAACAACGAAAGAAAGTGGAGCAGGCAACGCCGGTACGCATTCGCATCTCTTCGGCCATGGCGGGACTGATAACCGAACGGCTGGACGCATTCCGATAGAGAGCATCGGCCATGTTCATGAAACGGTCCGTCCTTTGGCGGCCTAACCTTTGCATCATGCCATCCACGTCCGGCATATCATAAAGCGCCACGTGCCAATGGGCTTTGACCTGTGGCATCACCCGATGGCCCAGGGGAATCATCCAGCCGCGCGCCATGAGAAAAATAAAATCGGGTTGCGCCAAGCGGATGAAAGAAAGCAGATGACGGGCGGCATGAGGGATGATGAAGGAATCGAGAATCCAGCTCTTTAAACCGTTCCATTTTTGATTTGGCGTCAGGCGCGGAGGAATCTGACAACTGCTATGCTTCCCGCCAAATTCGTGGGATTTAATCCCGGAAGGGCCGGAAAAAGACCACCAATAAATCTGGCTCCAATCCAACCCGCGAAAATGTTGCTTGATATTGACCCAGTCGCCACCTGCCGCGCCGGGGGCAAATTCCGCAATGACTAAAATTCGCGGCTCTTGGTCTTTACTCTTCGTCATCACGGGAAATGCCGCTGGCATGCTGCCATGGGCGATTTGGATTAGTGCTCTTATCAAAAGTAGTCATAGGTCGCGTTGCCTTCATTTTGCCAGGCTATACTGACTTCCAGCTTGCTGTAATGGCAAAAAAAGATAAACTGGTACCGAGACGCGGCAAGAGATATACGACGGATTTTATTTTTAGCGCATGCTTAGCGAACGAACGATTATCAACGCCCTGATTCTGGCCGCAGGGTTGATTGTTGGACCTTACCTGACTATTGCCACGGTTGAGCACGATTATTTGCCCATTCTTATCGCCGGCGGAATCATCTTTTTATTGGTCATCTTTTTTTTCGTCGGAGACAGAATTTGCGCCCTGCCCATGTTCGGGCTCTGTTTTGCTGGAAAACTCGACTTCTTGCCTTTTGGACTAACCTTGGCCGACCTGTGCTCCTTCGTAACGGTCCTCTACTATCTGGTTAGTTACGTCGCTCTCAGGCAAAGAAATTTCAAGACCGGCCCTCGCGCGTTCTTTTTCCCCATCATAACGGTTGGATTGATCATTTTATACCATCAAAAGTCCTTTGGGCTTCATGCCTTTGGCGGAAATACCGAAGGGTCTCGCCCCGCCCTCCTCATGCTAGTCTGCGTAACATGCTATTTTTGTGGCATTAACATCGCTACTCCTTCCATTGCCTTTCTGCAACGTGTGCCCTGGTATGCTTTGACTTTGACCGTCATTTCCAATCTGCCTTACATCATCACGACTTACGCTCCGCAAGCGGCCCGGTCTCTTATTTATCTTTCGGATAACGTCAATACGAGCGCCTATTTTGGAGAAGAAATCGTCCGTCAAGGCGCACAAGCGGAAATTGGGGCGGCGCTGCAAGCGGTTTTGCTTGCTTATTTCCCGATTTATACTTGGTGGCGCCCGTACCGATGGTGGGTGGCTTGCCTTTCTTTCCTTTGTTTCTATTTCGTGGCTCAAGGTGGTTATCGCAGTGACATGGCGCTCTACGTCCTCCTCATTGTGCTGGGAGCTTGGTGCTATTGTTCCTGGCGAACACTTTTTTTGGTGCCGCCGCTGATCATCGCTATCCTTGGTTTGGATCTGGCGCAATCAAGCCATCTCGTCAAGTTGCCATTGTCGGTTCAGCGAAGTTTGGCGTTTCTTCCCGGGGCTTGGGATAAAGACGTCAAGGAAAGCACCGATTCCTCGACCGAATTTCGCAACGACATTTACCAAATGTATATGCGGGAATATTTCGCCAAAAGTCCGCTGGTGGGCAACGGTTTTGCCATCGACCGCGACGAATTGGATACAATTAACGCCAGAATCCAATTTGATAACCGTGATGGCTATTACACCATCAAATCGTTTGTCGTGAGCAAGCTCTTTCATATCGGCTGGATCAGTGTCTACGACGCGGTTGGTCTGATAGGAACCGCGGCTTTCATCATGCTTGGAGCAAATATTTCTTACATTTCGGGCCGGTTCATCTTCGGCCAAGGTTCGTGGCGGCGGTCCCCGTTGCTTCCCTTAAGGGTTTGGATTTTTTGTAACGTGACCCATGACATGATTGGATTCTTTACGGTTTTCGGCAGCTTTTCCCAAACTTTCACCGCATTGTGCGCCTACGCCATCATTCTGGCGAAAATACGCGAGATCGAACAAAAACCCGAGATGCAGATTGACCGGTCTTCCGAACATGAGCTTTACGGTTTGCCTAGCCTGAGGAAAGCCACGTCACCTCAGCCGGTCGGTGAACCTGCCCGCTAAAACCAGACCTTGCGGCCAAACTATTTTACCGCCGCCCAGACGCGGTGGACATCGTCATGGTCGTCAAGCTGTTGCAGAAATTCTCCTACTTCTGCAGCCTGTTCCGGCGTTAACGCCGGATAATTTTTCGCGATATAACCCATTTCGCTGGTCACCACCGTCCAGCCATTCTTGGCGAGCCACTGTGACACCAGATGCACCGCGGTCCGGTCCGTGATAAAACGCGCGCCAGTCGCACTCTCGGGAATGTCGTCATTTTGTCGATGCGCCAGCAACTCGACATCATTCGCGCCCGCCTCAATCGCCGCAGCCTCGATATCGGCCCCCGGATCGGGATGGTGGGCCTCGACCAATCCGATGTGATCGAAAAGAAATTTATTACTGCCCGCGCTGCCGAGTAGTCCTTTCTTGAAAAGCACGCGGATTTCCGGCGCGGTGCGGTTGTTATTGTCGGTCAGCACTTCGACAATCACCGGTACCTTGTGCGGAGCGTATCCTTCGAAGTTGATATGCTCGAGCGCCATTTTTTCTCCGCCGATACCCGCGCCTTTCTTGATCGCGCGTTCGATATTGTCGCGCGGCACACTCTCCCGGCGCGCTTTTTCAACCGCCGCGGCCAATCGTGCATTGCCTGATGGATCTGCCCCCCCCTGCTTGGCCGCGACCATGATTTCATTCAGGTACTTGCCTGTAGCCTGAGATTTTCTCAGGGAATTAACCTCGCGTTTGGAGAGCAACCATTGACGTCCCATGCACCGCCACTTTAAAACCGCCGATCGGGGGAGCGCAAGCACCGCCATTCGTTCCGCTTTCGCCCGCCATCTTACCAGGGGCTGTCCGAAAAATCCTTTCGGCGTGACCTGAGCCTATTTTTCGGACAGCCTTTTCCGGCCCGCTTTTTGTAAAATTGGCCTCTTTCATGCATGCGTTAAGAATCGCCCTCCTCTGCCGTTGGTATTGGGAGGAAAATCGCCGCACCGGGACGGCTGCGGGCGGGATGGCGCAACAACTGGCCGAAGCAGTTGCCGCGCTTGGACATGAAGTTGTCGTTCTGAGCCAGAGTCCGCATGTCGCGGGGCTTGAACAAGCCCGGATCGGCAAACTTGAGGTTTGGCTTACGCCCCGGGAAAAGAGACGCGATTTTTTTACCGCTATTGGCGACAAACTCGCCAAGCAGCTTTACCGCCATCGCAAAGTCTTTTCCGATGCGTTGGGGTTGCGCGATTTTTTTGCTCGCAAGGGCTTCTTCAATGTTCTTTGGGCGCAGAGCGAAGAACCCGATGGTTTGGTTGCGGCCGTCGCCGCGCAACGCATGCCCGTCCCGCCCATTTTGACGCAGATCCATTCGCTGCGGTACAGGTTCAGCGCGGGATTCCCGATTTTTACCGAACGGCCGGCTTTGGGCCTCGCCTTTCGCCATGCCTCGCGCATCATCGCCAATTCGGAGCTCGTCGCGGGTTGTCTGAGCAATTATGCCGGCCCGGGCGGCGCCGGCGCCTCTCTCCAGGGCAAAGTCCGCGTGGTTCATCCCAATCTGCAACACGAATTTCTCCGCGCCGCCACGGAGCGAGGAATCGCGGCGGAACCGCGACGCATCCTTTTTTTTGGCGCGCTTAACGAGAAGAAAGGCGCGTTGATTTTCATGGACGCGATTCAGAAAAGCCAAGCCGCGAAATCGGGCGCAATCTTTGTCGTAGCGGGCGGGCTGACGGAAAAAAATTCCCGTTTTATCAGCCGTTGGAACGAAAGCGTGGCGGCGGCGCGGCGCTTGCTTGGGACTAACCAGCTGGAGCTTCTCGGAAAAATTTCGTCCGATCAGGTTATTCAGCAGATAAGGCGCGCCAGCCTCATCGTCATTCCTTCGCTTTTCGATGAGTTTTCCCGCGCCTTGGTCGAGTCGCTCATTCTCGGGCGGCCGGTGATCACGACACGTTGTGTCGGCACCTGGCCGATGATCGAGACTTACAAATGCGGTCTTGTGGTCGAACCCAATAATTTCTCCGCCTTGGCTGCTGCCATCGACGAAGTCTCACGCCCCGGCGCGCCCTATGCCGGCAACGCGGAGGAAGCTTCCCGCCACCTCCTTCCCGAATTCTCTCCCGAATCCATTGCGCTTCAGCTGACCCGTCATTTTCATGAAATCGCCCATTGATTCCGTTCCCGATCGCAGGATGGTCCATCGCAATTTTGCGCTGGAGAGATTGCCCTTCCGGTTTTCAAAAAAGAGTTTATGAGGTAATTTGCCTACGATCATGGCGCTGGCCTCTTCTCTGCAAATCCTGCCCGCGGTCTCGGGAAATATTCCGGCGGCCCGGTCTATTGATTACCTGCGGATTTCGGTCACAGACCGCTGCAACGAGAAGTGTCTTTATTGCCTGCCGGAACAGTTTCACGATTGGGCCCCCCGCGAAGAAATTCTGAGCTATGAGGAAATCCTTGCCATTGTGGGGGTGGCGGTCGAACGGGGATTCAGGCATTTCCGCGTCACCGGTGGAGAACCGCTGATTCGGCGCGGCCTTTGCGCTTTCCTGCATGACTTGCTTCGCCTGCCCGGCGTTGAGTCGGTACAGCTTTCGACCAACGGGACTCGCTTGACTGAGCTAGGCGCTGCGTTGCGCGTCACAGGTCTACAGCGGCTCAACATCAGTCTCGACGCGCTTAATGCCGGTTGTTACCGCGAGATCACGCACGGCGAGGTTGAACCGGTACTGGCTGGTATCCGCCAGGCGAAGGCGCTCGGTTTTTCTTCGATCAAACTCAATACCGTGCTCATCCGGCACAAGAACGAGCGCGAAATTTGGCCGCTGGTCCAATTCGCCGCGTCCTTGCAAATCCCCATCCGTTTCATCGAATTGATGCCGATAAGTCTGACCGAGATGCTGACGGAAGAGAATTTTCTGCCAGTCGGCGAAGTCATGGCCATGCTGGGCGAACAAGACAAACTGATTCCGGTCGAAACGAGGCTCGGCCATGGACCGGCCAAGTATTACCGGCTCAAAAAAACCGGGGCGATTGTCGGATTTATCGGCGCGTTGACCAATCTCCATTTCTGCGAAGCGTGCAACAAAGTGCGGCTTACTGCGGACGGACACCTGCGCCCATGTTTGGGGCATCACGGCGAGCACGATCTCAAACCCGGTTTGCGTCCGGCGGTGGACAGGGCCGTGCTCCATGCCCGGTTCGGCCAGGCTCTGGCGGAAAAACCTCCCGAGCATGCCTTCCGCAATAACTGGCAACCGCAACGGATCATGACGGCCATCGGCGGTTGAGCGGTACACGCGATGGCCGCTCGTCACGATGCCACGGATTTCTCCTTAAGTAATCTCCCGGCGATCAACATGGCGCGGGCAATGGCTTGGTCCATATCATAGTAGCGATATTCGCCCAGCCGTCCGCAAACCGTCAGCCCATTGATCTGGGCCGCGCGCGCGCGGTAAGCCTCATAAAGCCGGGTGTTGGCGGCGTCGGGAAACGGATATTCAAAATCCTTCGGATCGATGGCGGTCACGGTGGTCTCGCGCGTGAGAACGGTTCCATGAATTTTCCCGGCAAATTCCGGCATCATCATGTGCTTCCATTCAAGAATGCGGATATGCGGGCCGTTAGCCGGGTCGGGATTGTTAACCTGCCCGCACGGCTGCGCGTAACTGGCCTCCGAAAGATATTCATGCTCACGCCGCTGTCCGCGATAGACCAGCCGGCCCATGTCGTGATGGAAATATTCATCAATTGGCCCCGTGAAAACGATGTGTGCCGATTCCGGAAAATCGTGCCGGCAGCAAAGATAATCGCAGTTGAGAATAATCGGAATGCCTTCAACCATCCGTCTCATCCACGCCGCGTAGCCATCCTTCGGCAATCCCTGATGCCGGTGGCGCATGAGCCGGGGCTCATCGTCTTCGCGGACATCGAACCGTTTCACCAGGCTGGCGGAAAGCTGGGTTGGCGGCACGCCCCACTGTTTTTCGGTGTAACCCTTGACGAATTTTTCATAAATGAGCCGGGGCATCAGCGCCAGCGCCGCTTCTTCGAAATTCGACGGTGTCCCCGTAAAATCGGGTCGCCATTTTTCGCCGATAACGCGCCGGATATAGCTGCCCGCAATGGGCCAGTTTTCGTGGCGGCCATCGACCCACGACTTCAAAGCGGGTTCGTACTTGTAAAAACCGCCGAAGCGATTGACAAAGGCCCAAAGGTCATCGTCGTTGGTTCGAAAATAGTGGGGGCCGTAAGTATGCACGCGGATTCCACTCTCATGAATATGATCGTGGACATTTCCCCCCAGGTGGCACCGGCGTTCGACCATGAGCACCGAACGTCCGGCATCGTGCAGCAGGCGGGCGATGACCGCTCCCGTCAGTCCCGAACCGATAATCAAAAAATGGGGGCGAAAAATCACCCGGACATGATGTCTTTCCCGAAGACGGTCTTCAAATTGAAAATATCCCGCCTGCTCCTCCAGCGCTTGCGCTGTCCGGGGGGCGGAGCATAATTATCTCCGTGCCGCACTATCGTGTAGAATTACATAGCCACTGCCAGGGCGATCCGGTCGATACCTATCTCAATCACAATATTTTTGAGCATATCGATCAGGCCAAAAAGGTGGGACTCGACGCGATTGCGATAACCTGGCACCAAAAGACATTTGTTCATCCCGAGGCGGCCGCCTACGCCCGGGAGCGGAATATTCTGCTTATTCCCGGCATCGAGGCGGAATTGAACAGTCGGCATTTGGTGGTGCTGAATGTGAACGAAAACGACTTGGCCGGGGAGACGACCTGGAACGAAGTGCGGGCCTTGCGGGCGCGCCGGCCCGACGTGCTGGTAATCGCGCCGCATCCTTTCTATCCCCATCCTTCGTGCCTCGGAAATGAAATGAGCGCAAACGGCGACTGCATTGACGCCGTGGAATGGTGCATCCTGCATGTGCATTGGTTGCCAGGACGGGTGAATCCCAATCTGCGCGCGGCGCGCTGGGCCCATCAGCACGGCAAGCCGCTGGTGGCGTGTTCCGACGCGCATACCTTGGCCACCATTGGAAAGAATGCGAGCACCCTCGAAGCGGACGCGCTGACGCCGGAGGCGCTTTTTACCGCGGTGCGCGCCGGACGAATCTCCTTTCACCGGCGCAACCTCGATTTTCCGTCCTTGGTCTACGAAACCGGCAAGGCGATTTTCGCCCAACGCCGGCGCCTCAAACGCTGGGCGCTGGCCAAAATAGCCGTGCGCCGGGCGTAACTTTTACTCCACATGCCGGTCCGCGATGCCGCCTTGCTTCTTCTCGGTCACGGATCGACGCTCAACGCCGATTCGAGCGCTCCCACGTACCGGCATGCGGAAGAGATACGCCGGCGGGGTGTTTTTGCGGAAGTTCACGTCGCGTTTTGGAAAGAAGAGCCCAATTTTCGCCAGGCCCTGCGCCTGGTTTCGCGCCGGCGCGTTTACGCGGTACCCAATTTCATTAGTTCCGGCTATTTTACCGAACAAATTATCCCGCGCGAATTGGGCCTGGATGGGCCCATAACCCGGCGCGAGGGCCATGAGATTTACTATTGCGAGCCGGTGGGACTTCATCCCTCCATGACCGAAGCCTTGTTGCGGCGCGCGAACGAAGTCGTGGCCGCTTCAGCGGAAACAATTCGCGAACCGGAGAAGACCGCTTGTCTCCTGATCTGCGGACACGGAACTTCGCTCAACGACAATTCCACCAAAATCATTCACGAACAGGCCGCCGTCATCCGGGCGCGCGGCCTCTTCGCCGATTGCCGGGCCGTCTTGATGGAGCAATCGCCTTTCGTGAAAGATTGGCGCGTTCTGACCGCGTGCCCCAATGTGATCGTCGTTCCATTTTTTATTGCCGATGGTCTTCACTCCTTTGAGGACATCCCCGTGCTTCTCGGTTTGACCCACAATGTGAAAGAGCGGGGCTTCGCCAATCCTCACCGGGAAAATGGCCGGCGGCTTTGGTATGCGATGGCCATTGGCACCGAGGCCTTTTTGGCCGATGTCATCCTCGCGCAGGTTCAACGCTTTGAGGAACAGCATCCCGGAATAAGCGGCGCGCCGGAGTCCTCCGAACCGGCCCGCGCGATGGAAGATCAACTGGCCCGTTTTTTCGAACAGAGTCTGCCGCCCTGGATCATCGGCGAGGTGTTAATCCAGCCTGGTTTCCAACTGCGGCACCGCAAAGATCATGATCTCGGTCCGGCGAAATTGCAGCGCGTGAATTCCATCGCGGAATTGCGCGAATGGATTCTCCTCGATCCGGGTGGCAATTTCCGTCCGTTGCGCACCGCGCCCAATCTCCGTCCTGGCTGGGTTTATCACGCCGGCGATTTGGCCGCCGTCCATCTCGCGCTCGATTATCTTTATCCCGCCGCACTGGCTAACTGGGAGCTGTGGCAACGCGGCCGGCTCGTGTCCACGCCATGGCCGGAAACCGCCGGGCGGCAGACGGGACGTTTTCGCATTGTGCGGGAAATCGGCGATTATGCTTTGAACGAATTGGTGGCGCAACATTGTCAGCCGGGCTGTCTTAAACGGCGGCTTTGGTTTCCCGCTGCGTCAACCGCCGGGGAAAATCCAAGCGAGATTCCCCTGCTTTGTCCTGAAGCGTGCAATTTTCTTGTCGCCCAAGCGCGCGAAAAACTGAAAGGAAGCGAAGAGGAATAAAACCGCTTTCCGCGTGACCCAAACTCATTTTTCGGACAGCTTTGCGGCATATTTATGCAACTCACACTCGGCCATTCGCCCGATCCCGACGATGCCTTCATGTTTTACGCCTTGGCCAAACATTTGCTGCCCGCTTTCGGCTATGAATTTGAGCATATCTTGCAGGATATCCAGACGCTCAATGAGCGGGCGACGCGCGCGGAACTTGATATCACCGCGATTTCGATTCACGCCTGCGCCTATGTGCTCAAGGACTACGCGCTGCTGCGTAGCGGGGCGAGCATGGGCGACAACTACGGCCCGATGATCGTGGGGCGGCGGCTTTTCGTGCGCGACGAGTTGCTGCAACGGAAAATCGCCGTGCCGGGATTGATGACCAGCGCGTTTCTCGCCTTGCAGCTTTATCTTGGCGTGCCGAAGGAACAGATCAATTTCGTGGTCGTGCCGTTTGACCAGATTTTTGATGCCCTCGCGCGAGGCGAGGCGGAGGCGGGGCTGATCATTCACGAGGGCCAGCTTACCTATGCGGGCGAGGGTCTCGTGCTGAGCGTGGATCTCGGGCGGTGGTGGTTCCAGGAAACGGACGGTCTGCCCTTGCCCCTGGGCGGCAACGTGGTGAGAAAATCGCTCGGAACCAAGGTGATCGGGGAACTGTCGGACATTCTTTACGCCAGCATCAAGTACGGGCTGGAGCATCGCGCCGCGGGCATCGAGCACGCTTTGCCACTCGGGCGTGGGCTCGACCGCCAGCTAGCCGACAAATTCATAGGCATGTATGTGAACGAACTGACGCTCGACTACGGCGAGCGCGGCAAAAAAGGCGTGCGCGAATTTCTTGGTCGGGCGCATCAGGCCGGACTGATTCCCGCCCCGGTCGAGCTGGAATTTGTGTGAAAGAAAAGTGGGTGTGCGGTGGTCGTAGCTTGGGACTACGCTAGACTTCCGGCTTTATGCCGCGCCGTGAACTTCGTTATCCCTCGCAAATCGAACGCTGGTTGGCTGGATGGGGCGGGAAATTAAACAAACCGGCACAGATCATCTTGATCGGCTCGGGCGGATTACTCCGGCACGCCGCCCAGCGTGAAATCGATACACCGCAGCCGGAAAACAGCATGGATGTCGATCCGATTACCATGGACGACGAGGTCGCGTTGTTCGGATATGAGCCCATATCGGCTCGGCTTTCGGGCAAGAAAACGAATGGCCCGTCAATCTCATGCCGAATGGACGCATGCCTTGGGCCTATGCTAGACTCAGGCATGCCGGGATTGCTTTATGTTTGGGAGCATCCGGAGCACCCACACCGGGAAAGGTTCAAGGAGAACCGGGCGCTGATTGAAGGCTTGCTTGAATGCAAGGATCCGCGGAGTTACGCCGAGAGCGTGGCGTGCGAAAAATGGTCCTTGCGTACCTTGAGGCGCGGGAAATTCCATGTCTGATCTGGAAATTGTGGGACGAATCGAAGAAAAATGACCGATGGCTTGGTTCGTCGCATCTAAAATCCACGATTAAATCGGCGAATGGAAACTTTTGGAACAGAGATAATTCGTGCGGCAGTGACAAGCCGGAGTTAGAATCCAACATTATGACCGGTTTGACGATTGCGGGACGGACATTTTCCTCACGCCTGCTGGTGGGCACGGGAAAGTTCTCCTCGAACCAGGCGATGGTGGAAGCGTTGGAGGCGAGCGGCACGGAAATCGTGACGGTGGCATTGCGCCGGGCCGATTTGACCGGCAAGGACGATCCCTATGCCGATATCTTGAACTTCATCGACCCCAAAAAATACCTTCTCTTGCCAAACACCAGCGGCGCCATGAACGCCTCCGAAGCGGTGCGCTTGGCGCGGCTGGCGGTGGCGGCGGGTCTGCCGAAATGGGTAAAGCTTGAGATTCATCCCGACCCCCGTTACCTGCTTCCCGATCCAGTCGAGACGCTGGCTGCGGCGGAACAATTGGTCAAAGAAGGCTTTACCGTATTGCCTTACATCAATGCCGATCCAGTGCTGGCCAAGCGGTTGCAAGACGCCGGCACGGCTACCGTGATGCCTTTGGGGTCGCCGATCGGCTCCAATCGGGGACTCGAAACACGGGGTCAAATCGAAATCATCATCGAACAGGCGACCGTGCCAGTCATAGTGGATGCTGGGCTCGGAGCTCCATCGCAAGCTGCTGAAGCTCTGGAGCTTGGAGCTGATGGCGTGCTGGTGAATACCGCGTTGGCCGCAGCGCGTGACCCCGCTCGGATGGCGCGGGCTTTTCGGGCGGCAGTCGAGGCGGGACGCACGGCCTGGGAGGTCGGACTGGCAGCTCCCACGCGCACGGCAAATCCTACTAGCCCTCTAACCGGTTTTCTGTTAGAGTAATGCCGGTAATACTACTTTTATCTTTCATGAAACGCTTTCTCAAAGTTTCCGTTTTGCTGATGATTGCCTTATTCGCGCTGGTTTCGGGGGTCGATGTTACGCTCAGCCACATGGCCAAGGCGGAGACCCAGAGCGCGTTTACATATTACGACCAAAAGGGCCAGATCATCGCCGATTACAGCGGGAATCTTGCCTATTGCCCAATTGATCCGAAGCCGCATGTCGTGACCCCGGCTACCATCCTTACCCATGCGAGCTTTGCGCCTCCTTCGGTCGATTGATTTCGGCAAGATTAATTGGTTCCGGCGGATTACAAATTAAAGCGGAAAATCCTTCCGGCATTGTCATTTGCGCACGGGAGTGGTACTGATAATGTGTGAATACAGACGTTGTCCGCGTCGAGGTTTTTGACGTTTTCCCTACCGATCAACACACTTTGGCGATTTTTATCGGCAACGAAGAAAAAAGCTTTGTCATCCATGTCGAGCCGAGTGTGGGCCGGGCCATCGCCATGTCGATGCGCGGCGAGCACAACGAGCGCCCTTTAACCCACGAACTGATCGGCTACATTTTCAACGCTTTTGACATCAAGGTGGAGCGGGTCGTGATCAACGCGCTCCGCAGCAACACCTATTTTGCCCGGATCATCCTGCGCGCGCAAAACGAAGTCCATTCCAAGCTGATCGAAATCGACGCGCGGCCCAGCGATTGCTTGGTCTTGGCCACACAGGCCAAGGCGCCGATTTTCGTCAGCCAGGAAGTATGGGAGGAGACCGACGATCGCACCGAAGAACTGGAAAGAATCCGGCAGGCTTTGCGCGAGAAGAAAGGGCATCCGCCCGGGCCGATCTTCGGCGAGGATATAACCTGAAATTTTGACGGCGAAAGGGTCTTACACAAATTTTCCCGGATTCAAAATTTCATTTGGATCCAAAGCCTTTTTTATCAGACGGTGCAAGCGGCGTAGTTCGGGAGAAGCGGCCTTCGGCCACCACGGAAGTTTGGCCAGCCCAATGCCGTGCTCACCGGTAATGGCGCCGTTCCAGGCGATGATTTGACGGAAAAGTTCATCCAGCGCGCGGTCGGTCTTCTTTTTCACACCGGGCAGCGTCAGATCAGCCATGAGATTAACATGGATATTGCCGTCTCCGGCATGACCGAAAGAGGCGATCTCAATACCGTATTTTTTCTGGAGCCGCGCGGTGAAGTCGAACAAATCGACCAGGCGGCTGCGCGGCACACAAATGTCTTCGTTGAGCTTGGTTAGTCCGGTGGCTTTCAGCGAGGCGGAAAACTCGCGGCGCAAGCCCCAGAGACTCTCGCATTCAGTTTCGGTGGTGCCGAGGATGATGTCGAGCGCACCGCCCGCCTTGAGAATGTCGGCCAGGGTGTGAGCTTCGGCATGGACCGAAGTCGGTTGGCCGTCGATCTCAACGAGAAGATGAGCGTCGCCGGGCGGGAGATGTTGCGAGCCGAGATGGCGGCGCGCGGCCTCAAGGGTAAAACGGTCCGCCAATTCCAGCGCCGAAGGAAGAAAACCCTGGCCGAGAACATGCTGGACGCCGGAGGCGGCCGATCTCGCGTCCCGGAACGAGGCTGCCAGAACCGCGCGCGCCGGTGGCGCGGGAATCAACCGCAGGGTAATTTCAGTAACGAGTCCAAGCAGGCCTTCCGCCCCGGTGAAAAGAGCAGTGAAATCGAAACCGCTCTTATTTTTTTGCGTGCGTCCGCCGGTGCGGACGAGCGTGCCGTCGGCGAGCGCGACCTGGAGACCTAAAACATAATGGCGGGTAACGCCATATTTCAGGCAACGCGGCCCGCCGGCGTTGGTGGCGACATTCCCTCCCAGTGTGCATTCCTTCAAGCTGGCGGGATCGGGCGGATAGAGAAGACCGTGACGTAGCGCCTGCGCCTGAAAATCACCGGTGATGACTCCGGGCTGGACGACGCCGACGCTGTCGGCGGGATTAATTTCCAAAATGCGGTTCATTCGCGCGAAGGAAACGACGATGCCACCCCGTTTGGGCACGCAGCCTCCGACATAGCCTCGGCCTGCGCCGCGCGCCGTGACGGGAATCCGTTTCCGGTGGGCGAAGCGCAACAGGGTTGCGGCGTCCCCGGCCCGGCGAGGGAAAACGACGGCTTCCGGAACCGAACTGGCAAACCAGGCATCGCCTGAATGGGAGGCGAGCGTTTCGGGATCGTTGACGGCGACTCCGCGCGGAAAAAGCGCGGCGAGTTGGCGGAACCATGACGGAGAAGACATAAGAAGCATCTTACGGGTTATCCCAAAATTAACCAAGGGCGCGTTGCGAATTTCGCCCACTCATTTAGAATAAGCGCCCGATGCCTCCCGAAATCATCGCTTGTCTCGCCCCGGACGAAAAAGTCGTCTGGTCCGGCCAACCGCGGCCTTACGTTTTCATTCTGCGCGGGTTGCCGAACCTGGCCTACGGCGTGACGTGGGGCGTGCTCGGCGCGTTCTGGTATCACGCCGCAGGCGGGATCGGAAAATATTCGGCCTTCACGGGTTGGTGGAAATTGACGCCGCTCTTTAGCGTCCCCTTCATCGCCGTTGGACTCAGCTTTTTCTTTTATCCGATCCGGCTCGGCGCGCTGGCGCGGCGGACCTGGTACGTCGTCACGGACCGGCGTTTTTTCATCGCCCAAATCGGGTGTCTCTTGCGCGGGAACGATCCTCCGCGCCTGCGCGTTTTTTCTACGGAAGAAATAGCCCCGCCCGTGGTGCAAAAGCGCTCCGGCGGCCTGGAAGATGTGATTTTGACCAAACGGGCGCTGGCCAATCCGCATCTTGTGCCGCGGCTCGATGCCGGATTTTTTGGTATTGAGAAGGGCGAGGAAGCTGTGCGCGCAATTCAGGCGCTGGCTAAGAGGCTATCCGAAAAGTAGGCATGGGTTGCGTCGAAAGGATTTTTGCCTTGGGGTAAAGAGCCGAGCGAGGAGGTGCTGCGCACGGCAGATTCTCTTTGAAGGCGAATCTTTTCTGCCGTCCGCAGGACCGAACGGGCGACGCAGCCTCAAGGCAAAAGGACTTCGACCCACAGGGTGACGGCGAATTTGGGCCGAACTCTTCGTTGCTCGCTCCTTACAGACCATTGACAGGTATGCTCATTGCTCGCGCCTCGATTCGGCCCAAATTCGATTCGTCACGCGCCCCATGCCTACTTTTCGGATAGCCCCTAAACTCCCCGCTGATTCGGCTCCCAAATGATCTTGTGCATTTGCAGTTGCATCCGGACGTTCGGTAGCGCCTCGGCCATGATCCGGGTGGCAAGATCAAGCGGGGTCATTTTACCGAAGACGGGCGAAAAGAGAATCGCATTCACGCGGCTGGCCCAACCCGGCGCGCCCGCCAGCACCTGCGCCTTGGCCCAGGCGTAGTCTTCCTCGGTGCCGATGACAAATTTTACCTCGTCGCGAACGCCGAGCAGTTCAAGGTTGGCCATCCGGTTGCGGGCGCACTCGCCGCTGCTGGGGCATTTCAGGTCCATGATGCGGTGAACGCGAGTGTCGACCGACGCGATATCATGCGCGCCGCCTGTCTCAATGAGTACCGTGTAGCCGGCGTCGCAGAGGCGGTGCATGAGCGCGTGCACCCGCTTTTGCAGGAGAGGTTCGCCGCCGGTGATCTCGGCCAGACGGCAGGGATAGCGCTCAATCTCCGCGATAATCCCGTCCAGTGTCCGCTTTTTGCCTTCATAAAATGCGTATTCAGTGTCGCAGTAGGTGCACCGAAGATCGCAGCCGGTGAGCCGGATGAAGACACAGGGGCGCCCCGCAAAAGTGCTTTCGCCCTGAATGCTGTAAAAAATTTCGTTGATCGTCAGCGTCTCTCCGGTGGCGGAAGCCGTCGAAGCCGCTTCAGTTTTGCTCATGCAAAGAGAATACCGTGTTAAGATCGATTCTGGAATACGATTAGTCGGAATATCTCGGCAATAGGGTCCACATTTGGAGATTGAAAGAAGTGATTATTCTGTTCCCTTAATGAGGCGTGGATCTCTTGAAAAGGTTGCTTTTCTATCTGCTGAATGCAGTCATTCTGCTATCCATCATCTGGTGGGCGTGCGGCTACGGTATAGTCATTGTCATTAATCACCGCTAGATTCCAAACCGATCCATCGTCGCCATTTGACATCAGATGTTTGATGCGGTAGCGTCGGCTATGAGAACGACCCTCGATCTCGACGAGGATGTCCTCTTTGCCGCCAAGAGTCTGGCGGCCAGCCGCAAGACTACGGCGGGCAAAGTGATTTCCGAACTGGCCCGCAAAGCTCTTTCCCCTCAGAAAAAGTCGGTTAAACGGAACGGCTTCACTCTTTTTCGCACGCGCGACGATGGGGTCATCGTCACGATGGAACTGGTGAATCGCCTGCGGGATGAAGACGAATGACCTATCTTTTCGACGTTAATTTCCTCATCGCGCTGCTCGACCAGCACCATGCGCATTACGAAATCGCTCATCGCTGGGTGGCGGCCGCGCCCCAGCCGCTGCGCTGGGCCACCTGCCCGTTGACCGAAAACGCCTTTGTGCGCATCACCGGCAAGCAATCCTATCCCAATGGGTTCGGTTCCGCCTCCGCCGCGCTCGATTGTCTCCGCGAAAACTGTTCGCAAAAAAATCACGTCTTCTGGACCGATAACGTCAGCCTGGCCGATGCGAAAGTTTGGACGGAGCCGGGGCGGATCAGTTCCACGCATTTGATCGATTTATATCTTCTGGCCTTGGCTGTGAAGAACGGTGGCAAGCTGGTTTCTTTCGACCGTACCATTCCGGCCCACCTGGTGCGCGGCGGCAAGGATACCTTGCTCCTGGTGCAGACGGCGGTAACGCTTCGTCCGAAGAAGATCGATTTCATGGCGTATAGCTAAGGGACTAACGGCAGGCCTCAATACCTCAACACCCTTCGCAGGAAACTTCGCGTAATTTCCGATTGCGGCGAGCCGAAGACCTGATCGGGCGGGCCGAATTCGGCGATGCGGCCTTCGGCAAGGAGCGCCACCCAGTCGGCGAGACGGCGGGCGAAGCCCATTTCGTGCGTGACGAGAAGCAGATCGCGCCCTTCCCTCTTGAGTTCTTCGATCAGTTCCAGCACTTCGGCGGTCATTTCGGGATCGAGCGCCGAGGTTGGCTCGTCCAACAGGACGACCTGTGGCTTGATCGCGATGGCGCGCGCGATGGCGACGCGCTGGCGCTGGCCGCCGGAAAGTTCCGCGGGACGTTTATGTGCATGCTTGAGCAGGTGGAACCGTTCCAGGGTCGCCTCGGCCAGCTCCCGCGCTTCCGCGGCGGCTCGGCCATGCACTTTTTCGAGCGGCAACGTGATGTTGTGCAGCGCCGTGAGATGGGGAAAAAGATTGAAGGCTTGAAACACGGTGCCGATGGAACGGCGATGCCGCAGAAGCGCGCTATCGTGATATTCGATCATCCGGCCATTGAGCGCGACGGCGCCGGAGGTCGGATATTCGAGACCGGCCACGATGCGCAGCAGAGTCGATTTTCCGCCGCCGGAAGGGCCGATGAGAACGAAGCAATGGACGCCGTCCACCTCGAGATTGATCCCGTCGATCACCGTATGCGCACCGAACCGCTTCACCACGTTTTGCAAATCAAGTTTCATACTTGAA
>DATJMI010000035.1:0-13373 GCA_035508775.1 Methylacidiphilales bacterium
CGGTTACGGCTTCGTCGATGGAACGGCCCAATCCGAGCTCCTCCTCGTAGCGGCCGAGGATCTGAATGCCAAAATCGATTCCGATACCCAAGACCATCGGAATCACGGCGATGGAAAGGATGTTGAAATGGCCCACGGTCACAAGGGCAAATCCGAGCGACCAGAGCACGGCCATGATCAGGACGAAAAAAGTGAAGGCCGGGCGCAGAAAGGTGCGGTAACTCAGCAAGAAAAGGGCGACAATCAACGCCAGGGTAAGGACGGTCGCCTTCGTGGTATCGGTCTTGGTCGTCGTCATCTCATCGGCGTCGAGAGCAGGTTCGCCCGTGAGTTTGGCGGTGACTCCGGGGTGCTCGGTCTCGATCTGCTGAAGTTTTTCGCGAATCTTTTCGGTCGTCATACTGTAGGGCGCATCCGAATTCTTCTCGTCCTCGCCCGTGTAGGCGAAAACCAGGACGGATTGGCCGTCCTGCAGGCTGAAGTATTCGTGTTGAGCGAGCATCTCCGTCGCATCGAAATCACCAAGCGCCAGGTCGTCCTCGGACATTTTTGTTTCCGGCGGGGACCGTTTTTTGCCGCTGGCTTGTTCTGATACTTTGTTGAGGATCGAAACGAACTGTTTGACGAACGGTTTAAATTCGGTCCAGTTTTTCTTTTCCCGGAGATACTTCTCGTCGAACTTTTTATTGGCTTCATCGAGAATGGAATTGAGGTCGAGAGCCATCTGTTCCGACTGAGCCCGGCTTTCTCTTTGGAGATTGAGTTGCGATTCGAGATTGTTGGCGATCTTCTGCAGTTCATCGACGTCGCGTGTAAAGAGGAGGCGTTGCTTGAGCGCCGAAAAATCGATTTTACAGAGAACGGTGCTGATTTGGGGCTTGAGCGTTTGCAGGTACTGCGCGACCTCGTCCGCCGCCCGGCGATTCTGCTCCGGGTCGGATGACTGAATCAGGACAATGAACCGGTAATCGCTGCCGAAATCGGCTTTGAGCTCATTGTAATTTTGTTTGGCTTGAAATTTGTCGCTCAGCAGATCGGTCGTGTTGTTGACCACGTTGAAACGTTGCCAGATCACAAAACTGCTGCCTGCGGCGAGCACCACGCCTAGAGAGAGAATCAAAGCTGGCCGGGCACAAACGACCCGGGCGACTAAACCCATGATCCATTGCAGAAGTCGATGAATCAATGACATGAAGAGTTGAAATTTGGGCGTCTCTTTAAAATAAGGCAAGGCCGGCTTGATTGATTGGCATCGAAAAAACCTTGAGTAACTGCCTCTACCATTTACGGTTACTTAATTGTTGTGCACATGTATGACCGTGTGCCCGTTGGGATGCAGTGACCGTTTACCAGCGACTTCTTAAAACAAGCTCAAAATGTTGCATCAGGTACTCATCCTTACTTCTCACCGCGAGTATGCGCATTCACTGCGTCTTGGCCTGCTAGGACTTACAAATCTGCATACAAGAATAGATGTCGAACTCGATGCCCTCCGGGCCATGCAGCTCGTTCCCCAGCAATACGATTTAATCATCATCGACAATATGCTCGATTCGATGGACGGGTTGCAACTACTGCAATTGATGAAGCACCAAGCCCCCACGACCAAGTTCATTGTGGTGAGCGATGCGGCGGACGAAGTCTCCCGCGCCGATGCCTACCGGAGCGGCGCCGATTTTTTTCTCGAACGCCCGCGCACACCAGATTCCCTTAAGATCGCGATTAACGCCATTGTCACGCAGTTCAAATCGGGTAACGACAGTCAGTTGTTGTCTGGCGAGCAGGAGGGACCGGCAGTCAAGGTCGCCGACATTGTTCAAACTCGCTGCCTTTCCGGCGACACGGTTCTTCTTCTCGTCCGCGGCAAAAAACAGAGCGGTGATATCTTTATTTATCGCGGAGAAGTATTCCATGCCCAATACCCGGGCAAAAGCGGCGAAACCGCCTTTTACGAGATGTGCCGGTGGGACAATGGACTCATCCACGTGAAAGACCTTAAACTGAACCATACGCCGCCTCGCACCATCGAAATCGGCTATCGTCAATTGCTCGAAAACGCCCAAAAACCTCTTGTCTCCATGACGGGCAAACTCATCGCCAACGGCGATCTGCGGCTCGTGCCGGGACCACGGGGACCGGGGGGGGCGGTTCCCGATGTGGTCATGGAAGCCCCGCCGCTCGATCTGGACAAACTTTGGGAAGGCTCACTGGCAACAGCCGGGCCGCTTCCGGTCATTCCGACGGAGGACGGCACACCGCTGCCACAAGTCAATTCTCACTGGAGAGTCAGCCTGATGGGCGAACTGTTGGAAGGTTCGCAGGTCAGCGAGCCCGACCGGTGCGCTTTTATCACCTACTTTATTTATCGCAAACTCGCCGAGGTGGCTGTCGCCCTTGAAGTCGACTACTTCACCCACTTGACTTTATTCGGCCCTCACTTGAACCAGATCTTGGTAGCCGATAATCTGGGCATCCGGCATGCGGTCTTCAGTGCTGCGCGAACCACGGAAGCCGACCTCGAACAATATGTCAAATGGTGTTGTGAACAAACCTTTTGAAAAGATTGCTCTTATCCAGGGTCTCATCGCCGCGGCTTTTGTCACGGCGGATGGAAAACTGGCTGGCTGGTGCGCCAATAGCGCGATTTCTCCCGAGAACCTGACCTACCTTGCCGAAACCTGCCGCGTCATTCTCTCCGCCAACCGCGCCGAGCAGCGAGCCGCCCACACCGGGATGGTGGCGTTCGGCAAACGGACGGTTATCTTTCGGGAAGGGGAAGCCGGTATTCTTTTGATCTATCTCGATTCGCCGGTCAACGAAGCTGTTCTCAAGTGGCTTTTTGACCAAATTAATCCTCTGCTCGAAGCTGACGGTATCAAACTTGAATAAATCGCGTGCAACGGATACTTGTCTTTTATTCGGGCCGTGTGCAAGGCGTTGGGTTCCGCGCGACGGTGCGCCATTTAGCCTGTGGATATGATGTCACCGGCACTGTCCGCAATCTTTCCGACGGCCGGGTCGAGTTGATCGCCGAGGGAACGCGCGGCGAACTGGAAGCTTTCCTGACCGGCATTGACGAGAGTGAACTCTCCGGCTTTATCGCCAACAAAAACGCGTCCTGGCAGGAGGCCCAGGGCAATCTGCGCGGGTTTACCATTGCAGTTTAACCCGGCGGATATCCCGCCGCAGCCGCGAATTGCAAATAAACGTAAAGCACCGGAGCGGTGAAAAGAATGCTGTCGATCAGGTCGAGTGCACCGCCGATACCGGGGATGGTGTGGCCCGAGTCTTTGATCGAGGCATCGCGCTTGATGACCGATTCCGCCAGGTCGCCCACCACGCTGATCAACGGCAAAAGCAGCCCCAGGACAATACTGGAGGTAAATGACAGGGCTTTCATCCGCTCGCCCATCGCCTGCGTGAGGACGACGCTGAAGACCAGCGAGGTGGCGATGGCGCCAATGAAGCCTTCCCACGTCTTGCTTGGGCTGATGCGTGGAATCATTTTGTGCCGGCCGATGAGCGATCCGACCACGTAAGCGCCGACATCGGAGAATTTCGTCACTGCCAGAAGATAAATCAGCAGAAAACGATTTTGTTCCGGATTCCCCGGCATGAACGCCAGCAGCGCCACAAAATTAAACAGGAACGGCACATAGACCAATCCCAGCAGCGTCAACGCCGCCGTCGTGATCGGCGCCCGGTGTTGTTCCTGCCGCACCACCAGCCGGATAAAGGCGCCCAGCACGCTGAAGACCAGCACCAATTCTTCTCCGAAATGAACGAACCGTGCGCGGTCCGGATTGAAGATCAAAAAGTACCAGGTGGTGAGGAAAACCAGCGCGCCGCAAAAAAGGCCGCTTTGCTTAAAAACCTTGTGCCCTTTTTCTTCTTGCGCGAGATAAAATTCCCATTGGCCCGCCAGTCCAAAAAAAGCGATCAACAACAAGGAGGGGGTCTGCCAGCCCGAATAGACACACCAAATCGCCACGATCCACAGCACCGCCCAGGAAATGAGCCGTTTGAGAAATGTGCGTGGATCGATATGCGGACGAAACGCCGGTACGGCTTGCTCCGCACGAGGAGAGGGTATTGTGCCGGAAGATGGTGAGCTTTCGGAGGGCACGCGGTTTGGTACTCTTATCAAAAATAGACACGGGTCGCGCGGGGAGGGATTGGGCCTTCCCACGCGGAGCCGGGCGACGAGCATAGCCGGAGCGCTACGTAAGGAGCGAGCGACAAAGTGGGAAAGCCGAAGCACCCCGGCCCTGTGGGTTGCCCATTTTTTGGCTTTTGACTTCGTTGCTCGTCGGTCAAAGACCGCTGCGGGTATTCTCCCTCCTCACGCCTCGTCAGAGACCAAAAAATTAAGGCAACGCGACCCATGGCTACTTTTTATAAGAGTACTAGACAATGTCCGCTCTTGGCGATTTTGTCGAGAGGCTATCCGAAAAGTAGGCGTCGGTATTCAAACGGTAGGGAAAAGAAGCAACTGCCGCGCTCTCAGCGTTTCCCCGATGGCGGCGGTCCCTTCCTCCAGGACGCTCATATTTTCGACGATCCAGGTTCCGTTTTTCTGCTCGAGCATGCCGCGCAGAAGGTCCGCCTGGCCGATCAGTTTCTGATCGGCGGCGATCATATTTTCGAGCGTCTTTGCTTCTTCCCGGTAGCGCTGGGTCATGCGGTCGTTTTCCGGTACGGGCTGGGCGGTGAGCAGTCCGTTCAGCGCGCCGATGGCGCGCGAAAGCTTTTCGATGGCCTGCGCGCCCGCGATCGCGTTGGCATCGGGCCGGGGCTTTTCGCGCGAAGGCGGCGGGAGAAATTCGCGCCGGTATTCCCGCTCCGCCGTTTCAACGCTTTTGCGCGCCCAGCCCAAAAGCATGCCGGCTTTGCTTCGGATGAGTTGGTCGTCGGCCCGTAACTGGTTTTCCTTGCGATAAAAATTGTAGCCCCAACCGTAGAAAAGGTTAATGGCGACCTGCGAGAGCGGACCGACGTCGTAAAAACCGGGCATAATTTCACCTCATTCAATCCGGGGCGGTGGAATAAAATCGGGTGGTTCTTCGCTCATAGGCAAAGCGGGGGGCATCGGCTGTTCGGGAGAGGGAGGGGGCGCGCTAGCGGTGCTCTGCGACGGCAAGCCGGTTTCGGGACCGAGCGGATAAAAGCCGGTGGGTTGGCCGCCGATGTGGAACGGCGTTCCCGCCGCCGCGTTGGGCGCCGAGACGAGACCCCGCTCCGCCATTTTCAGGGCCAGATAGTAGCGCACCGCCTCGATGGGCGAGAGTCCGATGGCCTGAAGGGAGATCAATTCCCGCATCCGCTCGTCTTTCGGGACGATAAGTACCTTGAGGTCGTTGAGCAGAATTCCGAATGTGGCCAGAAATTCGGTCAGATGTCCTTTCACCGCTTCGCGAATTTCGAAGATGTGCTCGTTGATGTGTTCCATCGCCGTGACCTGCACGATTTGGTTGATCGACTGTTCGATGGCCGGTCCGGCGTATTCGGCAACTTCCTTGCTGTCAATCACGTTGCCGTTGAAAGGGAGGTGGGTGATCAGTTCCAGAGCGGCTTCCCGCGTGTCGATATGGATGTAATAATCGACCTGGTAAGCCATCTCGGCCATTTCGGCGCTGGTCGCGATGCCTTGGCTGCGAATGAGAAGCTTGGAGCGATTGATGTAGATGACCTCGAAGACCCAGGGCGAGTTGCCGCCGAAAAATCCCTGCGCGATCGATCCCAGCAGCGGTTTGTCGGGCGTCGTTAGGGCGTATTGCCCGGTCTCGTAGACGTTCAACACCGCACCGCGCGATTTCAAAATACAGAACTCGTTGCTCTCGACCGTGAGAAGGGAGCCTGAAACGATGCTTTCATCGGCAATCTTGACCGCGATCCGCCGGGTTCCGAGCAGATTGGAACCGTCGCGGTTAAGTGAACTGATAACCTGGCGTAAAATGGCCATACGAATCTCCTTGGGATGGTTGGGAAGTTGAAAAAACGGGCGCGAGCTTGCTGAGGGACCTTCTAACGATTCGCGGGATGAAGGCAAGCTGATCTTCTTTACGAATTAAAACTCCGCCACATGCCGGACAAATTCCTGTACGCGCGCGCGCAGAGCCGCGTCATCGCCGGCCAGGTAAAGGCCGCCGCCGATGAGAAGAATTACTTCGCGCCCATAGAAGGAGAGCACATCGGCCACCTGCTGATATTTGATTCCGCCCGCCGGCATCGGCAGGGAGGGAATCAAGCCGGGAATACCGGGCGAGGTTAGCGCCCGCGCCAGCTTGCCGCAGGTTTCGCGGCTGTAGGCGAAGCGGCCGCCGAAATTGGCGAAGATGGTCGCGTCGGCGCCATAGAGGGGGAAGAGCTTGCCGTAAAGGAGTTCGGGAGAGGTTCGGGTTGCGCCGCCGAAGCTCGGATGCGCGATCACCGGCACATGGGCGTGCCTGGATACGAACTCGGCCATGAAGGGCAGCCCCAACAGCATGGGGGCGATCATGACCGCCCCGGCGCCTTCTTCCTCCGCGAATCTGAGTTGCTCCAGAACGGTGGAGGGTGTGCCGATCAGGTTCGGTGCGTAGATCGAGCGGCGACCGGTGGCGCGGTTCGCTTCGTGGAGCGCCTTTTGGCAGGCGCGCACCCGTTCCCGGAAGGGATGAAAACTATGATTGGCCAGCCCGTGGTCATCCTTGATGATGTCGATTCCTTCTTGCGCGAAAAGGCCGCAAAGCTGCGCGATCCGTTCGAGGCTAAGGCCGATGGGCTTGAGCGCGGTGCTGGTAAGGGCCCGCTCGGGGACGTTGACAATTTTACGCAATCCCGCTGATCCAAATTGCGGACCGGGCAGCGCGTTTTTGTGCCCCGGCCAATCGGACGGCAGGGCGAGATCGGCCAGCAGCACGTGCTCCTGGATGGATGAATTGCCGAAAAGGACGTTAAGCAACTGCGCCGGATCGTCCGCTGTGGCGATGATGGGGAAATCGATGATGACGCGGTGAAGTTCCATGCCGATGGCGTCAGTGGAGACGAGCCGCCCCACAATATTCTCGAGGACGAACTTGTCGCGCAGCGCCTCCCGTGGCAGCTCGACCGTTTGCTCCAGCAGGAGCGACTCGACCCGCTCATCAAGTTCGGGTTTGCCGGGGGCGGTAACGTGATAGGTGACCCGCAACGCAGGCCAGGGAGCGGAAGAAGACATGGAAATTTGAGTAAAGCCGGGGGAGTGTCCTCGCGCAATCGGAATTCGGAATCCCAATGCCAATATCCCTCTCGCCATCCTCGCCGGTGACCAGTAAGTTAAGTACATCACGATGGCTGGTTCCTATTTTCTCACCACGGCGATTGATTACCTCAACAGCGCGCCCCATCTCGGGCATGCGTATGAGAAGGTGCTGGCCGATTTTTTCTCGCGTCATGAGCGGAGCCTCGAACGCGATGTCCTTTTCCTGACCGGCGTCGACGAGCACGGCCAGAAGGTGCAGCAATCGGCGCAGCGGGAGGGAATCGAGCCGCAGATTTTTTGTGACCGGATGCTGCCGAAATTTACCGGCCTGCACAAAAGTCTCGGAGTCGAATCGACCCATTTTGTCCGCACGACCGATTCTCAACACAAAACGGTGGTACGCGACTGGCTGCAGAAATTGCATGGCAAAGGCGAGATTTTTTTCCAGGAATACGAGGGCGATTACAGCGTGCGCCAGGAACAGTTTGTGACCGAAAAGGACAAAGTCGACGGCAAGTGGCCCGAGATTTTTGGCGAGGTCATTCATATGAAAGAGCCGAATTATTATTTTCGGCTGGAGCCTTACCGCCAGCGGCTGCTCAGGCATATCGAGGAAAATCCAGAATGGATTGTGCCCACGTTTCGCCGCAAGGAATTGCTCAGCGCCCTTTCCGAGCCGCTGGCCGACCTTTGCATTTCGCGTCCGAAGACCCGCCTGGCCTGGGGCATTCCTCTGCCGTTTGATGAAAACTATGTGACCTTCGTCTGGTTCGACGCGCTGGTGAATTACTATTCATTCGCTGCGGTAAAGGGTGCGCTCCGCTGGCCGCCCGACCTGCAGGTCATCGGCAAGGACATCCTTATTCCGGCGCACGGAATCTATTGGCCGGTCATGCTTATGGCTCTCGATTTGCCGTTACCGCGGCATCTGCTTGTTCATGGATTTTGGACCAACAGCGGCGCAAAAATCAGCAAATCCGATTCGAAGTCGCTGGTCGATCCGGCGCCTTATATTGAAAAATTCGGGCCGGATGCGCTTCGCTATTTTGTCCTACGCGAAATGGTGATGGGCCAGGACGCCGATTTTTCCGATGAGCGGTTTGAGACCCGTTACACCGGCGATCTCGGTAAAAAGCTCGGCAATCTCGTGCAGCGGACATTGTCGATGATCGGGCGCTACCGCGAGGGCAGGATTCCCAATTACGACGGCTTTCATCTTCTGCCTGCCGATGACGATCTTCGATCCGATGCGGTGGTCGGGGAATATCGCCACGCCGTTGAACAGTTTGCGCCGCATCTCGCCTTGCAGGCGGTGTGGGATTTCGTCGCGCGGGCGAACCAATATGTCGAAGAGACGGCGCCTTTTAAACTCGCGAAGGATCCGGCGCAAGCCAAGCGGCTCAATGTCGTGCTGGGCCATCTCGCCGAAACGGTACGAAGACTTTCCGTGCTGGTGCAGGCGGCACTGCCCTTCACCGCGGAAAAAATTCGCACTCAGCTTAATCTCAAACCGGGGCCGGTGCGGCTCGAGGAGGCGCTTTTTGGTAATTCGCTACGCGACCATGTCATCGGCAAGCCAGAGATTATTTTTCCGCCCATTGAGGAATAAGCGCCGTCCTGATCACCTCTTGCCGCGATGAACCTCTCCACCGCCATGCCATTTTCCACGGGCTTGGCATTGATGATTTTGGCGGAAATCACCTTCGTTTTTTCGCTGTTGTTTATCTGCTTCATTCCGGTATCGCGTTATGCCGTGAATCGCGCCCGGACCGGAAAGCTTGTGGATGGAGTCAACGCGCCATTGCCGATTCGCCTGCCTTCTCTCACCGGCGGATTCTTTGCGTTCAGTGTGCTCTGGCTGCTTTTTTTGCAATCGCCCCTCTACTTTCTCGTCGTGCCGGTTGGACTCTCCTTTTATCTTCTGGAGAGCGGCAAAAATTGGTCCGAACAATTCGGCCTGCAACGGCTTCCCGCGGCCACGTTGGCCAAATGGATCTTGCTGATCTGTGGCGCGGTAATTTTCATCGAAATTCCGCTTGATCAAATCGTGCAGATAGCACTCGACGCGACAAATCTTCCGCATCCGGAAGAGGAGAGTGTGATAACCTTCCGACACTTTCACAAAGCGGGGAAAATTTTGGCCTTTTTGCTTCAGGCCGTGGTGATCGCGCCCATGTTCGAGGAACTTTTTTTTCGTGGATTCCTGCAAACTTTTCTGAAAAATTACACATCAACCTGGATGGCATTGATTCTCAGCTCGGGCATCTTCGCCTTTGCTCATGTGAATCTTGGCGCCGCCATTCAGCTCTGGTTTCTTGGCCTGGCACTGGGCATCGCCTACGAGCATACCGGCGCCTTGCTGTTGCCCATCGGCATTCATGGTTGCTTTAATCTGGTGACGGCGCTGAATCTGTTGCTGGATAAGGCGACATCCTGATTTACTCGCACCCACGGCATGTCTTCGCTCCGATCCTCCTCAGACTCGCTGGCCGCTCTCGGTGAAGCGGGCCTGCTCCGGGTGCTGACTGGAAAATGGAAGCCGAATCGGGCGCGGGTCATAACTGGAGCCGGTGACGACTGCGCCGTTTTGCGTGGGGAGGGGAAGAACCATTTTCTTGTTTTCAAAACCGATGCGGTGTCCGAGGACGTCCACTTTACGCCGCAGGCGCCACCGGGTTGGATCGGGCACAAGGCGCTGGCGCGCGCTTTGAGCGATTTGGCCGCCATGGGAGCCATTCCACTCGCGGCGGTCATAACGCTGGGCGTGCCGGCCAATGAATCGGTCCGGCGGCTGCGCGCGATTTACCGTGGGCTGGAGCGCACCGCGAAACGGTACGGAGTCGATCTTGTCGGGGGTGAGACGATCCGCGCGCGCCAGCTTTTTCTCAACGTGGCGCTGCTGGGCGAATGCCGTGGATACCGTCCTGTTCTTCGTTCGGGTGCGCGGCCCGGGGATTCGATTTTTGTCACGGGCAAGCTCGGTGGCGCGCAAGTGCGGCATCATCTGACTTTCAAGCCGCGTCTGGTGGAGGGCAAATGGCTGGCCCGTAACGGACTGGCATCGGCCATGATGGACTTAAGCGACGGGCTGGGCGCGGACTTGCCGAGGTTGATGGCGGCGTCGGGCTTTGAGGCGCAGCTCGATCTTGCGGCCATCCCACGGAGGCCGGGAGCCACGGTGAAAGCGGCTTTTGAGGATGGAGAAGATTACGAGTTGCTCTTTACTACTCGCCCTTTTCACGTAAAGACTTTAAAAAAAGGGTGGCCTTTTGGCGTCTCGTTGCGCTGTATTGGCATCATCTCTCACTGCCGGGTAAAATCGGAGCACTTCGCATTCGCACATGGCTTTGACCATTTTAAGCAGCGTTGAGGCCAGCCAAGCCTTTGGAGAAGGCTGGGCAGCCGATCTTGTTGGCGGGGAAATTATCGCCCTCTACGGTGTGCTCGGTTCCGGCAAGACACAACTGGTGAAAGGTTTGGCGCATGGACTCGACTACCGTGGTGACGTGACGAGTCCCACATTTACCATTGTGCATGAATATATCGGCGGCCGGCTGCCGATCTATCACATCGATCTTTACCGGATCACGGATGAACGCGAGGCCATTGAGGCCGGTGTCGAAGAATATCTTCCGGCCAACGGAGTGACGGTTATTGAATGGCCGGAACGGATTGTTTCTTTGCTTCCGCCGCAAACGCGCCATTGGGAAATTGAGGTCGCAAGCCTGACGGAACGGACTATCCGGAGGAAGATTTAGAGAGGACTGTATGCTCGACCTCGCCATTGAAACCTCCTCATCGACCGGCAGCATCGCGTTGGGCAACGACAAAGTGATCGTGCAGTCGATCGAATTCAAATCGCCGCAACGCCATTCGGCGGCGCTTTTCCCGGCTTTGACCCGCTTGGGAATTCCCCGCTTGAAGCTGCGGCGAATCGTTGTGGGTCTGGGGCCGGGCTCGTTTTCGGGCATCCGGGTTGGCCTGGCCGTCGCGCAAGGATTGGCGCTGGTGCAGGGCGTTCCGGTGGTCGGCATTTCCAGCGCTTATTCGGTGGCGCATCAATACCGCGACGTTCCCAAACTTGGCGTCTTCGCCGATGCGAAACGGCGCGAGGTCTTCTGCACTCCATTTGTGAATGGAGAGCTGGAACAGGGTACTTATCTTATTCCCATGGAGGAGATCAAGGCCTACGAAGCGCAGTTTAGCCTGGCGGTGAGCGCGGAACCATTGCCCGGCATCACGACGCTGGCCTATCCGCGCGCGAAGGATCTGCTGGCGTTGCCCGATACGCTCGTCGGTTGGGTCAAAAACCAGCCGCTCGAGCCGATTTATCTGCGAGAACCGGTTGCGGCAAAACCGGAGTAAAGAACTGACTCACCATGGAAAATCACCGTTGTTGGGTCGAAGTGGATGGACGCGCGCTTCGCCATAATTTCCGGATTTTGTGCGGCTTGATTCCGCGCGCGACGCGGTTCATGGCGGTGGTTAAGGCGAATGCTTACGGTCATGGACTTATCGCGCTGTCACGCGAATTGGAAATAATCGGGGCCGACTGGCTTGGCGTGGCCAACGTGGCCGAAGGGGCCGCTTTGCGCGAAGCGGGCGTCACGCTTCCAATTCTGCTTTTGAGCGCGACTTTGCCCGAAGAGATGGAAGAAGCGATCCGGCACGGATTAACGCTGACCATTTCCTCATATTCCGAGGCAAAACGGCTTAGTCGCGTGGCTCGCGAGCTTGGCGAACCGGCGGAACTTCACTTCAAAGCCGATACCGGCATGGGACGCCTTGGTTGCTGGTATCCGCAGGCGGCGGCGGAATTGGCGCGTATCCGGCGCCTGTCTGGCCTGGTCGTTAGGGGACTCTGTACCCACTTCGTCTCGGCGGATGACGACGCGCAACTGACCAAAGCGCAGTGGAAGGCGGTTGCGCCCCTGTTCGCCGCCAACCGCGATCTCCTTTGCCACGCCGCCAATAGCCCCGCCGTGACCCGCCGTTACGGTTTTCACGCCAACCTGATTCGCGCCGGGCTGGCCCTTTATGGCACCGCGCCGAATCCAGCGGATCAATCGCTCGGGCTGGAATCGGTGCTAACCTGGAAAAGCCGCATAAGCTTTGTGCGCTCCATCGGAGCGGGCCGAACGGTTAGCTATGGCGCGACTTACCGCTTGCCTGCACGTCAACGGCACGCGGTGGTGGCCATGGGTTATGGAGACGGCTATTTCCGGCTCCATTCCAATCTTGGCGATATGCTGGTGCGAGGCAGGCGGTGTCCGATCCGAGGCCGCGTCACGATGGACCAGATCATCATCGACGTGAGTAAAGTTTCCGGTTGCCGCGTCGGCGATGAAGTAGTTGCTCTGGGGCGCCAGGGTCGTGGGGAAATCACCGCACGGGAACTCGCCGCGCAAGCCCAGACCATTCCGTGGGAAATTTTGACGAATGTCGGAGCGCGTGTGCCAAGAGTGTATAGAAATTTTCGTGGCTAAAGATAGGTCCCAGGCGGGTTGCCCGAACTTTTTCTTGGCGCAACTTCCTTCCGCCGATATCCTATTGAATCATTGTAAACGGCGGGGTAGCCAAGTGGTAAGGCACGGCTCTGCAAAAGCTGTATGCGTCGGTTCGATTCCGACCCCCGCCTCCAACTCTAAAGCCCTGATAGACAAGGGGCTGACGAGTCGAAAACATGCGAATGTCAGCAAAAATGTCAGCAGGCCGGATCGTGACGCCATCGTGCGCTCACTCTGCACTGCGTACACTTTTACTGTGCATTAACGCACTGGAAATCTCGCGGGGAATTGTTTCTGGTCACACGACGATGAAACTGGCAAGCAGGAAACCCTGCGCACCAAGGACAAGGCCACCGCGCTGCGCCTGCTCCACTCCAAGAACGAAGCCTACCAGCAGCCCGTCCTCAATCTTCAGATCGCCCGGACGTACTTGACTGCGAGCGACCCGGAAATCGGCAAACGCACCTGGCAGACGGTGATGAACGAAATCGTCTTGACCAAGAAGAATGCCACCCGCGTTCGGTGGGACCGCGCGATCAAGGACAAGGCGTTCGACCTGATCCGCGACCGTTCGCTCCTTGAAACTCGCGCCGAGCATTTTCTGGACTCGCTCCGCCAGGGCACCGTCTCGACCAACGTGCATT
>DATJMI010000036.1:0-15893 GCA_035508775.1 Methylacidiphilales bacterium
TCTCTACCGATTCCTGCGCAAAATTTATATCCGATTTGCGACGTGATGGCATCCGGGGATCCCATGTGCATGTGTGTGTCGTGCCGAATGAAGGCCCCAAGGCGAGCGTGCCTTCAAGACGGCCGGAGATGGAAGAATGAACTCGTTGTTAGTCTTTTCGCGTTTGATTGTTGACGGTTTTTTGTGCGTAGGGAACGCTTAATTTGCTTGCCCGCGACTTTGACGAGGGCAAAATGGGTATCTCGATGATTCCGGTAAAAACACTCCGCACTTCGCTGCAGGTTGGGCTTCATGATGTCCCGACGATGCGGGTTATTAAAATGGATTAGGAACCCATTTTGGATGTATTTTTAAATGTAAATCATTGATAGTAATGTAAATGGAGCTGTGGCCGAGTGGCTGAAGGCGATGGTTTGCTAAACCGTTATACGGCCTTAAAACCGTATCGAGGGTTCGAATCCCTCCGGCTCCGCTTAAGTCCGCTGATAATCAACGACTTACGCATTGTCTTTTTGCGATCCGAAAAAAAATCCGAAAGATTTTGAGATAGTTTCAGACGCATCATCCACGTCAAAAAACGAATCACAAAATCAATAAATGCCTTGATAAATTCATAATAATCGATTAAATCAATAAAAAGCATATTCTTAATCAAAAACATAACCAAACATGAGTGCAGAAACTTCAGACGTAACCTTAATCGTGGATGCCGTTCCCAAACTTGTCGAAATTCTGAAATCGCTAACCCCGGAGGCACGCGGCCGAGCAATTTCATCGGCTATGATAGTTTTCGGAGAGCCTGCTCTTGCGGTTGGTGGTGGAGTTAAATCAACAGCGACTCCAGAGATTTTTGTCAATGGCGATGGTATATCCGGGAAAGCGCTTGCTTGGATGAAGAAATCCTCGATAACGCGCGAGGAATTGGACCATGTTTACTCTATCGAAAAAGACTCAATCGAAGTGATTGCATCGAAGATGCCTGCGAGTAGCAAGAGACAACAGACGGTCCAAGCATACCTTCTGAGCGGGTTGAAGTCTTTTCTCCTGACCGGAGATTTAGCCTTTACGGATAAGGATTCACGGGAAGTATGCCAAAAGGTGGGTTGTTACGATGGCCCCAATCACGCCAATTATACCAAAGCTTTTAAGAACCTGCTTGGCGGAAGTAAGGACTCTGGATGGAAGCTCACAAATCCAGGGCTTACTGAGGCCGCGAAACTGATCAAATCTCTTGCGCCAGGGACGCATGCTTGATCCTACCAACTTACTTAACGGATTGCCTGTCGGGTTAAGGACTCCTTTGATTGCGGCCTATACAGAGATATCGCGAAATTACTCTGAGCGAAGGTGGGAGCCATCTGAGCTAAATGGAGGCAAGTTCTGTGAAGTCGTGTATTCCATCATAGACGGTGCAACGTCTAGCACTTATCCCGCAACTCCGTCGAAGCCTCCCAGATTACTCGATGCTTGTCGGCTTATCGAAAAACGGACAGCAAATCCGACTCTTCCAGGAGATCATAGTTTGCGCGTTCTAATTCCACGCCTTTTGCCTTACCTCTACGACATACGAAATAATCGAGGAGTAGGTCATATTGGAGGGGATGTGAACCCAAATTTCAGTGACGCTACTACTGTTTTTTCTAATGCTAACTGGGTTATGGCGGAACTAGTGCGCATTTTCCACAACGTAACTTTAGATGAGGCTCAAGTAGCTGTGGATATTATGGTGGAACGCAAACATTCAATCGTGTGGCAAGTCGATGGAATAAAACGAGTGCTAGCCCCAGACATGACTACATCTGATCAAATACTGACTCTTCTTTACTCCTCCAACGGCTGGGTGAGCGAAAGTGACTTGCGTACTTGGGTGGAATACAAAAATCCGACCGATTTTCGTTCCAAGCGGCTCAAACCACTCCACAAGGATCGGTTTATCGAGTTCGACGCGGTAAAGCAGCGTGTTCACCTGACTACCCGTGGAACAAAAGACGTGGAGGACCGTATCCTTCCAAAGTACGTCTGATAGCTAACTCCGTACTACGCGAGAGAAATCAAAGTCTGCCCATAATCCGAAAAAAATCCGAAAGATTTTTCGTGATTCCACCCTATTCCAGCAGACTTGCCTGAAATCGTTGGCTTAAAAATCAACGCCTTACACGCCGGAGTCGTCCGGAATCAGCACCGGAGAGGGTTCGAATCCCTCCGGCTCCGCTTTTCTTTTGTTGATTTCCAACGATTTACGAAAGTCGTTTTCAAAAATCTGAAAGATCTTCCAAACCTCAATTAATACGACCATAGCGATGGAAGTTTTCAATCCCAAACTTGGAACCAGCGAGGTTCAGGCCTATCCGCACGCTTATCCCCCATCCCTCCCCTGGGGGATAAAATCTTTGCCCTGGCTTTTCCTCCCGGCTCAGGCACGGTCACCATTCTCAGTGTTACCATCACAGGCCGCCAGATGTGGAGGGTCGACAATCTCTATAATTTCTCCGCCGAAGCATTCTTGTGCTCGATATAATCGTCGCCGAAAGGCATCTTGGCATCCACGCCCCGGTAAAGACCCCATTTGGGACGATATTCATCTCCTTCCGGCCGGTAGACCGATACATTCTGCACGCCCTTAAAATCGTCGCCGTTGACCGAAACGAGAATAAAGCCGTCCGCATCTTTCGACGTTTTGATGCGGATTTTCACCGTCTCCCAAGTGGCGGGCTGCCAGGTGAATTGCCGCACCATGACGAACCCCTTGGAGTTGCCCGACCAATAATGGACGCAGGCGTTGCCCAGGCCGGGAAGAATTGACAGCGTTACCAGTGGCGCGCCGTTGTCGCCGTTGAGCGCCTTTAACTGGAAAATGTGGCAAAAGCGGTCGCCGCCCTGGAAATTGGGGTCGGTGCGCCACGTTGTTCCGTATGCAAACGTGTCGCCGAGTTTCTGATGAGGGCCAAGCCCTTTCACCTCTGCGCGCTGGCGGTCTTTCTCCTTGCGGTCGCGATCGCCGTCCCACCACTGGCCGGCGCGGTAACGCAGCGTCATCCGTACAACGCCGTTGCCCTGGTCGGTGATATTGACGAAATCGTCCTGCTCAAATTTATCGTCATCTAGAATATATTTGATCGTTGGTTCCTCAATGCCTTCAAAACTTTTCAGACTGGTTGCTGTCACCGCGAAGGCGGGAGCGATCGGCCAGACACCGAAAATAAAACCGACACCGAGAGTAAGGACGAATTTCATAATTTCACAAAACCGCTGATATTAGAATGATGCCAGCGCCCGGCATTTGTTACATCTTTTTGCACGCATTGCCGCATGCGGGCATCCTCATTTTAGTGGATTGACGTCCCGGCGCTCACCGCCAGCAAAAGAGATGGGCAGAATGAAATTTATTGCGGCGGCGCGGTCATGCCCATGATGCCAACGATCAGCAAAACAATTCCGGCCAGCATCGTTTCCGCGATGACGTTCCGGCGCAGGGAAAGATACCGCGTGCTGTCCTCCGGCGCGGCTAGCAGGGCAGGCAGCTTGCTCCAGCGATTCCATGCGCCCAGGCCAATCATCATTGCCGTCACGGCGATCTTCGCCAGCAGCCACCACCCATAGAGGGTGCTGAAGAGCGCCGCCCACGAGCCAACCAGAAACCATCCGTTGACGAACCCAGTGGCCACCAAAACGAGAACCACAACGAAGCTCGTTTCCGAAAATCGCCGCACCGCCGCCAGTACGGCCATTACGGGCCAGGCTTGACCGGCGCGGCCGGCATAGCGTAGAAAGAGCGCGAATGGCGCCAAGCCAACGGGCCAGACTGCTCCCAGTGCCAGATGGAGTGTATCGGCCAGCAGATGGGTGGTGCGGCTGTTAATTCCCGCCGCGGCGTGACCCGCCCAAGCCAGCGATGCGAGCAAGGTACCGCTCACGGCCAGCGCCAGCCCGCCCAAAAGCGGGCCTTTCCCCAAAAAGAAAAACGATCCGCGCGAGGCCAACGCCGTGAGGATACACAGGACGACCAGCGCAACCGCCCTCCCCAGCCAAAGCTGGCCAAACTGCGTCTGCCACAAGACGGTTTGCAAGTCATCGGAAGCGGGCAAGCTCCACAGCGGGTCCCCACTCATCTGCAGCGTGACGAGCCAGAACCAAGCCGCGCCCGAAAGCGCTTCGATAAGCAACGCGGCCCAAAACCATTTCATCAACACCCGGCCATAGGCCTCGTAGATTCTTGGTGTTTCCGGTGCGGCGCGAATCAAGGTTGGACGCATGATCCACGCCACGAAAAACGGCAACGCGAAAAGGAGCAACGCGGCGGCGAAATGTCCGCTGCGGGCCAGAACGAAAAGTACGGTCATCGTCATGTCTTCGTTCCGGCCCTTGCGGTTATTTCACGGTAAAGGTGAACGTGCCTGTGGTTAAATGCGTATCGATTGCCACCGCTTTCCAAACCACCTTGTAGTTGCCGGGCGGGAGGTTCGGCAGCGAGACGATCATCGTCGAGCCGCTGATCTTCGCGTCCTTTTTGTCGACCTGGGCGCCGCTGGAGTTGAAGACCTGTACTTTCGTGAAGGCGGGCTCCAGGTCTTCGGTCATCCAGAGTTCCACTTGCGGGGGCGAGGAATTCACCGTGCTGCCCACTTTGGGGTCGGCGTGGTCAAGGAAGGCATGAGCCTTGGCCAGCGAGAATGAGGCCAGAGACAGAATCAGAATAAGGAGGGGTCGGATGGTGTTCATTTGTTGCCTTGGTTGTCATCGTTGAAAAAGACGGGATGGCCAAACACTTTTGGCCAAATGTCATCGATAAAGATCTGTACCTGAAAGACCGCTCCGACGTTGGGGCCGGTGTGTCCGTTGACGGGAATGACCGCCTCCGCGCCAAGCTGGCAGTACTTGCTTTCCCACAAAACGCCCGGATTGATCGTGCCGGTGGTGGTTTGGCCGCTTCGGTCGAACGGGGTGTTCATGGAAAATTCCACCAGCGGGATCATCTGGCTGAAAGGCTTCGGCATGCCGACGTCTTCCACGCTTTGTTGCAAATAGAGCATGCTGTACTCCACCGCAATGCCCCACTGCAACGCATCCGAATTGAAGGAGCCGTCGAAATTGGCCGATTGGCCTGGAATCGCTACGCCGACCGTGCCGGTCAACGCAATCGGCTTGATGTATTTGAGTTCATCCGGCAGATCGCCGAATCCCTTGCCGAAATAAACCGTCGGCGTATAGGTGCTGAACGAATCGACGCCCAGCGCTTTGCTGCCAGTATCACCCAGATCGGCCAGACAGCCGAGCGAGAGGATCCATTCATGCTCGGGGACTTCCCAGAGCTGATATTTGGCGCTTAGTTCGATGTTGTCGAATCCATCCTGCGCCGGTGCCAGATGATCCTGCGGATCAAGGTTAATGTAGGTGCCTGAGACCCCCACGGCGAATTTGGGAAAGATTTCCTTGTCGAATTCACTGGAAACGTCGATTTCCCTCGTCTTGGGTGTGCCATCGCTCCCTGCCGGATCATTGAAACATTGGAATCCCAGGGAGAATTCATCGGTGGCAAAGGGATCATCGGTTTGAATGGTGGGTGGGAAAAATCGGTCTCCTTCGAACCCGTGGGCGTAAAGTTGATTCATCAATAGATTAAGCGCGAGGATAGCCGCGATCACTGTCGCAGCCATTCTGTGAAACTGAAAGTAGGACATGGGTAGTTCTTATTGTAATTGTGATTATGATGGTAAGCGGATAGAAGCGCCGGATAATCCGGGTTAATCTCCGCAACTGATAGAAGTCCGCGGGATGCGGACATGCCAAGCTGGACTTGCTTAGGTGAAACGAGGAGGCGGAAGCGGGGGAGGTTCCGAATGTAGGATCAGCTCTTGCCGCAAAACCGGGTAATCGGCCGGCGTGGGGGCAAAGCAAGCTCCAGCTACTTCTGTTTCCTTCGCCAAAATTTTCTGCTTGTCGGTTGCCATCACCAGCACCTTTTCTTTTTCCGCCTGTTTCTTTTCGGCGATTTCTTTGCAGATGGCGCAGGGATATTGCCCGCTGAAGGTCATTTCCAGCGCCACCGGAAAAGGAACCGTTTGCGAATAGTCATACAGCATGCCTGCCCAAGCCACACACTGCAGGGCGTACCATTGTCCGCCGCAGGAAAAAGCAAACGCAGCCAGAACCATGCAAAGGGCCGCGCGACGCATGCCCGCACCTTAATGATGCGCTCTATGGCGGTCAAATGTTTTAATATTGACATTTTGGCTTATAAGGACAAGGGAATCGGATTTGAGGGTCCGGCTTGCCGCCACCGGTGAAATCTCCATGCATTTTTTCCGGGCGATGCAATAATACGCCTTTGTCATGGCAACTGCTTTTCAGGATTACTACGAGATGCTCGGCGTTAGTCGCACTGCCAGCGCGGAAGAGATCAAAAAAGCCTTCCGCGCCCTGGCCCGGAAATATCATCCCGACGTGGCCAAGGACAAAAAAGCGGGGGAAGCCAAATTCAAGCAAATCAACGAAGCCTACGAGGTGCTCAGTGATCCCGAAAAACGGAAGAAATACGACGAACTGGGTGAAAATTGGGACAAACCGGGCATGCCCGCTCCCGGCTGGAACGGTTTTCCGCGGCGCGAAGCCGGAGGCGGCGGCACGCGGGAATTTCATTTCGAGGGAACCGGCTTCAGCGATTTCTTCGAGCAATTTTTCGGGCGCGGCGGCGGTTTTGGAGGGTTCTCATCCGCGGAACGCTCGGCCGGGGAGGGAATCCATCACGGCCATGACATCGAGGGCGATATCCTGGTCACGCTGGATGAAGTGATGCGCGGCGCGGTCCGGCAAATTTCGCTTCGGTCGGCCGACCCGCAAACCGGCGAAACCAAAACCGAATCGTTCAAGGTGCGCATTCCCAAAGGCGCGCTGGAGGGTCAAATCATCCGTGTGCCCGGCAAAGGCGAGCCTGGCATGGGTGGCGGGGAAGCTGGACACCTTTTCCTGCGCGTCCGGTTGGCAAGCCATCCCGACTTCCGGGCGCTCGGGGCCGATCTCTATTACGATCTTTCTCTTGCGCCATGGGAGGCCGTGCTCGGCGCGACCGTGCGCGTGCGCAGTCTCGACGGCGATCTGAATGTGAAAATCCCCGCCGGCACGGCCAATGGGCGCCGGTTGCGGCTGCGCGGACGCGGCTTGCCGAAGCCGAAATCGGACGAACGCGGCGATCTCTATGTTGTTGTTGGAATTGAAATACCGGAAAACATCGGCGTCAAAGAAAAAGAACTTTGGGAACAACTCCGCCACGCCTCTTCCTTTAACCCGCGCGGATAGCCTCTGGCTTCCGATCAGAAACGGAAAAACATGAAATCACCCCCAAAGCGGCTCACCGATTCCGGTAATCTCTACAGTATCGAAATGGTCGAACGGATCACACGCGTTTCGAAGGACCGGATTCTGGTCTACCAGCGTCATGGCATTATTTCCGCCATTTCTCCTCGGGGCAAACCGCGCTTCGATGATGAGGCCGTTCACAAGCTGCGCCGCATCTCGAGGCTTCTCTCCGAGTATGGTGTGAACGAAAAAGGCGCCGTGGTTCTCTCCTCGCTCCTCGACGAGGTGGAACGCCTGCGCGAGGAAATCCGGTTTCTGCGGAGATAGGTGGCAATCGCGAGAAGGCGGCTAAGCGCGAAGTTCCGGCACATGCTCGTCTTCGTATTTTTCGATGAGCACACCGACGACTTCCATGAGAGACGCGAGGGGATGGTTTTCATTCTCGCCCACCTCATCAACCAGGCTGTCGAGGAGCGCCACTAATTCCTGGTAATCCTCTTCGCTGTGGGGCACGTGAAGAATTTCGGCCACGGCGGGCCACGCCGTCTTGGTCTTGTCGATTTGGGCGAGGGTCATGATTGTTTCCAGGTTCCTTTGTCGTAATCGCGATGGGTCAATATAGCACGAATGTAGACTCTGGCACGATTATAGTGGAGAGCAGCAATCAGGCGATATCTGTTGCCTCCGATGTTGAACACTGTCTTGTCGCCGACTTGGTCGGCGTTGGGGAACATCTGCCGCAACTGGGCGAAGTTGGCGAACCGATTGGTCTTCATCGCCCGGTACCAGTGTTCCAGGGCGCTCAGCGCGTCGGGATGGTCCCGCGCAAATTCGTTAAGCCGCTTTCGGGTGATGACGTGCATGGGGAACGTCTATATCAAACCACCCTGGAAACAAGCCCCATACTCGTTCCGGCGTAAAGGAAATCAAGCCGCACGGACGCTGAGATTAGAATAGCTACCCATGCAATTTTCGGGCAGTGAAAAACGGAGACTGGTACCGTTTTCCTCTTAGGACCGTCAAACCAAATTGATTACTGGCGCGGTTCCAGTAACATCCATCCTAACAGTAAAAGTTAACCGAGGAAAATTCTCCGCGTACACCTCGTAAGTTACCACATAAGTTCCGCAAGAGGTAAAAAGCATTGGCGCAGGATTGAGGTCTAAATCTGAAGGCACCAAGGCCGATGGATAGCGGGGCTGTTGAGGCAATCGTGGATGGTCGGCTAAGATGTTGAGCAGATCAAACTCTCCCATGTCGCCGGGCCAGATTAATTGTTGATACCCGATATGCCCGCAAACCTTAAGAAAACCACGATTTGAGGATTGTCCTCCGGGATTGATAGATAAGCAGCGAGCGGAACAATGGCTGGCGGAAATGTCTGGCCTAGCGTTTTGGATTACCACGGAAACAATCCATGTCGAACGTGGCCCTTGATGGTCTTGAAAAACTATTGGGCTCTCTGTAATTCGAACTTTAACTGCTCGAAGGTGACGAGAATGGTTTTTGTTCCATGTATGCTTTCTGACAGCTACTTGTATCTTCTCCAATACGTCAGAATATGAAGTAAACTCTTTGGAATTACTTACAATGATTTCATGAATCCCTTCTTTTTTAGCACCAATTTCATTAAGAACCAACATATCATAAAATCCCAAAGAATAAGCAACGGCCAATTCTTGTTGGGTGTATACAGAGCCACGATGAGGATTTCCCGGAAGCTGTAACTGCTCTCTCTTGAAGTTAATGAAGAGGTAGTAGTCGGATGATTTTAGTTCCTCGATGATGTTTTGGTTGAGTTCCGGTAATGTCTAAATTTCTGTTGCCACATAAGCTTGGTAGCCCTCAGACTCGAGCCATTCCTTGATCCTTTGGGCCGTCTCTCTTTCCGGCCCTCCACGTTGGCTACAGCTAATAAATACTTTGGCAGGCATAATTTAATTAGGTTGCTCATCACGTATTCACGGAGAGGGAAAACGGAGACAGACAAGCTTATGGCCCTCATCTTGAATCTTCAGTTCTGCCGTCCCCATTTTTTGGTTAATTTTATCATAATTCGTCCTGCTTTCAAATACGACCAGCTTGCCATGTTTTGAAAAGAGGGCGTAGCTTGGCGTCATGTCTCTGAATTCCAGCAGCGCGCTCACCCCGATTTTTCTCGTCGGCGCGACGGCGACGGGCAAGAGCGATCTGGGTCTGGCGCTGGCGCGCCGGACCGACGGCGCCATCCTGGCTATGGACGCGATGCAGGTCTATCGCGGGGCCAACATCGGCACCGGCAAACCATCGGCGGCGGAGCGGGCGGAGATTCCACACGGCGGGCTCGATCTGTCCGACTTTGGCCTGAGTTTTGACGTGGCGCAATATCGCAAGCATGCCGCGGAATTTCTGCGCGAGCAGGCCGCCGCGAACCGGCGTGTCATTGTCGTGGGCGGCACGGGACTCTATTTTCGCGCACTGACACGGGGGTTATGCGATGCGCCTCAGGGCCCGGACGAGTTGCGCGCGGAATTGGCCAAACTTACTCCCGAACAATTGCGCGAGCGGTTGAAGCGAGCCGACCCGGCGATGTTGGAGCGGCTTGATGCGTCGAATCCCCGGCGACTGGCGCGGGCCATCGAAGTTGTGGAAACCACCGGGCGTTCGTTGCGAGAGTGGCAGGAAAAGACGCCGGAGCCGCTGGTGCCCCATTTCACCGCTTTCTGGATTCAGCGCGAGAAAGAGGAACTGGAAAAACGAATCGAGGCGCGCGTGGAGAGAATGTTCGCCTCCGGTTGGGTCGAGGAGGTAATGGAATTGAGAAGACGGCATTCCCTTGAGGCGGTCCGCCGGTTCTCGGGGATCGGTTATCGGGAAATTGGAGAAAGCCTGATTATGCGTGCAGAGGGGGATTACCGCGTGCCTCCCTGGCTCAAACGTGACATTTTCGTGGCGACGCGCCAATACGCAAAGCGCCAGTTGACTTGGTTTAATCGTGAGCCTAATTTGCGGAGAGTTATGCTTCACGGCGCCGAGCTTCCTTCCCTGGATGCGCCGTATCTGTCTTGAAAGCGTCCCACCTGACCTCTCCTCCACCCGGCAACGAGCGTGCGCTTTTGATCGGTCTCGAAACTCCCGAGGAAAGCAAATGGGATCACGCGGAGTCACTCCAGGAATTGGGTGAATTGGTGAAAAGCGCCGGGGGCGAAGTGGTGGAAACCGCGATCCAGCGGCGGCCCGCGCCGACCGCCGCTTACTATATCGGAGCGGGAAAAGCGAACGAACTGGCGGCGTTGTGCCGGAAATCAAACGTGGGCACGGTGATTTTCAACGATGAACTGAGTCCCGCGCAAAGCCGCAATCTGGAAAAGGTTTTCGAGCGGAAGATACTCGATCGGACCCAACTCATCCTCGACATTTTCGCGCAACGGGCCAAATCGAAGGACGGCAAACTGCAGATCGAGCTGGCGCAGTTGCAATATCTGTTGCCGCGGCTGACCGGCATGTGGACTCACCTCTCACGCCAAAGCGGTGGAATCGGCACGCGGGGGCCGGGCGAAACTCAGCTCGAAGTCGACCGCCGGCGGGTACAGGAAAAAATCGCCCGGCTGTCGCGAGAACTTGGCGAAGTGCGCCAGCAGCGGACAACGCAAAGACAGGGCCGGCTGCGCCAGCACTGGCCCATCGCGTCCATCGTCGGCTATACGAACGCGGGCAAATCGACGCTGCTCAACCGGATGACCAACGCGGAAGTTTACGCCGCGGATCAGCTTTTCGCCACGCTCGATCCGACCACACGGCAATTCGTTTTGCCGAACAAGCAAAAGCTCTTGTTGACCGACACGGTCGGTTTTCTCAAGCAGCTTCCGCATCATCTCATTGAGTCTTTCAAAGCGACGCTGGAAGAAGTCTCCGAGGCCGATTTACTCCTGCACGTCGTGGACCTGAGCCATCCGCTTTACGAGCAGCAGATGGAGGCGGTGCAAACGGTGCTGGAGGAGCTCAACGCCTGGGGCAAGCAGATGATCGTTGTTTTCAATAAGATTGACCGCGTCACCAATCCGGCGTTGGTCGAATACGCCTTGCATAAGAATCCGGGCAGCGTCGCCATCTCCGCCACCATGGGCGAGGGGCTGGACCAGCTTTTCGGCGAGATTGAGCACCAGGTAAAATCATGGCGGTTGCGGGTGAAGCTGGTGCTGCCGAATCATCTCACGGCACTGGTGGCGGAATTGCACCGCGTCGGACGGGTGCTCGATATTTCCTACCAGGACGATTCCATTTTCCTGACCGTCCACGTGCCGCCGCAGTTGCAGGGCAAAATCAAGCCCTACATGGTTGCCGAAGAAGCCGAACTGGCGGGCAAGCCATAGGGGGCATTCGAAACGTTGACATGGCCCGGGTTTATTTTTTTTGAACAGTTTTTAAAGTTAAAACGTCATTAGGAGTCTTGACAGTAGGAGGCCGCTTGATAGGAAAAGGTCTTCCGCCTAACAACCGCATCATCAAATATAAATGAAAAAAACACATTTTCGGATATGGGTTCTGGCTTTGTCCGGATGCCTCTGCGTACTGATGGCCAAGGCTGGCCTCCCCACTCCCGATCCGGATGACGATGGCTTAAAACTTCCACCCGGATTTCACGCCATGGTCGTTGCCGATAACCTCGGCATGTTGCGTTTTCTGGCTGTGGCCGACAACGGCGATCTCTACGCCCGCCATAATAACATTCTCGCCCTGCGCGATACCAAGGGGGATGGCCATTTCGACGTCATCCAAACCTTTGGCGTGAACGGCGGCAAAGGCCAGAGCGGCACCGGCCTGACCCTGTGGCACGGCTACCTTTATTATTCGAATCAAAATTCTGTCTATCGTTATAAGATGGTACCGGGCCAACTGGTTCCCACGGGGCAGCCGGAGACCATTGTCAAGGATCTTCCCTTCAGCGACGGCCATGAAGCCAAATCGATTACTTTCGATGAGGCGGGCAATATGTATATCGATGTCGGCTCGTACATGAATGTCTATAGCACGGGTGATCGCGGCTTCGGCGCCAAGGGCATGGATGCGACCGAGTTTTTGAAAACACACGGGGGCATCTGGCGTTTTAAGAGCGACGCGCAGAATCAGACCCAGGCGGATGGCTATCATTTTTCGACCGGCGAACGCCATTGCATCGCCATCGCGATGAGTCCGGTTTCGAAGCTGCTGTTTGCCGTTCAGATGGGCCGGGACAATCTCAACGACGTCGATCCCACCGATTACACGGCGGAGGACAACGCCGATGGGCCGGCCGAGGAAATGCATCTGCTCAAGGATGGAGTCAATTTTGGCTGGCCCTACACCTATTGGGATCCGCGTAAAAACGCGCATATGATCGCCCCTGAATTCGGTGGCGATAATAAGAAACAGGCTCCTCCCGGCAAATATGACGATCCCGTGATCGCTTTTCCCGGCCACTGGGCCCCCTTGCAGATGATGTTCTATACGGGAACGCAATTTCCTGAAAAATACCGCAATGGAGCCTTCATTGCTTTCCATGGTTCGTGGGACCGTACTCCCCTGCCCCAGGGCGGATATAATATCGTTTTCGTGCCTTTCGATAGCAAAGGCATGCCGGTGGGGACTTATGAGGTCTTTGCCGATAATTTCGCGGGTGTTCCGGTGATCAAAACGCCTCACCAGGCCAAATACCGGCCCGCCGGAGTGGCTCAGGGACCCGACGGCTCTCTCTACGTCAGCGATACGGTCAAAGGCCGCATCTGGCGCATTTTCTATACCGGAAAATAATGAAGCGCTTTTTCCTCGGGTTGCCTGTCGCCTGCTTGCTCGCCGGATGCACGCCGGCTCCGGAAACTCCCCAGGGCGCATCGCCTCAAGTCCTCGAAGCCGGTCATCAGATCTATACCGCCAATTGCGCCACCTGCCACCAGGTGGACGGTTATGGGGTTGAAAACATGCAGCCGGCCCTGGTCAACGACGACATCGTGGCGGGCGATCCTCAGATGCTTGTTCGTGTGCTTTTGAAAGGCCCGGCCGCGGTGCTGCCTCCAGACCGGCCCCATTATTCCAATACGATGCCTGTCTTTGCCCGGCTAACCGATGAGCAAATTGCCGATGTGCTGACCTTCATTCGTCACGATTACGGCAATCAGGCCTCGCCTATCAGCGCTCAGCAGGTACAGACCATCCGCGCGCAGAGCGGGTCTTAGCTCACTCCACCACCTCGACCGGGCATTTCGGCAGAACGGCGAGGAACGCCTTCCCGTAAGTCTTGGTCAGGATACGGTTGTCGAGAATCACGATGATCCCCTTGTCCTGCTGCGTGCGGATAAGCCTCCCCACGCCCTGGCGGAATTTCAATAGCGCCTCGGGCAGAGAGAATTCCCGGAATGCGTCGCCGCCCTGCTCGATAATCCGCTCGCACTTGGCCTGGGTTAACGGATGGTCCGGCACGGCGAAAGGTAGCCGGGTCAGGATGACGTTGCTCAGTGCCTCGCCCGGCACGTCCACTCCCTGCCAGAAGGAGTCGGTGCCGAAAAGGACAGAGTCGCGGTCCTCCTTGAATTTTTGCAGCAGCCGGTGCCGCGGTAACGAGCCGCCCTGGACGAGGCAGGTGATTCGCTCGCTGCGAAAAAACGAGGCGAGCGCATCGGCCAGCTGTTGCATTGTCTGGTAACTGGTGAAGAGAACGAACGCCTTGCCCTGGGTCATCGAAACAAAATGGCGAATCCAATGCTCCAGGGCGCTTTCATAGGCGTCGCGCGCGGCGGGCTCGGGCATTTTGCGCGGAATAAAGACCCGCATCTGCCGCTGGTAATCGAAGGGTGAATCGACCTGGAGTATAGCCGCATCTTCGCCGCCGACGCGGTTGACGAAATAGCGCAGGCCGTCGCCAGCGGCGAGCGTCGCGCTCGTCAGAATCGCGGTGTTATCGGACCGGAAAATCAACGTGCGCAGTTGCGATGCCACCTCAACCGGAGCGGCGGTCAGCGTCAGGCGCGTCTCGCGCTTCTCATGCCGCTCGACCCAGTAAACGTGACCGGCGCGGGTTTGGCCGATGAACTCCCCGATGCCGGCGCGCATCGCTTCTACCCGCCGGGCCGCTTCCTGCACCTCGGCCTTGAACACCTCGTCGTCGATCTCGCGCGCCGCGTCGGCGAGGTTGCGATAAAGCCGGGCCAGCGGCAGGTCGAGTGTGTTTTCCGTGACGCCCGGCTCGCGCAGCCGGATTTCGCGGGCGCGTTTGAAATCAAGCTTGCGTTCGATCCGGTCGAAAAACAGATCCGCCTCTTCCTCCGCCTCCAACACCAGCTTCATGGCTTCGCCGCTGCGCAGCGCCGCGACGATCCCCTTTTGCGTCCGGGGATGAAAAAGCCGGTGCAGCAGATAGCGCAGGCTGCCATGGGAGAGATCAAGCCCCAGATGCCGCGCCGCCACGCCTTCGAGCGTGTGCGCTTCATCAAAGATGATGAAGTCGTTGTGGAAAAGATAGCCCCGCTCTTCCAGTGCGGCCTCGGCTCCGGCGAGAAAATTAAAAAAAAGCGAGTGGTTGAGCACCAGGACGCGGGCCGTTTCGGCCTCCCGCCGCGCGCGCTGATAAAAGCACTCCGGGCCGAGGCCGCAGGTGCGGGCCGTGCAGACGTGAGGCTCGCTGCAAACCTGAAGCCAGACCTGCGGATCGGGCGCCGGATCGAGATCGGAGAGAGTGCCGTCGCGCGTGCGGTGGCTCCATTCCCAGATGCGCTTCATCTCCTCCTGCTCGCGCGAGGCGAAAAGCTCGCCGCCGTGGCTCATCGCCCGCTCCAACCGCCGCGGGCAAAGATAATTCTGGCGACCCTTGAGCAGCACCGCCTTGAACGGCTCCGGCAACAGCTTTTGCACCAGTGGAATATCCTTGTAAAAAAGCTGCTCCTGCAGGTTGATCGTATGGGTGGAGACGAGCGCCTTGCGGTTTTCTGCCAGCGCGTGAAATACCGCCGGCACCAGGTAAGCGAGGCTTTTGCCCACGCCGGTGCCGGCCTCGGTGATCAGGTGTGAGCGGTCCCGGCAAGCGCGCGCGACCGCCGCCGCCATCGCCTGCTGCTGGGGCCGGTACTCGAAATCGCGCGATTTCGCCAGCAGCCCGCCCGGCCCGAAGGCGAGATTGACCTGGCGCTCGAATTCCGAGGGAAAATCATTCAGCGGCGCGATCATGTCCAGGATTCATCTATTTCAAACGTCCGAGTTTACGATGTGCCCGCGAAGAAGAACAAGACCGATGTCGCCGAGGTCGATGTCGCATCTCGTGATTGCATTTCCTTCCCGCTTGGGCGTATAGTTTCCGGCTCTTCTTGAGACCCCATGGAGTAGTGGTTAGCTCACCTCCCTTTCACGGAGGTAGCACGGGTTCGAATCCCGTTGGGGTCGCTCTCTTGATTTTCAAAAATCTACGCAAATTTTCCTCTGAAAATCGCCAAACCAAGAACGTGGCTAAGAACACGTTCGCCCTCGTTTTTAGTGTCCATGCTGTCGCCTTTGCCGGGGTCTGAGGCGCTTCATTTTCGCCTCCGCCGTTTGATTTCATGACGCGTAGCGCAAGACCGGGACTCCTTATCGTTTCAGCCTCAAGATGCATGATC
>DATJMI010000037.1:0-34002 GCA_035508775.1 Methylacidiphilales bacterium
GTCCACCTGAATATTCGGCCCTGTAACTCGGCCAAAAAGTAATGACTTATACGAATCCCTAAGCCTTGCCTCGGCTATCTGGCATTTTATGCGAAGCACGGGTAGCCAATAACTGAGGTGATCTGGGGTTCCTTTGCCGGCCACCGGGTCAGAGCAAAATCTGCTTCTACCGGCGTGGAAAAAGCCGCATTCTGATTGCCCAAAGGCATGGCCAAGCAGTTCATGAGCAAAAGCGCGGCGGATGAGAAAGTTTCCACGCCGCGCCCGGCGGCCAGGCGAATTGTCTCCGCTCCGCCGCTGCCGGAGTGGCTGAACCGAGATTGGCTGTGGGGGATGGCTTTGGTTCTAGCCGTCATTTTGACCTACATCCCAGTCTGGTGGGCGGGATTTGTTTGGGATGACGAAGGATTTATCGTGCGAAATCCATGCATTGTCGGGCCGCTGGGATTGAAAGAAATCTGGACGACCAGCGCCGCCGATATTTGTCCCCTGACGCTCACCACCGTCTGGGTGGAGCACGCTCTGTGGGGCTTGAATCCGCTGCCCTATCATTTGGTGAATGTGTTGCTTCACGCGGCGTGCGCGGTGTTGCTCTGGCGGGTGTTGCTGAGTCTGCAAGTGCCGGGTTCGGGCGCGTGGCTGGGCGCAGCGCTTTGGGCGCTTCATCCCGTCCAGGTCGAATCGGTGGCGTGGATCACCGAGATCAAGAATACGCAGTCAGGTCTATTCTTCCTGCTCTCGATTCTTTTCTTTGTGAAATGGCTAAGAGCAAAGGATTCCAATTCCGAAGGAGAAACCAGCAATGGATGGAACTATGGCTTGACCCTGTTTTTCGCCGCTCTGGCGATGGCGAGCAAGTCATCGACGGTGATTTTGCCGGTGATTCTTTGCCTGTGCGTCTGGTGGATGGAGGGCAAATGGCAATGGCGCAATTTGGCCGGGATGGCTCCAATCATTCTTATGTCGATTGCCACTGGTTTCGTCTCCGTGTGGACACAAAAACAGCGCCTGCTAAGAGCTCTGTATCCACAGGAGGCACAACCTTGGTTGGAGCGACCAGTGGTAGCGGGCGATGCAGTCTGGTTTTATCTCGGCAAGCTGATTTGGCCCAACCGCTGATGACGATTTATCCGCGCTGGCACATTAATACCGGGCCGTGGTTCTCGTATCTGCCTTTATTGGCTGTGTTAGCCGCCCTGTTTGTTCTGTGGTTCACATACCAATCGCGATTGCGGGTCTCCTTTTTCGTCTTCGTTTATTTTCTGGTTGCACTGTTTCCGGTTTCCGGGCTGATGGATTTTTATTTTCAGCGTTACTCATTTGTGAGCGATCATTTCCAGTACTTGGCCGCCATTGGACCGCTGGCACTGGCGGCAGCGGCGCTGATCTGGCTTTCGGATTTTTTTGCCATCTCGAGAATCCCCTGGTTACGACCGAGTCTGGGCGCCGGACTGCTGCTGATTCTTGGGACATGGAGTTGGCAGCGGGCCGGAGTCTACCAAAGTAATGAGTCGCTTTGGTCCGATACGCTGAACAAAAATGCGGATTGCTGGATGGCGCATTACAGCGTGGCCAATGTCCTTTTGCAAAAAGGGCAGTTAGACGAGGCAATGGCTCAGTTTCAAGCAGTGAAAAGAATGAAGCCCGATATTGCGGAGGCTTATTGTAATTGTGGCAATATTTTTGTCAGGAAGGGAGAGTTGGATAAGGCGATTCCGGAATTTCAAAAAGCTTTGGAAATTAGACCAAATTATGCCGAGGCTCATGAGAACCTTGGCGATGTCTTCGTACAAGAGGGGCAAATAGACAAAGCAATGGCCGAACTTGGAGAAGCCCTGAAAATCGACCCTGATAATGCTGGCACCCACAGCAGCTTAGGTGTCGCTCTTGCACAAAAGGGACGAATAGCTGAAGCGATGGCTCAATTTCAACAGGCATTGCGTCTAAACCCCAACGATCCTGGCGCACAGAACAATTTGGCCAAAGTGGAGGCGATGATCCGGCAACAGGCTCAGCAGAAACAATAGAGCATCTCAATTTCATTCATCTTCAAGGAGTTGTAAAACGCCACTTAATTTTCGGGGATCGTGTCGGTGCTGCCTACGGCAGTATTCTTTTTGGGCGAAGCGTTACTGCCGTCCGCAGGACCGCTCGGCTTCTTGCTCCAAGGCAAAAAGCCTTTCGGTGTGGCCTACGTCTACTTTTCGGATAGCCTCTAGCGCGATATAAATCGCGGAACCATGGATTCAACCGGCTACCACTTGCTCGCATGGGCCCTGCTGGCCGAAATCATCCAGTTGCTGGTTTTTTGGCTGATGATCCGCCGACATTACACGAGCCCGCTGCGCCAGTTGGGGCGCCTGTCCGCGCAACTTGCGGCCGGAAAGAAGCCCGGCTGGTCGTACATTAACGGGCCGCCGGTGATCGCGCGGATCTCGCGCGATCTCGAGATGCTCGGCCTGCGGATCGAGGAACTGCAACTGCGGCAGCAGGAGGAGGACCTCAATCTCAACACGCTCCTGGCCAATATGGTCGAAGGAGTGCTGGTCGTCGACCAGCGGCATGTCATCCGGTTGATCAACGAGGAGATGCTCAGCCTCTTCGATTTGAAACAGAGTCCGCTCAACCGCACGGTGCTCGAGGCGTTGCGCGAAGCGCGGGTCGAAATGATCGTGCGGGAGACGATTCTCGCCGGCCAGCCGCGCCGGGGAGAAGTGATTCTTGAGAATACCGTCCAGGGGCTGCCCCGGCGTCACTTTGAAATCAGCGCGGTGCCCATTCGCGCAAAAAAAGGCGAAATTGGCGGGGCAGTCATCGTTTTCCACGACATCACCCGGATCAAGCATCTCGAAATGGTTCGCACGGAATTTGTCTCCAACGTCTCTCACGAATTGCGCACGCCTCTGGCCATCTTCCGGGGCTATCTCGAAACGCTGCTCGACAATCCCAAGCTGCCGCCGGAGGAATTGCGGCGTCTGCTCGAGACGTTGCAGCGCCATTCCAACCGGCTTAATTCCCTGATCGAGGATTTGCTTGTGCTGGCCCGGCTCGAAGCGCGCCAGATGGAAGTCGATTCAAGCGCGATTCGCGTCGAGGCGTTTTTCCGCCAGCTCGTGCAGGATTGGCAAACGAAGAAGGACGGCCGCGCGGCGGAAATTGAACTGAACATACCCCCGAGCCTGCCGCCGGTGGAAGTCGACACGCTGCGCTTTGAACAGGTGATCCTCAATCTCCTGGAAAACGCCGTCGCCTATTCCAATCCGCCCCGGCGCATCGTCATCTCCGCCATGGCCGACGGCAAATGGATGGAATTGCGCGTGGCCGACAACGGAATCGGCATTCCGCCCGCCGATTTGCCCCACATCTTTGAGCGCTTTTACCGGGTCGACAAGGGACGCAGCCGCACTTCGGGCGGAACCGGCCTGGGGCTTTCGATTGTCAAACAGATTATCCAGTTTCATCACGGCATGGTCACGGCCGAAAGTGAACTTGGGAAAGGAACGGCCATTGTGATCCGTCTGCCGCTGAGCCAGGAATGCCTGACCGGCACGCAGTTCCTGCCTCAGTAACCGGCCGGAGTTTTTTTGCCCCGGGGCGTTGATCCTGCGGCCGGCGGAAAGGCTTCGCATTTCCAGAATGCGCCGCGCCTCTCAAATGCTATTGGCCGGAACATCATCCTCGGCTTTCTCAACCAAGGTCATGGCGTACCGGGTCTTGTCCAGCGTGACAATGGTAATGGAAACATTGAGCTTCAGAGGCCGGTCGCCCCGGGTGCATAGAACCATGGGAAAGGGGCCGGGCTGATCCGTCTGAAAGAAATTGACATACTGTGCGATGATTTGGCCCTGTTCTTCCTGCCCGATAAAAGTCGAAAAAAAAGAGAGCCCGGTAAGAGCATGCAAGCGCCCCTCCAGCAATTGCTGGCAGGCCTTATTCATTAACAGAATGTTGCCTGAAATATCGGAAACCACCACCGCCGACGGCAATGCCGAGATGATCTGCACCAGCGCCGCATTGCTTTTGAGCAGCCGCGTCCGGTGACTGGCCAGCAAACAAGCCGTTATCCCGCCCGCCAAAATAAAAGCCGTTCTGACGTAAGGCCGTAAATAAGGCACTGTTTGTGTCGTCTCAATCGGATAAAATGAAACCAGAAGCACAATAACCAAATAAACGATCGCCCAGGAAGCGACTGCGGGAACGGGCAGGCGAAGGGCCAAATAACTCAGAGTCATCACGAGCATTAGCGGCAAAAGAAACGCCTGAGGGATCAGGAAAGAATCGATCAAAAAGAGAACGATCGGCGCCAATAGCGGAAGTACGAGAAAATCGGCGACACTCGATCTCTTCTCAAATGGAAAGCCGAACTTATTGATGTGCATGGAATAATAATAATAAACATATCTTGATGAAATTCCAAGCCGTTTCCGTGTAGCCCAGAAAGCCAAACGGAAAAGTCTTCGGTTAGATTTAAAAGTGCATTCAAGTTAAGCAAAAGAAAGCACCCAAATTCGCCCTCTTTTGAAAACCGAAATTATGGCGGTTAAAACCCTTCGCCTACTACTATCTGCCCGTTACAAAATTGCCGCGTGGGGCATGCAAAAGGGCTTTCCTCTGAGAATGTTACGATAGCGTGCGGCCATTCGGGTTATTATCCATTTTCGAGGAAATTTATTCGGTCAATTTTTTGCTTGGCTAGCATAGTATTGGTTGTAATTATGCCTGCATGGCTGAGACTTCACCTCTGTTAGGGTTCTTTGAGTCTGTTTTAGGGGTTATGGTCGTTTTTGCCTCGACCGTATGGCTCGTTTTTCCCTTTGTCCTCATGAGACGGATACGTTTGATGCGGGACGAAATCGAGAAAACCAACCAGGTCTTGGCCAAGATTTCGACCCGGCTCGCCTTGGCCGAGCGGTATGCCGCCCAGGCCGTCGCTACCGCCACCAGCGCCAAGCCTAATCCCGGTCTTGGTCTCAGTCCCACCGTTCAACCCTATCCCACCGTCAAACCGTATCCGACCGCCAAGCCTTATTCCCCCGGCTCGCCTGGCAAAGTCGTTCCGCCGCCCAGTGTCGTTCCGCTTAAAATTTCCAAGGGAGGATTTGAACTTGGCCTGAAAGACACCACCTCCATCAAGGTCATGCTCAAAACCGGCGAACTCACCCTCAAAGACCAATACTTCGACCGCGAAATCAACGCCTGGGTGAGTCTCGATTGTAATCCGGAGTTTTCTTAGAGATTATAGAATTTCCAGGCTGACCATTTCGCGGGCCGTAGCGCGGGAAATTCAATGTCTCGCCGGCGCTAGCTCTATAAGCTATTATTCAAGTCCGGACCCACAGGATAAAAACGGGGACTGTTTTCGTTGTCTTGGCAATAGGGAAGGAAGCGACTAAAAGAAATCAAACAATGTGAAACGGTACCTGTTCCCGTTTTCACACTCTCATGAAAAGCAGAACGGTCGTTGTCGTTCTTGGCTCGCTGGCGGTCATTGGGCTTTTGGTGTTACACACTCCCTGGGCGAACCGGCCAGCGGTGCCGTCTTCGCGCGGACCACTGGCCCAAACCTGGGATGAAGTCTATGCCCGCATGAGTCCCTTTCACGGGACGCGCCAACCGGGGACGGATCCTTCGACGCTGAACGGAAAAGTCATGTGCGGCTATCAGGGGTGGTTTCTGACGGAAGGAGACGGCTCCGGCGCGGGCTGGGTCCATTATGGCCATGACCAGGAATTTAAGCCGGGAGATTGCACAGTGGATCTATGGCCCGACATGTCGGAGGCCAGTCCCGGAGAATGTTACCCAACGCCCTTTCACTTCGCCAACGGCCGCACCGCCACCCTCTTCAGCTCGTACAACGCCAAAACGGTCAACCGCCATTTTAAGTGGATGGCCGATTATGGAATCGACGGCGTATTTCTTCAGCGCTTCGGGACCGAGCTGAGATCACCAGGCCAATACGACCACCTCGATGCGATCCTCGACAACGTCAGGCGAGGCGCGAATGCCCACGGGCGAACCTGGGCGGTCATGTATGATCTCAGCGGCTTGGATCAAGGTGAAATCGACTCGATCATCATCAAGGACTGGAAACGTCTCGTCGACCGGATGGAAGTCACCCAGGACCCCTCCTATCAAATGCAAAACGGAAAGCCGGTGGTTGCTGTTTGGGGCGTCGGTTTCGACGAACACAGAAACTACACGCTCGATGAATGTGCCCGGCTGATCGATTTCCTCAAGAACGATCCGCAATACGGAGGCAACTGCGTCATGCTCGGCGTACCTTATGGATGGCGGGACCAGAACCGGGACGCGGTTCAAGATCCCCAGCTCCATGACGTCATCATTCAGGCGAATATCGTCAGTCCGTGGACGGTTGGCCGTTATAAGACCATCGATCAATTCAACAAAACCATCGAGGAATTTGCCGGCGCGGACCTGACTTGGTGCCGCCAGAACAAGCTCGGCTACATGCCCGTCATTTTCCCCGGCTTTCGCTGGCATAATTTGATGATTTACCGCGGCCAGTCTCCTCCCTTCGGCGATATCGACCGGGTCAAGGGCGCCTTCTTTAAGGCGCAGGGCAATGGCCTCATCGCCTTGGGAGTCAACATGCTTTACATCGCCATGTTCGACGAAATCGACGAAGGCACGGCGATTTTCAAGTGCACGAACAACCCGCCGGTCGGGGCCAGCGAGTTTGGGAGTTTTGATGGAATGCCGTCCGATACCTATCTGCGCATCGCGGGCGAATTTTCTGGGGAGCTAAAGGGAAAGATAGCTGGAAAAAATTAATTTTAAGTTCCAAGCGAAAAGAAAAAGGAGGAAAAGACACCGTTTTCGTTGTCTTGGCAAAAGGGAGGGAAGTGACTAAGAGAAATCAACCAATGAAACGGTGCATGTCCCCGTTTTCCAGTTCCTAACCCTCAACCAATGGAATCACTACCTAGAATGTAAACTTATGAATGCTATACTTGCGATTCTAATTGCCAGTACTTTTGCGTTTACAATATGGCAGTACGGCTTGCGTCTATTTTATGGATATAGAATTACGAAGTCGGCAATTGAAATTCGGGCATTAGGTATATTAACTATCAAAAAATTTAGACTTGATGATATACTTGAAATTTGGCTTGCAACCTTTATGGATTTAGTACCCTTTTGTAACCCCAAGGCTCTAGGAGTTTTTCGTTGGGGGAATAGGCTCTTTGGAGATATTCTTATTTTAAGATTAAAACACCATATGTTTAACTATGTGTCACTTACCCCTGATAATACCGAACAGTTCTTGAAAGAAATAACTGATAAACAGCCGAATATTATTATTCATTTAACTGATAAATGGTAAAACGAATTCCACAGCCAGCCATGGCGCCCGAGGGTGCCAATGAAATGGATATCAGATTACTTATCATCCAGATCCGGGAGAATGCCTGGATGGCACAATAGCGATTTATCGAACTATTACCGGCCCGTGTGGTTATCCAATGGACCTCATATTGACGAAACTCCAGAGAAAATGGGGTCAGACACGATTAACGATCCAAAATGTGAAAAAGGGGACAGGTAAGATACCGTTTCCTTCAAAAGGAGATGCTACTTCTTCCGCCCAATCGGCTCATTGAGCGGCGGCTGGCCCGTTTTGCGCACATCGCCTTCCAAATCGGTCATCCGCAGGAAAGAGAGGAGCGCACTGCGTGTTTCCACGCCGTCGGCGGAAGTCGCCGCAATCGGGATGTGAAACTGGCCATCGGGGAAGACGAAATGATAGGAGAAGGTTCCATCCTTGCTCAGGGTGATATCGTGGCCGTCGATGCGCACCTTGGCGGTCGGTTCCGTGCCGCCATAGATGATCAGCTCGGCGTTGACATGCATGTGGAAACCCCGCTCGCGCCCGAAGGAGGCGCCAAACGGGCTGCTGACGCTCGTCACCCAGGCGCCGGCGCTCGAAGTCCACTGGCCTGAGGAGAGCATCGTCTCGAAACGCTTGCGTAAAATTTCGGTGATCTCGAAAGAGCCGACCATCCGGCGGCGGATTTCCTCGTCGCCGAGATATTCGAGAAGTTCTTCGCTCTCTTTCGGCGTCAGGTCGCGCGGCACGCGGGCCTGGAAGGGGAGCCGGTAATCGTTGCGCTGCAGGCGCGCCAGCGTTTCGGCCAGCTCTTCGCCCGGGCGAATCTGCGAGGCGATAATCTGGTAAAGCTCCTTGAAGGGGATATGGAAAGGAATAGTGACGAATTGGGCGTCGATATTGGGGGAGAGCGTGTCGCGCGGAGTGCGCACTTCCGACGAGCGGGCCAGGACCTCAAAGCCGCCATCGTGCCGGTAATAGCCAAGCTGGGCGACAAACAACGTATCGGGGCGATTGGCGTGAAGATACCAATTGCGATGGCTATCCCACACATGAATTTGCTGCACCCGGCCTTCGTTTTGAACGTAAAGCTCGAGGAAAACCTTGCCATCATGGGCGGCGCGGGCTGCTTCCTGATACTGGACCGGATTTAAGTCCCAGTAAGCGAAAAGGATATGAGGGTCGCGCGCCACAAGGAAAAGTTTCTTTGTGCCGTAGGAATCGGGCAGGTAGCCGAGAAACTCGTAGGCCGGAAGATCCTTCTTTGGCCCCGTCGCCGGTGGCGGTCCCGCCGTCATGGCCGGAGGCGGTACCGGAGACGGCGAAGAATTCGCAAGATTCCGGCTGACGCGGGGTGGCTTTTTGCGAGGCGAGGAAGATTCTTTCGAAGGCATATTAATGGATTTTTGTGAAGTTGGGCCTAATTCAGCATCTCTTAAGCCAACTCTAATCTAAAGAAGCGCCCTAATGCTGCTCTCCGAAAGTCTCGCTTACCCTAGTAAATTGACTTGAAGATACATTCCACCCAATGGGATCTCCATCAGGAAAAAACAACATAAGCGTCAAGGCGAAAGGCGCAAGAAAAAAGAAGTGGCAATAACGTGACATTTTGACGCATAAAGTGCCTTTCTCGTTACAGACAGTAGCTTGCAACTACCCCCTCTTAGCCAACAAACAGGGTACTAAAATTCCAGCGAGAAAAGCTTAAGGCCGCCCGCATCGCGATGGGAGCCAGGAGGACTGGTGTGATCGACATCGGGGCCGAATTGGCGTGGCGCAGCGAGGTACTTTTCGCCAATTCCGTAAGACGGATCGGCGCCGGGTGAAACCAAGACCCAACCGTATTTCCCTCCGTCCACAAAAACTCCGCCGACTTTGGGTTTCAGGTCGGGATGAGGATTCGGCGCAAGCTTGCTCGACTCAGGGTTTATTGCCGGCGCGTTCTTCGCGGAAAAGCCGGTCATATCATGAGGAGCGGGAGTGCTTTGGGCCTGGGCGACGCCAAAAGAAAAGGCTAAAACCACGACGACTGTGGCTAACATCTTCATGACAAAAACCTAACCGAACAACAGAGGCGGGTCAAGAAACGAAATGAAACTTGTAATCAAGCCGCGTCCGCGCTGGCCGTGAGTTCTTCGGACGTATCCTCCAACAGAAAGTCGAAATCCTGCCGGGTGAGGCTGCCGGTAAAACCTTCCTCGCCGAGAACGTCCTGGGCGAGCTGAGCCTTGCTCTGTTGCAGACGCCAGATTTTTTCCTCCACCGTGCCGCGGGTGACGAGACGGTAGGCGATGACGGTGCGGTCCTGCCCGATACGATGGGTGCGGTCGATAGCTTGCGCTTCCACGGCAGGATTCCACCACGGGTCGTAGAGCACAACGTAGCTGGCGGAAGTGAGATTAAGCCCGGTCCCGGCGGCCTTGAGCGAGAGGAGAAAAACGGCCGGTTCCTTGCAGTTGTGGAAAGCCTGCACGACTTCGGCGCGCTGGGTGGTTTGGCCGGTGAGCATGTAGTAAGGCCGGCCCCGTTCTTCCAATTCGATTTTGAGAAGTTTCAACATTTCGACGAATTGCGAAAAGACAAGGACCTTATGACCGCCGGCGTAGAGCGGTTCGAGGACATCGAAGAGGGCGGCGGTTTTGCCGGAACCGAGATTGCGCTTGCCGCCGGCCAGCGAGGGGTGGCAGCAAATCTGGCGCAGCCGGGTCAGGGCGGCGAGGATATGCATGCGCGACTGGCCCACGGGCAGATCGATCGTGGAAAGGGTCTGGCGGCTGCGTTGCAGCTCGGCCAGATAGAACTTGCGCTGGCCCTCGGTGAGTTCGCAGTCGAGGCGTTCTTCGATGCGGTCGGGCAAATCCTGCGCCACCTGTTTTTTCAGGCGGCGGAGCATGATCGGGCGCATCCGGCTGGAGAGAAGCGCCCGCGATGGCTGGGAAGCGCCACGGTCGTATTGCTCATAAAATTTGGAGCGCTCGGGCAGATAGCCGGGATGGACAAATTCCATGATGCTCCATAAATCGAGGAGACGGTTTTCCAATGGCGTCCCGGTGAGAGCAAGCTTGTGGTTGGCGCGGAGCGCCTTGGCGGCGCGGGCGACCATCGACTCGGGGTTTTTGATATTTTGCGCCTCGTCCAGGATGATGGCGCGGAAGGAAAATTTTTGGAGAGCGGAGAGGTCGCGCCGCAAGAGAGCATAGTTGGTGACGACGAGATCGTGCTGGGGAATTTCCTGGCGCAGGCTGTGGCGATGCTCGCCCGCCGTCAGAAGAAGAACCTTGGCGCCGGGCGTAAATTGCTGCGCCTCGCGCCGCCAGTTGAAGACGACGCTGGCGGGACAAATGACGAGGCTGGGGGCGGGTCCGGCGGTTTCGCGCAGATGCTGGAGCCAGGCGAGGGCCTGGACGGTTTTGCCCAGGCCCATATCATCGGCCAGCAGCGCGCCCAGGCGGAAACGGGAGGCGTAAGCCAGGAAGTGCAGGCCGGTTTTTTGATAGGGGCGGAGTTCGGCGCGCAAGCCCTTCGGCTCGTCGATTTCAGGCAAGCCCTTGAAATCGGCGACGGCTTGGCGAAGCTGGCGGATAACGGCGTCGTTTTCGCCCTCGGCGAGGGTCTCGAGCTTTTTCCAGGCGGCCTGTTGCGCGCCGGACATTTGCCACGCGCCGATTTGTTGCTCCCCGGCGCCGACCTGGACGCCGATCTCGGCCAGGGCGGTCATCGCTTCGGCCATCGCGGCGGCTTCTTCGCGTTCGAGCCAGGCGCCGTTGGATAGTTTGACGTAGGGATCGTCCGTCTGCTGGAGACGGCCCCAGTCTTCCTCGGTCATGGTCATGGTTCCATCTTCCCACTCGGCCTGGACGCTGAACCAGTCGATGCCGGTCGACCGGATCTTGAGCTTGGGGAAGCGGCGGCGTTTTCCGCTGATGAGTTGCTGGAAGCGGCGGTTGACGAAGTATTGCCACGAAGCGGAGCGGTCTTTCCAGTGTTGCAACAGGGCGGGCATACGCGTGGGTTGAAGCATGAGCCACCAGCCGGAATTGTCGGGGTGGCCGCAAAGTTCGCCCCGCTCGCCTTCGAAGCCCTTGAGCCAGGCGACGGCCGCGGCCGTGTCGGCATCGGCGGGAATGTCGGCCCAAATTTCGACGTCGTGCGGTTGATGCCCGCTGCCGGCAAAGGAGGCGGCTTCTTCGGCGGCGGTCCCGGGCGAGGCGATAGGGATGCAGGCGTTGTCATGGCCGTTGGCGTATTCGGCTGGTATCGGCCCGCTTTTGCTCCAGCCGTCATCCGCCCATTCCCAATGGAGCTTGCCTTCGCGCGCGTGGGCGGCGAGGCGGATCTGAAGAGCGTCATCCTCGTCGAGATGAAAATAGAATTTTACCTGGGATGGCACTTGGCGCAGATGGATTTTGACTTGCTGCTGCAAATGAGGATAGCGGCGCAGCAAGGGCGGAAGGAGCTGGCCGGCGGCTACATCGACCTGGTTGACTCCCCGCTTGAGGGCGAGAGCCATGAGGGAGCGGGGAGGCCGCTCCGTCAGGCGGTAAAAGCATTGTTTGACGCAAACCAACTCCAGTTCGGGCCGTGACTGATCGTTTCCCTTGGCGAGGAAGAGACGGGCGTTGGTGATCGGTTCGCGCAGGCCCGCCGCCGTGACCACTTCGAAACCGAGGTCGAGCCGCGAAGCGGCGCCGCGGCCATTGGCCGGTTCGCCTCCGGAATGGATCTGCGGGACAATGCGCGCGTGCAGGGGGCTAAATTCGACGGGACCGCCTCCGTCCCAATGACAGCGGCCGCTCGTGCCCCATTGGGTAAGCCAGGTGAGGAGGCTGCGGTTGTCGTGGAGGAACGGACTGGAGGAGCGGTTCTTGTCGGTGAGAAGAAGCGGAAGAAAATCGCTGAGCCAGCGGAGGAAGACCTGGTCTTCCGCGGTGAAAAGCTCGGGACGGTTGGCCGCTTCATTGCAGAGGCCGCGCACCTGAAAGAAATTGCGCGAGCCTTCCTTGAGCTTGGGCGAGTTGACGCGGAGATCGATTTGGACGCGCGCCTCGAACGGATCGTAGCCCGGCTCGATCTTCCAGACCACGCGCAGCTCGCGGCGCGGATGCCCCGAAGTTTCCTGCCCGCCATCGCTGAGCCAGTCGAGCAGTTCCTTGCGGAAGGAATCGGCCTCCTGGGCGCGCTCCTCCTGCTCGAAATCGGGACGGTCGAGATAAGGCTGAAGCGCGGCGGGAATCTTCCCGTTGTTGCGGCGGTGGATTTCGCGCGCCAGCCGCCAGGCCAGTTTCTCATTGTTGGGCTCGCGGCAAATCGTCGTGCCGAGAGACGATTCAAAAAAATCGGGCAGGTCGATGTGCGCTTCCTTAAGCAGATTGCTGACCTGAAGGAGGCGGTCCCACTCGCTGCGGGCCTGGAAAAGGCGGGTGAGAGTCTGGCTCTCGGAGCCCGGACGCGTGGGCACGGAGGAGGCGGTACGCGACGGCATGGTCAATCGGCCACTATGCCCTGTTCGCTGGCAATGGCAAGCTTTGTGGAGGGAAGGTAGTGACCTGCTATTTTGAATCTAGAAACCCATTCGACTTCAAAATCCACAGCAAAACGATCAAGAAAAATATTGTCAGCATAACGGGCATAAGCCAGTCACTAGGGTACTTCGGGGGCGTCTCCATGCCCTCATTCTACCACCTTCACCGTCAATTCTCACGCTCATAAACGAGCAATATGAACGACACGACGGCGAGAAACCGAAATCCCAGAAAAATCAAGGATCAAAGGAGCTTGGTAATAGGCGAAAGTGTCTGTCTAAATCCCACAAAATGAGAACAAACCATGATGATGCCTCGAGCGTTCCTCTTGTGAGATAGGCCATCAAACTAGTTCAACAAGTCAACCACTTCTTCCAAGCTCCAAAAATGGTGAGCAATCCCGGCCTCCATCGCAGGGGTAACGCGCAAGCTGCCGTGAATCCGGCAAAAATTGTAGTTCATGAAGTGAAGGGCAACGGAGTGCTCATGATTCTCCACCTTCTTTGAAAAGGCATTCGTTAACCGGGTGAAGCGGCGATTGGGCATCCTCACGGTCAAATTTTGATGTTCGGCAAGCAAGAGACCGGAGATTCTGTTCGCTGGTTGATGTAGCTTAACGGCAATCCGCAACATCACGCCGCCGTAGAAGTTTTCCGCCGCGACAATTTTCACGCCATCGGCCGGCGCGGACAGGGAGGCCAGCCCGAGCCCAGCCATGCAGATGAAGGGCGGAAATGTTTTCATGAAAATCCCGCGAATGAATGAGTGAAACCAAGGCGCAAAAGTTTGCGCATCCACCCGAAGACTAAATCAGACGCAAATAACTTGCAATTTGTTCCTGCAAAAATTTTGCATGAAACTCGCATGGAGGCTTGCCCGGCGCCTCTTAATTTCGCGGCTAATAGGCGGTTTTTGGCGGCAGCACCATCTGCCAAATGGTCCGCAAGATAATCGCGAGATCGAGGGTGAGCCGCCAATTCTCGAGATAGGTGATATCCGATTCGAGACGCATGGAAATGTCATCCGGCGTTTTGGCTTCGCCCCGGAAGCCTCTCACTTGGGCAAGACCGGTAATGCCCGGCTTCACGACAGTACGGATGGGATAACTGGCGATCTGCCGGGCAAATTGTTCGTTGTGCTCGACCAGGTGGGGCCGTGGTCCCGTGACGCTCATGTCGCCTCTCAGGACGTTGATGAATTGCGGCAGTTCGTCGAGGCTGAACCGTCTCAGAAAATGGCCGCCGGGATAAATCCGCGGATCATGAGCGGTGACCTGTTGCTTGGTATCCGGATGACCGGCATACATGGTGCGGAATTTCCAGATGGCGAAGCGCTGATTTTGCAGGCCGGCGCGAATTTGCCTGAAGAATAGCGGGCCGGGCGAATAGAGACGCTGGATGATCCAAACGGCCAGGGCGGCGACCGGCAAAACGAACACGACGACCGGAAGGGCGATGACTACATCGAGCGCGCGCTTGGCGATGCGGTTGAACGGGTTTTCGAGCGGTTCCCGGCGCAGCGAGATGAACTGGTACCCGTCATCCTCAAAGTAAATCACCGGATGCTTCAGCCTTTCCTCCAGATTATTGTAAATCAGCAAGCGGACGCCATGGCGTTGCAGCACGGACATCAATTTGCGGTAATCATACAGAGCCTCCGGCAGTTGCAAAAGGATGACTTGGGTGATTTCCTTCTCCTCGATCACTCTTTCCACATCGTCTGTAGTACCGAGGAGGGGAATGTTGTGGGGCGGTTCGATTTCGTTGAGATCGTCGTCGCTGAGAATCCCGAGTGTATCCATCCCATAGATCTGCTTGCTGCGGAGCCAGTTTTGCAGCTCCGTGGCTTTGGGCGGAGTTCCAATCAGGAGAATTCTTCCCTTGCGCGTGCCGCGAAACAATGAATAGGCCAGGATTTCCCAAAGATAACGGTTGGAAAAGAGGAGGGTCAGATAAAGAAAGGGAAGCCACAGACCAAGCGAGATACGTGAAATGTAGCTATCCCTGGTCAGGACGAGATAAATGAAGAGCGCGCCGGCGGCGTACAGCGTTTGGTTCAGACTGACTTGGTGCTGGTCAATGAAGTTATTTCCGAAGCTGCCATGATGTTTGCCGAAATGATCGCGCCGAAACGACTCAAGGAAAAGTCCCGCTATCATCACCATGGCGTAAAGCGGGTAGTGGCTGACCTGGTCCCAGCTTAGGGAGACGAACATCGCAGAAATCACCAGGCAAACAGCCAGCGACCAGGCAATCAGAATGCTCTGGAGCAAGAGCAAAACTGTTTGAAGTCCACGTTTACGCTGCGAAATCATGGCGAAAGTATGAAGATGTCTAAAGAATTTATGCCATTATTTGAATCTTGCAAATAGGGCTTTTAAATATCAAAAAAGAGACATAACTGCAACTTGGAAAGCAGGATAGCAACGGCGCGAGAATTTTTCCGGGTTAAAATTTTTTTGATCACAATTGTTGAATAGTTCATCGAGACGGAGAAGATTTTCCTTTGATGGCTTCCGCTTTAGCCAAACTCTCTTGCGCCGGAGCAAAATCAGACTTTAAGCGTAGTGCTTCCTGAAACTGCTCAATCGCATCGTCTACCCGGCCCGCTTTTGCGAGCGCGGCGCCAAGATTGTAGTGGGTTTCAACCGAGGCGGGATCGGTTTGCAAGGCCTTTTGGAATTCAGCGATCGCCTGATCCACCCGGCCCTTTTGGAAAAGAATATTGCCGAGATTGTTGTGCGCTTCGGCATAGTTGGGATTGATCTGAAGAGCCGCTTGGTACTGGGCCATCGCCTCATCCACCTGCCCCGTTTGAAAGAAAACGAGGCCAAGGTTGTAATGGGCTTCAGGATAATTGGGTTTGATCTTGAGCGCGATTTGATACTGGTTGATCGCGTCGTCCAACTGGCCTTTTTGGAGGAAAATGCCGCCGAGATTGTTGTGGGTTTCCTCATCGGTTGGACTGACTTGGGGCGCCTTCTTGAATTGCGCAATCGCCTCATCCACCTCTCCTTTTTGGAGAAGCGCGACGCCGAAATTGTGGTGACCGGCTTCGTCGTCAGGATTGATTTTCAGGGCCTGCTTATAGTGGGCAATCGCCTCGTCGATCTTTCCTTCCTGCGTCAGAATATTGCCGAGATTGTCGTGAGCCATCCAGCAGGCTCGATTTTGGGCCAGAGTATCGATCCAGAGCGTCTTGACATTTTCATAAGCCCAGGTCCGCTGCCAGCTCAGGATACCGAGAACCAGCAAGATTCCGGCGCCAAGAGCCGATCGCAGTTGCGGCTTTTCGGGAATGATCAGGTCGGAGAGCCTGGCCAGCCCCGCTCCGGCCAGGGCCAGCGGTCCCATGCTGGCCAAGTATTGAAAATGATCGCCCACAAACGAGAAACGGAAAAAGTAAATATTGAAAAAGCCGAGCACGGGAAACAGCGCGATTGCGAAATAGGCGAAAGCAAAAAATACCGGACGCAGCCCGGTACGGCGATAGCACCACAGGAGCGACAGCGCCAAAATCACCGCGGCCAGGGGCAGATAAGCCGCCGCCCGCGTGGCATCGATCTCCCAGCGTGGATAGATGAAAATCAGCGGATGCGGCCAGATAATCTTGCCCAGATAAAACCAGACGGCTTTCCCCGCGATCGCGAATCGCTCGGGCCATGTTTGGGGCCATTCCGTTCCCACCGCGCCCGAATGGTACTTTTGCTGCACAATCGCCCAGAAGCTGGCCGCGGCTGAAACTAAAAAAAATTCGGTCAGTTTGAGGACATGGCGTCCGCGCCATCGCCCATCCATCCATCCCCAGAGCAAGCCGAGCACGGCGGGCAGAATGACGGCGGAGGGTTTGCTCAAAATCGCCAGAATGGTGAAAAGCAAAGCTAGCAGGTAATTCCGTTCGGCCTCTTTTTTGCCACCCGGATCGCCATGGCACCATCGGAGAAAAGACCGGATCGCCAGCAAATAGAAAAGACAGGACTGGGTGTTTTTCAGTTCCGTGATCCAGGCCACTGTTTCCACCTGCACGGGATGCAGGGCCCAAAGCGCTGCGCCCAGCCAGGCGCCCGGTATCTGCAACCGGAGCAGGACTCGCCAGAGCAAAACCGCGCAGGCGGCGTGCAACGCAACATTAACCAGGTGGTAGGGCAGTGGTTGCAATCCCCACAAGGCGTGTTCCACCCAAAAACTCGTCAGGACGAGGGGAAAATACCCGGCATTGTTCGGTGTCCAGATCGCTTCGATTTCTTTTAAGCCGAGTGGCCCGATAATGCAGGGATTAGCTGTTAGATTCGTATCGTCGTCCCAGATGAACTCCGCCTGCCAGACCGGTGTGTAAGTCAGGACAACAGCCAGAAGCAGGACGAAGCCTAAGAGCCATTCGCGGCTGAGCCGCAACGGCGGCGAAGCGGGCACGGCTTTCTCGCCGGTTGGTGTAGGAATTTCACCGCGAGCGTCTTTTCCATCCGCCAGTTGGTTCGGCATAATTTGAACGCATCACCAATATGCCACCGTCTGCCGCCCGATTTAAATTTATTTTTTGGCAAAAATCGGCCGCCATGCCCATGCCCCCTTTTCGGACAGCCTCCAGGTAAAAGCTTGGCGGCTGCGGTAACAGAGCTTAAAAATCTTGGATGATACCGGCCCGCCAGAAATTTTTGTCCGCCTTCATTCCTGGATTTATCTTATCCGCCCTTTGGGCCTGGTCCCAGCAACCGGCGCCTGCCCCGGCTGACGCAGCCAATGAATCTGGCAGTGCCAATACGTGGATTGCCTTAGGTATAGCCAATGGGAAAAAAGGAGATTGGGACAAGGCGCTGTCGGCTTTCGATCAAGCTTTGCAGATCGATCCCAAATCGGCTGCGGCCTATGAGAACCGTGGCATTGTCTTTTCGCACCAACAGAAAATGGATGCGGCGATAGCCGATTTTGACAAGGCTTTGGAACTCAATCCCAAGATTTGGGACGCCTATTACCGGCGCGGAACCATCAAAGGGCAAAAGGGTGATTTCGACGGAGCCATTGCCGATTTCGACCATGCGCTTGAACTGAATCCCAACGACGCCCTCGCCTATTACAACCGGGGTCACGCAAAATATTTCAAAGGGGACCTGGATGGGGCATTATCCGACATTAATCACGCCATCAATCTCAATCCGGATGATCCCTACAGTCATTTCATACGCGGACTGATTCACCGGGCCCAGGGTGATGCGGAGAACGCCGCCGTCGATTTTCAAAAAAGCGCGAATGACGGCTATCTCGACGGCGCATTGTGGCTTTGGATCGTGAAGTCGGAAAACGGAAAACGGGGAGTTGCGCGGGAAAACCTCTCCTTTTACCTGGGTAGAGCCGAACAGGCCAGGGAAGAGGGCTGGCCTGCGCCCATCGCCGATTTTTTCCTCGAAAAAAGCACCCAGGACGAATTGATGGCCGCGATTCCTAAAGGCGCGGCGGGAAAGAACGAATTGTGCGAAGCCTGGTTTTACTCCGGAATCGTCAAACATTTCACGGGGGATAATGCGGGGGCTCTTAAGTGTTACCAGCAAGCCATTGCCACCGGGGCCATTGCCGAGGAGGAAATGGTCGAAGCCCACCGTGAAATAACAAAATTACAGGCGCTGCAGTGACGCCAAAATTCCGGCCCGCGACCCGGTTTGCAGCTTGCGCATGATTCCCTCCCAGTTTCGATTCGAAGTCTCCGGGTTTTCAGGCGGATGCTCCTTGCCTTTTATTCCTTAATTGCCAGCTTCGTGGTTTCATGGGCTTACTTAGGTTGTTTCTGGCGATTTCCGTGCTGGCGACGCACTTAAATCATGGCCGGGGCATTTTCGGTTTGGGTTTCTTGAATGGAGGGTTGGCTGTTCAATGTTTCTTCATCATTTCAGGGTTTTATATGGCCCTGGTTTTGAATGAAAAATACAATTACCGGGGCAGTTACTGGACCTTCATCCAACAGCGTTTTCTTCGCCTTTACCCTCTCTATTTTGCCGTTGGCATCCTGATTTTGGTTGTCGAAGGCGCCATCACCTATGCGACCTCGCGCCCTTGTGGTATTTATGAAGTGTGGGGGACGGGGCCGCGTCATCTCACCCCACTTTCGCTTTGCTACTATGTTTTGGTCAATCTGGTGATCTTGGGGCAGGACTCGCTGGCGTTCCTTTATCAGGATAAGGTCACGGGTCGGTTGTATCTAACCCCCTATCCGGTTCCGCACGCCACCGAATGCCTTTGGTATATCCTGAATGTTCCGACCTGGACGCTGGCCATCGAGCTGACTTTCTATCTGGCCGCTCCCTTTTTGGTTCGCAAACCGGCGCCGGTCCAGGCTGCGTTTATACTGGCCAGTTTTGCGTTGCGTTCGGCCTGTTATTTTTCCATGGGACCTCAATTGAGCACGCCGTGGATTTACTATTTTTCGCCTTCCACCTTGTTTTTCTTTATGGCCGGCTCTCTCGGATATCATTTTTATAAGAGAAACCGCGACGGATTTGAGAAATTTGCCGCCACACATACCTGGATATTTTGGGTGTTTGGCGTTTTCATTCTGATGGAAAGCCGGATGCCATACCGGGATTTCCTTCCTTTCCTTTTCGTGCCCGCGGCGATCGTCGTGGTGCCCCTGCTTTTCGCCCGCACCCATCTTAGCAAAAGAGACCGGCTAATCGGGGAACTCTCTTATCCCTATTATCTCATCCATTATCATGTCATCGTCGTGGCTGAATACTTCTTGCAGCGAAGCCATGACGCCATTTTTGGGCCGCTTTGCGCGGCGCTGACTTTTGGTCTGGCCGCTCTTCTTTATTGGTTGATTGAAATCAAGGCCGAACGGTACCGGGAACAGCTTTTTCAAAGGGCGAAAAAGAGGAGTGGCCTTTTTCCCGTTCACAGTGTCACAGGGAAAAATGTAGCCTGAATTTTCCGGTACGCTCAGGCGGTAACGGCGGTCTTGGTCTGCTTTTGACTTTGGCTCGGCATTTTCTCCGGCGCCGGTTTCGGTTCCGGCTCGGGAATGGGAATGGGCGGGGAGAAGAGATACGTCTGGAAGATGGCGTTGCTGATGGAGTTCAGCTTAATCTGGAGTTCGTCCATGTATTTGTGCATGCCGACGGTCTTGATGTCCTCAAGCGCGCTGTAATTGAGTTCCGCCACAAGCCGCCCGGAGAGTTTCTCGGCAAGATTGGTAAAATGTTCCTCTTTGCAGCCGGAGATGCGGCGCAACGCGTCATTGAGAGATTGGACGCAGAAACGGATGGAGCGGGGAAAGAATTCGTTCAGGATCAGGAACTCGACCACCTTGTCCGGCTCCACCTGGGCCACGTAGAATTTCCGGTAGGCGTCGTGCGAGCTGCAGGAGCGCAGGATGGCGCTCCACTGGAGCGTGCCGGCGGTTTGCGAAACGGCGGGCTGGGTGATGAAAATCTCGTCGTTCGCATCGAGGATGCGGGTGGTCATGTCGGCGCGCTCAAGATATTTGCCGACCTGGATGAAATCCCAGTCCTCGCCGTGGGTCATGGTGCCGTCGGTGATGCCTTGAAAAAGGTGGGAGGCGTTTTTGACCTGGCTGAAAAATTCATAGGCCCCCTGGCGGATGATTTTTTTGAGAGTCTGGCTTTTGATCCAGAGATAGATGCGATTGATCTCCTCCCACATCTCCAGGGAGATTTGCTCGCGGACATGACGGGCGTTTTCGCGGGCGGCGGTGAGGCAATTGATGATGGCACTCGGATTTTTCGGGTTAAGGGTGAGAAACTCGATGACGGTGTCGCTGTTGGCTTCCTTGTAATACTGATAAAAATCGACATGGTCGCCGGTGCTGTGCAGGACCGGTTCCCAGAGAGTTTTTTGCTCTTCGGGCCCGAGTTTCGGGAGGTCCAGCATAAATTGCAGATTGACGTCGAGAATGCGGGCGATGTTTTCGGTCCGCTCGGCATAACGGCTCATCCAGTAAAGGGAATCGGCGACGCGGGAGAGCATGGCGGAGTGCGGATTTATTCAATTATCCCCATACAACACCCACGTGTCCTTGCTGCCGCCGCCTTGGGAGGAATTGACCACCAGGGAACCTTTGCGCAGGGCGACGCGGGTAAGCCCGCCGGGAACGATGCTGATTTTTTCACCGTAAAGAATGTAAGGACGCAGGTCAATGTGACGGCCTTCGAACTTGCCGTCGCAGTAACTTGGATGGCGGGAAAGATTCAGGGTCGGCTGAGCGATGAAATTGCGCGGATTTTCGAGAATTTTCGCCTTAAAGTCGGCGCGCTGCGAACCGGTCGAGGCGGGGCCAACGAGCATGCCGTAACCGCCCGACTCATTGGCCGATTTAACCACCAGTTTGTCGAGATGAGTAATGATGTATTCGCGTTCCTTGGGATTGGAGGCGAGATAAGTCGGGACATTGGCCAGGATCGGTTCTTCGGAAAGATAAAACCGGATCATGTCGGGCACATACTTGTAGATGACCTTGTCGTCGGCGACGCCGGTGCCGATGGCGTTGGCCAGGCTGACATGGCCCGCGCGGTAGGCGCTGACGAGGCCGGGAACGCCGAGCACGGAATCTTTGCGGAAAACGAGCGGATCGAGAAAATCGTCGTCCAGGCGGCGGTAAATCGTATCGACCTGCTCCAGTCCCTTGGTCGTCCGCATGTAGACTTTTTTGTCCTGCACGACAAGATCCTGGCCTTCGACGATCTGGATGCCCATCTGCCGCGCGAGAAAGGAATGCTCGAAATAGGCGCTGTTATAGATGCCCGGAGTGAGCAGCACCACCGTGGGAGTCTTGCGTCCATTGGGTGGCGCGATGTATTGCAGAACGGAGAGAAGATCCTGCGTGTAATGGTCGACCGGGCGGACGCCCACGCTGCCGAAGAGATTGGGAAACGCCCGTTTCATCGCCACCCGGTTTTCCAGCAGATAAGAGACGCCGGAGGGACAGCGGCCATTGTCTTCCAGGACAAAATAAGTGCCATCGCGGTCGCGAACCATGTCGCTGCCGCAAATGTGGATGTAGATATCGTGGGGGACTTTGACGTGCCGCATCTCGGGCCGGTAATGTTTCGCGCTGACGATGTCTTCCATCGGCACAACCTTCTCCTTGACGATGCGCTGGTTGGAATAAAGATCCTTGAGGAAAAGATTCAGGGCGCGGAGCCGTTGAATCAGCCCCGCTTCGATTGTGGTCCACTCGGAATTGGGGATAATGCGGGGAATGAGGTCGAAAGGAAAAATGCGCTCGGTGCCCTGCTCGTCGCTGTAAACCGTGAAGGTGATGCCTTGGCGCAGAAAAGCGGCATCGGCGGTCTGGCAGCGTTGCTCGAATTCCTCCCGGTCGAGATTCTGAAAACGTTCATGCAAAGTCGCGTAATGGGGCCTGACTTGCCCCTCGGCCACAAACATTTCATCGAAAAAATCGCCAGGTTGGTATTTATCGAGCAGAGCCATGCGATGCGAATCTCAAATCGTCAGGTTACCATGTCAGAAAGACCGAAAGAAGCAATCTGATCTGGTTAGCCAAGCGAGGTTCATGCCAAAATGATGCAACCTTTTAAATCAGTGCAGGTTTGACAAACGGGGCGGAAGGCGGGATTTTTTGATCATGAGCGCCAATTCCGCAGTTATTACGCTTTCCCGTGATATCGAAGCCATCCAAATCCCCAGCGGCTTGACCAAGAAATTGCACAAGGGAACACCGGTGATTATCACCCAGTCCCTTGGCGGCACCTACACCGTCGTCGTCGAACATTCGGCGGGGCTATTCCGGGTATTGGCTCAGGATGCCGACGCCCTCGGCAAAGAAGTGGAAGCGCCCGTGGCGAATAACGGGGCCTCGCCGGCAAAAAAAGAGGGGCCGCTGGAAGAAGACGCCATCTGGGCCCAGTTAAAGACCTGTTACGATCCTGAAATCCCCGTGAATATCGTCGATCTCGGTCTGATTTATAGTCTCGAGATCAAGCCGCAGGAGGGAGGCGGAAACTTGGTGGAAGTCAAGATGACGCTCACCGCGCCCGGCTGCGGGATGGGGCCCTCGATTGCCTCGGACGCGCAACGAAAGATTTTGACTGTGCCGGGCGTAACCGACGCGCAAGTCGATGTCGTCTGGGATCCGCCCTGGAGCGCCGAAAGGATTTCGCCCGAAGGCAAAGCCAAGCTCGGCATGGCTTAACCAGGGCCGAAAATTCCGGGAAGGGAGGGCGGTCGATTCTTTTTGCCCAAAGAAGGCCATCCTTGTAGTTTCTTCATTGCCGTGAACAGCCTCGGTTTCATTTCCGATCCGGGAGAATCAAGCTCCTTCGTGGTGCAGCTTTTCTGGGGCATCGGCTTCTTTGGTCTTATTCTTATCATCCTTCAGGCCGTTTTTGGGATCTCCGTGGGTGGTCATGGAGACACCCATTCCGCCGCCGATGCGCATGGTGATCATGACAGCGGCGCCTCCTATCTCTCGATCCGTACCATTTCGGCCATGTTGCTCGGTTTCGGTTTTGGTGGCGCGTGGCTGCTGCGGAACGGCTCTCCCATTTGGGTTGCCGCGCTTGGCGGCCTTGGCGTCGGTTTTGTCATCGCGGTCATTTACGTCATTCTCATGCGTTCGCTTTATAAACTGCGTTCGGATGGCACCTCCGTTCTTTCCGAGGCCGTCAATCAAAGCGGCACCGTCTATCTGCGCGTTCCAGGACTCCTCTCCGGCGCGGGGGAGATTCAAATTTCGTTCGGAGGACGTCTGCAAAACGTGAAGGCCTTTACCGATGGCCCGGAATTGCCCACCGGAACCGTGGTGAAAGTGATTGCTTTGCACGGCGGGCAGGCTTTGCTGGTCGAGAAATTCAGATAATCGAATTGTCACTAACTTTAGGGGGGAATTACTATGGACTTGGATATCCTTTATCTTATCGGCGGCGCGGCGCTGTTGATTTTTGTCGCTTTTGTCGGGTTCCTCACCCGCTATAAACGGTGCCCTTCCGACCGCGTGCTCGTCATCTACGGCCGGGTGGGCGCGGGGCGCAGCGCCCGCTGCATGCACGGCGGCGCGGCCTTCGTCCTGCCCGTTGTGCAGGATTATCAGTTCCTCGACCTGCGTCCGATGTCGATCGACATCCAGCTCAACAATGCCCTTTCCAAGCAAAACATCCGCGTGAGCGTGCCGTCGACTTTCACCATTGGCATCACGACCGATCCGGACAAAATGGGCAACGCCGCCGAGCGCCTGCTCGGATTCAACAACACCCAGATCATGCAACTGGCCAAGGAAATCATCTTCGGCCAGATGCGGCAGGTGGTGGCCACCATGCGGATTGAGGAAATCAACGCGGACCGCGATCAGCTGATCCTTGCCATCACCAACAACGTCAGCACGGAACTTGAAAAAGTCGGCCTGCGCCTCATCAACGTCAACATCCAGGACGTCACCGACGAATCGGGCTACATCGATGCTCTCGGCAAAGAGGCCTCGGCCAAAGCCATCGCGGACGCCAAGATCAAGGTGGCCCAGGCCGAGCGTGACTCCGAGATAGGAAAAGCCCTCGCCGAGAAGGAAATGACCGTTAGCGTCGCCAGCGCGCAGGCCGAGTCGACTCAAGGCAAAAACATGGCTCAGCAGCAAATCGCCCAATCCAACGCCGATCTGCGCATCAAACAGGCCGAGGCCGCCCGCACCGCTCAAATCGCTGAAAACGTGGCCAAGGCCGACGTCGAGCGCCAGACCTTCGAGGCCGAATCGAAGGCCCAGGCGGCGCGCGCCGAGATGCAGCGCAAGCAACAATACGCCGAGCGGGTTGTTCCCGCCGAGATCGCCAAGGACGCTCTGGTCGTTCAGTCGCAAGCCGCGGCCCAGCAGGTGACCATCGCCGCCGAAGCCGAAGGCAAACGGAACATCGTGATCAAACAGGCCGAAGCCGTTGCCGCCGAGGCGGAAGCCAAAAGAATCCTGGCCCTCAAGCAGGCCGAAGGCGCCGGCATTAAGGCGGTGCTGGAAGGCCGGGCCGAAGGTTTCCGGCAGCTCGTTGCCTCCGCCGGCGGCAATGCCAGCGAAGCGGTTGTCGTCCTCGTCGCCGATCAGCTCCCCGGCATGATCGATTCGCAGATGAAAGGCATTTCCAATCTGAAAATCGACAAAGTCGTTGTTTGGGGCGGTGGCGATGGGGGTAAGGGCGGTATTTCGCACCTGCTCAAGGATTTGATCGCCGGGCTTCCGCCGGTAACCGAACTGGCGCGGGCGGCCGGCATCAATTTGCCTCCCGTCCTGGGGCAAGTCAGCGCATCCGTGGTTCCGCCCTCCGCTGCACCGGTGGAAGCGCCTCCATCGGCGTCTCCGCCATCGCAGGAAAAACCGAAGCAGGGAATGCCTTAACCCTGCGCTCTCGGCCTCTGATTCACCTTAATCCAACGCCGTTTAGCCTCGCGCGAAAAATGGACAACTTATCTGTGACCCGCTCAAGACATTTATAAAATGGCGGACAGGGTGGAATTCGGAAATTCCCTGGCGAGGTTAAAAGGCTTTGCTGACAGTTTCGCCGGCGGCTTCGAAAGCTTTCAATCTATGATTTGGTAAAATCGTAAACTCACGGCGTTTCTTCGCTTGGTTCGTTGCCCATATAGGCCCTAAGCAGCTTCGCTCGTAAGTGTTAATTCTCGCAGGTTGTGAATGTCGCGAATGGGAGGATCACCAAAATGCCGCTTATATTCGCGGCTGAAATGCGAGGCATCATCGTAACCGACTTGGAAGCCGGCTTCGGCCGCGTCCAAGCTCTCCGCGATCATCAGCCGCCGCGCTTCCTGCAACCGGAGTTGTTTTTGGAATTGGAGCGGACTCATGGCCGTGACCGCTTTGAAATGGGCATGAAAACCTGAAACGCTCATGCCAATCTCTCTCGCGACATCTTCGATGCGCAAAGGCTTGGCGAAATCTTCCTGCAGTTTCTTGACGGCGCGCACCATGCGATGCGCGTGACCTCCAATCGTAGCAAGATGGCGCATGCGGTGTCCTTGTTCGCCGGTGAGAAGGCGATAGACAATTTCCCGGATCACGAGAGGTCCCAGCGCCCGGTACTGCTCTGGGGATTCCAGCAAGCGCACGAGACGCAGACACGCATTAAGCAGATCGGCATCGAGCGCACTTACCGCGATGGCTTTTACACTGCCGTCGTTTGGCCGGGGTACGAGACCCGATTCCACCATGGTCGAAGTCACGACGGCGGGATCCAGCACTAAGCGCAAACCCAGATAGGGTTCTTCGGGCGATGCCACATCGATCTGGCTGACGGTGGGCAGGCCGACCGTGCTAATGAGATAGTGGTTGGGGTCGTACCGGAAACGGTCCTCGCCAAGCATGACATGTTTGGCTCCTTGGGCGATGACACAGAAGCATGATTCAGAAACGCCGTAGACGGGATCGGTCGGAGCGGATGTCCGGAAAAGTGTAAGGCCCGGTTGCGGTTCGGACCGGCCATCGCGGGGTACCAAGCGACCAATTCGTTCCGCAAGTTCCCGGCGCTCGGTCCCGGCGCGATCCATCTGCAGTGTAACTCGGGTGGAGGCTTTTGCGCTCATGAAAGAAAATTGCCGAATGCCGGGGCCTTCGTCGACCCGCTTGGAGAATTCTCCAAGGATCGCCGAGGATCGTCATACCCGGCCTGATCAAGCTGGTGTACCGTTCCTCTGTACTCGCGAGAGATTCCCGGGACACAGTCTATCACAACATTGGATTTGTATCCAGATGGCGATGAGACGGCTCGGAGTTCTTTGGCGAATCACAGAAAGGAAACCTATGGAAATCAAACGTAACGGTTCCCAACCCTCCGGCAAAGGACCCGCCGATTATTTTACCGGGTCGGTGCGGATCGACCCGCTTTTCGGCGCGGCGGAACCGGCCCGTATCTTCGGAGCAAGCGTCACCTTCGAGCCAGGCGCGCGTACGGCGTGGCATACTCATCCGCTGGGACAAACCCTAATCGTTACCGCCGGGTGTGGCTGGGTTCAGTGCGAAGGCGGTCCCGTCGAGGAGATCCGTCCCGGGGATGTCGTCTGGTTCCCTCCCGGCGAAAGGCACTGGCATGGCGCCACTTCCGCTACCGGCATGACCCACATCGCTCTTGTCGAAAAGCTCAACGGCAAGAGCGCCGACTGGATGGAAAAAGTTACCGACGAGCAATACCAGAAATAACCATCGATCTTCTAATAAATCTAAGACTATGTACCAAACTAAAGCCTATTCCGCCGCCAGTGCGACATCGCCGCTGGCTTCAACTGTCATTCCTCGCCGTGAACCGGCCGCTCGCGACGTGCAAATTGAAATCCTGTTTTGTGGCATTTGCCATTCGGATCTGCACACGGTCCGCAATGAATGGAGCAGTGTCATGCCTACCGTTTATCCTTGTGTGCCCGGCCACGAAATCGTCGGACGGGTCATCAAAGTTGGCGGTGACGTCACCAAATTCAAAACCGGCGACATCGTCGGTGTCGGATGCATGGTCGATTCGGACCGCACCTGCCCGCACTGCCGGGCGGGGGTAGAGCAGTTTTGCGCGAATATGACGTTAACCTACAACTCGCCCGATAAGCACAAAACCGCGCCGGTGACCTATGGCGGTTATTCGGAGAGCGTCGTGGTCGACCAGGACTTTGTCCTGCGCATTCCCGGCGACCTGAACCTCGCCGCGGCTGCGCCGCTGCTTTGCGCCGGCATCACCACCTATTCGCCCCTGCGGCGGGCGAAGGTCGGACCGGGCATGAAAGTGGGTGTTGTGGGCCTGGGCGGGCTTGGTCACATGGGCGTAAAACTCGCCAAGGCGATGGGCGCCCACGTGGCGGTCTTCACCACCTCGGAGAGCAAGCGGAAGGATGCTCTGCGCCTCGGCGCGGATGAAGTCGTCTTGTCTCGCGGCAAGGAAGAAATGGAGAAGCACGCCGGAACGTTCCAATTCATCCTCGATTGCGTCGCCGCCGAGCATGACATCAACGCCTACCTCCATTTGCTGGCCCGTGACGGCAGCATGACGCTGGTCGGCGCGCCGGAAAAGCCGATGGCCGTCTCGGCGTTTGCGTTGATTTTCGGAAACAAAACGCTCTCCGGCTCAATGATCGGCGGCATCGCTGAGACCCAGGAGATGCTCGACTTCTGCGGAAAGCATAACATCACCTCCGACGTGGAAGTGATCTCGATCCGGCAAATTAACGAGGCCTACGAGCGAATGCTCAAATCCGATGTCAAGTACCGCTTCAGCATCGACATGGCCTCGCTCAAATCCTGAACAACTCGGGAAAGGAAATCAAAATGCAAAAACGCAAACTCGGAAAAAGCAATTTGGAAGTCTCGGCCATCGGCTTCGGCTGTATGGGCCTGAACTTCAGCTATGGCCACGCCCTGAGCAAAGAAGAAAGCATGACGCTTATTCGCCAAGCGGTGGATCGCGGGGTCACCTTCTTTGATACGGCGGAGGTCTATGGCCCGTTCACCAATGAGGAGATTGTCGGTGAGGCTCTCAGACCTGTTCGCGACCGGGTGGTGATCGCCACGAAGTTCGGTTTCTCGATTGATGCCTCCGGCAAAGGTTTCGATCCCAAATCGGGAAGGCAAGCCGGCCTGGACAGCCGCCCCCAGCATATCCGGGAGGTCTGCGATGCCTCGCTCAAGCGCCTGGGCGTCGAGGTTATCGATCTGCTCTATCAACACCGCGTCGATCCCAACGTGCCCATCGAGGAGGTGGCCGGCGCGGTAAAGGAACTGATCGCCAAAGGAAAGGTCCGCCACTTCGGTCTTTCGGAGCCCGGCGCGCAGACCGTTCGGCGCGCCCACGCGGTCCAGCCGGTGACCGCGCTCCAGAACGAATACTCGCTTTGGACACGCGGACCGGAAACCAACGGCATCTTGGACGCGTGCGAGGAATTGGGCATCGGCTTGGTGGCCTACAGCCCGCTCGGCAAGGGCTTCCTCACCGGAGCCATGTCGAAAGACACAAAACTGAACGAAGGCGATTTTCGCAAAATTCTGCCGCGCTTCACGCCCGAGGCGATGGAGCGAAATCAGGCGTTGATCGATCTCCTCAAGCGCATCGCGGAAGAAAAGAAGGCGACTCCCGCCCAAATTGCCCTGGCCTGGCTGCTGGCGCGGAAGCCTTGGATTGTACCAATTCCCGGGACCACGAAACTTCATCGCCTGGAGGAAAACCTCGCGGCGGCCCAGGTTGAATTGACGCCGACGGACTTGGCTGAGATTCAGGAGGCTGCGGCAAAAATTCAGATCGAGGGCGAGCGGTATCCCGAGCATCTGATGAAGACCACGGGACGCTAACACTGCAAACACCTAGGGTAGCGCCCGGACTATCCAGTCGAGGCGTGAAATCCGTTGAATCGAATTTTCCAGGGATTGATAAATAGGACGCAAATCGAGGTTAACCGCGGCAATCTCCTCTGGAAGCGCAAAATCCACCGCCGGACGGGGAAGGCCGGCACGGAGCGAAGGCTGGTTGAGCGACGCCGGGAAGGATTGGTGGATCGCATCGAAGCCCGCGGCGAGATCGGCGAAGCCTCGGGCCAGCGCCGAGTCTGCCGGTTGAAGCAGGCGTTCGGCGGAACTCAATTGTCCCGCAAGAATCGCCCGCAGCTTGTGTTCATTTAAAGCCAAAAGCTGAAACGCGGCAAAACTCACCTCTGTGGCCATCGCTTCGAGTTCATCGCCACGAACGGCCTTGGGATTGATGGCCAAGGTCAATTCGATTTTCGTTTCGTCGAGATAGAGCCGGGCTCGATCCAGTTCATGCGTGAGATTCCCGCGGAACCGCGACGCCTGTTGCCGGGCTTCTTCCGGAGTCTGCCCGGCCGCAACGATTTGGGGCGCCTGAGCCATGAGGCGAAGAATGGCGACCAATTTGTCCACCAACTGCCGGCGGGACGAGGTGTGCCAGAGATGGTCGAAGAAAATCCACATCGCGGTGATGCCAACAAGGATGCCCACGAAGCGGTCACGGATCCCCGTCAAGTCGATGCTGGTCATAAAACCTGAAAGCAGCATGATGAAAAAGGCCAGCGCCATCTGGAATCCCGCATAGGATGAGCGGGTGCTGCCTGCGGCAACCCAGGCGCAGCACGCCGTGCCCGCCGCCACCAACAGCAACAAGCCGGTGATGGTATCGAGCTGGGGCACAATATACAGGATTGAAACCAGTCCCATTAATCCACCTACAAACACGCCCGTAAGACGCAGAAGTTGCTTCTGGCGTTGAGCGCCCACCGTGGCCAGAGCCGTGACGGCGCAAGTAATCATGCAAGTGCGGATGCCGGGCCAGTTCACGGCATTGAGAAAGATCTCGCAGGCTACGATGGCCAGCGTCGTTTTCCCCACGAATCGGACATATTCAGGGTTGGTCAGGGCATCGGGGATCAAAAAGCCGCTTTTGGATGATCCAGGCTTTCCGCCTGAATCGGGTTCACCCGGACGGGCATACGGTAGCAATACGGAACGGCAATCGCTCAGCGCGGCGGCAAGCTCGGCGAGGGCCGGCTTCCCTGGAAAATCGGGTAGGTCATCCGTCGATGGCAGAATGAGGGATCGAATCGCTTCCGGGTTGCTGTTCTCCACCGCCTGCCGCAATTGGGCAAGCGCTTCACCCAATTGGGTTTTGACGAGGCAGGTTGTCCCATCGTTCACGGCGTTATCGGCAAGGGCCAATGCCGCGGCGGAAGACAGCAGCCGCTCAACGATGTAAATGCCCAATTCCCAATCGACGGTATCGTATCGATCCGGCCAGCGCCGTTGCTTCCAGCGAGCCAGCAAGCTCCGCATCCGTGGAGGCGATCCATAGAGTTGGCGGCGCAGCGCCTTGGCCCGGACCCATCGATCCGCCGGTTCTTCGAGTGGCTTTTCGAGGAGTTGTCGCGTCGATTCCAGGGCCGTTGCGATCTGCGCTCGCAAAAGCAAATCGGGTCTCGGTTCGAGCAAAAAGTTCGTCAATACCGAAATTCCCACCGCCACGCCCACGACCGACCAAAGCCAAAGGGTCGCTTCCGTCAGCGTTTCCGGATTGAAGATGGTATCGGCCAGTGACAGGTAAAGCACGAGAATGACCGCCAGCAAACGCCCCAGCGGCGCCAGAACCATCACGCGGGAAAGCCAGATCGCTCCACCAATGACAATGAAAGTCACCGGCAGCCGGAACCAGGGCGCATCCATGAAACAGATCGTGATCCCCAGGGCAGTCGCGATGCCCAGGGTGGTCCCCACCATGGCCAGCAGGCCCAGTTTTAGCGAGCTGACGCCATCATCATTGGCAATGAAAAAAATGATGTAGGCGGAGTACGCTGGTTCGGGAATGCGCAGGGTTTGGCAGATGATGACAGTGGCTGCCACCGCGACGACCAGTCGCGCGACAGCATGGCCGCGTCCGGGGAACGGCTTTAACTCCTCGATGAGGAAGTCCAAAAACTCCCGTAACTCGGAAAAGAGACGGGACGGAGCGCCGCTCAAGGCGGGTGGCAGCGCCCGGGCAAAGAATTCATTGGCTGGAGCCATGACCGGTGATGGTAACGATGGCGGTGACGCCGACCCGCAAAGCCGGATCGGTGGGCGGCACATCGAGCCGAATCCGGACGGGAAAGCGTTGGGCCAGGCGCACCCAGTTGAGTTCGCGTTGGACGTTGGGCAAGCCGGACAACTGGGGCTCTTCCTCCGGCACCACGCCGGGACCGATACCCTCGACGATGCCGTGATATTTCGCGTCAGGATTGGTCATCAGGTAGACGTCAGCGCTCATTCCCGGTTTGATGTGACGCAGCAGGCTTTCGCGGTAATTGGCGATCACATACCAGTTGCGCGCGTCCACCATGGTGATGACTTCATCTGCCGCGTGCGCATAGGCTCCGTTGGAGATATTGAGATTGGTGATGTAGCCGTCGAAGGGAGCAACCACTTTGCACCCGTCCAAATTATACTGAGCCGTGGTCAGAGCGGCCTGGGCCCCCTTCTCCGAGGCGGTAGCTTCATCCACCTGCTCTTTGGTGGCTGCCTTGACGCCAACCAGGGCGGTAAGACGATTGAGCAGGGCCGCCGTTTGCAATTTTTGCGCCACCGCCGTATCCACCGCATCCTGGTAAGGGACAGGATCGATCTCAAACAGAACATCGCCCGCTCTGACGAATTGATTGTCGGTCACGGCAATGCGGCTGATCGGCCCGCTCACCCGGGGAGCAATGCCCACGACATTGGCGGTGACCGAGGCATCGTCCGTGCGAGGATAATTCTCGTAATCGTTATAAACGATCACGACAAGGATAAGGGCGGAGAAGAAAATGATCCACTTGATTGCCCGGCCGAGTTTCGAGCGGTCAGCGAAAGTTGGTTGCTTGGGCGGCGATGAAGAAGAGGACTCCATGGATTTCACCAATAGAGAAGCAACCAGGTTAAGAGTGTGAAGCTGATCATCAAGGCGCCGTAAACCAGCAGCTGGGGCGTCAGATGCGGATCGATACGCGTGGCGAGAAAGATGCGTTTGGCGACTAGCGTGGCAATCAGGCCAATGAAGATCGAGAGCATCCAGGCGGGGAAAAATGATCCCGAGATCTCCAGACTCGGATTTCGGGAACAGCCGGCGAGCAGTAATGACGAAAGCGTCCCCAGCCAAATCGCCGGCCCGGCACGACCGTGATGGGACGGATTATTCATACGATGCGTGATAGATTCCCCCCCAACCGCTTGTATCAGTATTTTGACTCAGGGCAACTCGTAACGATCCGTTGGGCGCAATGCCTGCGGGCTGCGAGTAAAATCTCGCTTCTAAGACAAAACGAAAAGCTTCATTCTCGGCAGTGAACCCCGAATGGCAATGCTTTTTCACAAAAAGGAGGGACGAAGCTCTTGCGCAGTCCCAACAAGCCTTGGTTATCGATGTCAATGATGCCGCAGCTCACGACGATCTCGGCAATCTCTTCTTCCAAAAAGGAGAGGTGGACGAGGCGATCGACCAGTATCAAAAAGCTTTGGCCATCAACCCCGACAATGCCACCGCTGACAATAACCTCGGTCGCGCTCTTTTGCGAAAAGCGCAAGTCGATGCGGCCATGGCCGAGTTTCAGGAAGCTTTACGGCTTCATCTCCACAATAGCAGCGCGCAAAATAATTTAGCCGAGGCCCAGGCCTTTGCCCGGCAAAGAGCGGGCCAACCGTAAAAGGGTTCTTTTTTGCCGTTTTTGATAGAAATCAGGGAGAAAGCCCCGTGGTTTTTTCCGCCAGATTGGAGGGTTTTCCATAAAAGAAAGGTCTCACCCGAAAATAGAATGTTGTTTCGAACGGAAAATCGTAACTAATCAAGGAAGTGGTCCCTGGATTGAGAAAAGCGGACACTTCAAAATCTGAATTCTTGCCGCTTTTAATCTCGAGCAGATAGCCATCTTCGTCCTTGGCATGATCTTTCCACTCCAACTTGACTCCGGCTGGCGGAATGAGCGTGGCTTTTAAATCCGTGGGAGCCGCTTCGGCGGCGGTCAAGGTGGATTTGACCGATTTTTTGACCTCATGGCTCGGCGATGGTGGCACCGTCTTGGCCAAGTCTGGACTTGGGTTCTGCTGAGGCCCTTGTTTTCCGGTTGTGATTTCCGCGACATTCGACGCCTTGCCAAAGAACGGAAGCACCCGGTAGAGGAACCGCGTCTGCGGCATTAAATTGGGATGCCGGTAACTGGTCGCATCCGGCGGCAAGGCCGCGATGATGTCAAACTCTCCGTTGAGATTGGGACTGTATTCGACAAAATACCCGGCGGCATCGGTGGCGTGATTCTTCCATTTCAAATCGATATTAATGGGATCGGCCAATGTAGCCGTCAGGTCTGTGGGAGCGGCGAAGGCTTTGGCATCCGCCAACGGCATGTCCGGTTTGCCGCTTCCTATCGCTTGATTTCCCATCGTTTCGCTCCAAAGGGCGAAGGCCATAATCAGGCAAGATTTCAAAAACGGCTTTGTCATGAACAGGTACCCGGCGAAAAGAGCCGGCGTCTCCACCCCCAGGGGAGACGCCGGCCGCGCGGAGACAAAATAGACTACTGCTGGATCAAAGTAAATTTCTGGCCGGAACCGCCGCTGGCCGACCACTGATCAAATTCCGTATTCTGTGAAGTGCTCGATCCCGGATCGTCCAAGACCAGGCCGCTATTGAGA
>DATJMI010000038.1:0-14182 GCA_035508775.1 Methylacidiphilales bacterium
TGGTCCTGGAAAAAAGTTCGATATTCGCCGTGGTTGGCGAATCGTGTGATGGTCAGGAAGCCATCAACTATCTCAGTGGAAAAGACGCTTCCGGCCATCCGAACGGATATCTCTTTCCCGATATCATTCTTTTGGATTTAAAGATGCCGCGCAAAAATGGCTTTGATGTCCTGCAATGGATCCGAACCAACAATATAAAAAATTTGACCGTTGCCATTGTGTCGGGATCGTGGCTCGCTGAAGACATTGCCAGGGGCCTGGCCTTGGGCGCCCATGCCTATTTCAAAAAGACTTCTTTGAAAGCCGAACAGGAAAAGATGATCGGCGATATTGAAATGCTGCTTCGTCAGCAAAAGAATTCCTGAAAAAGGAACAAAAAGCCCGGCTTTCCCGAATACTTTTTCAGTATGGGCGGTGAATATCACACTCGCAAACTGCAATAGACCGCGATGGGGCATTTGCATTTCGCTAGTCTGGGAGATGAATCCGAAATCAATATCTATATATCTAATAAGCAACCAGATACAATGCCATCTAGAGTCAAAAGATCGAAGATTAATTCATAGAATGCTCATTTCACAACCTCCTTATTATAAGGGGTTGCCACCTCTTGCCGCTTTTTAAACTCCGTCTGGCATAAAAAGAGCAAAGAGAGCGGAGGAAAAGTCTGATTCCGATTCTTTGCTTTTTTATGACTTCCTTCATAAAGATGAGCGTGGGGCTGTTTGCTCTTCTCCTGGCGGAGTCTATCGCTTCGCCATCTTGGGCCGATGTCACCTTTGGCCTGAAGGATGTGCAAGAAATCGCCCAAAAGCTGTCTCAAAGTCCCTATAAGGATACCGATCCCCCCCTTCCGAAGGAAATAGATGATCTTAACTACGATGCAATGCGGGACATCCGCTGGAAAGAGGATCTTACCCTTTGGAAAGCTCAGAACCTTCCCTTCCAAGCAAAGTTTTCCCAACGCAGCGGTTATCTTCGTTCCAAGCTTAATATTTTTACGATCAGTCCGGAGGGAGTGAAGCCGTTTCCTTATTCATCCGATGATTTCAATTTTGGCCGCACGAAACTCGCGGCGCCTCTATCTTCGGATGTTGGTTTCGGCGCTTTTCGCATTCACTATGCAATTAACAATCCCAATTATCTCGACGAGATCATCGTTTTTACGGGTCCGAGCTATTTCCGTTCTTTGGCGCAGAGTCAGGTTTACGGACTTTCCTGCCGTGGTTTGGCGATAAATAGCGGCATCTATGGAGTAACCGAAGAATTCCCGCGGTTCACAACGTTTTGGCTCCAACAGCCGACTCCCAACGCGGTCGAGTTCATCTTTTATGCTTTGCTCGACAGCCCGAGCGTCACCGGCGCTTATCAATTTAAACTGAGACCGGGCACCGAAACTCAAGCTGATGTCACCGCCACGCTTTACTTCCGCAAATCGATTGCCCATTTGGGCATTGCGCCCCTCACCAGCATGTTTTGGTTTGGAGAAAACACTTCCAATCACTTCGGCGATTTCCGGCCCGAAGTGCACGATTCCGACGGCGCCCTCATCGCCAACGGGAAGGGCGAATGGCTCTGGAGGCCGCTGCAAAATTATTCCGATATCCACTTTAACAGCTTCAAGGATGAAAATCCCAAGGGATTCGGCCTTCTCCAGCGGGATCGTAATTTTGACCACTACCAGGATCTCGAAGTCAATTATCAACTCCGTCCTAGTTGCTGGGTAGAACCTATTGGCTCCTGGGGCAAAGGCTCCGTCAATCTCGTTCAGCTTCCCATCCCGGATGAGACCATCGACAATATCGGTCTTTATTGGCAGCCGGAAAAGGCTCCGGCGCCCGGGGACACGCTGAATGTCAGTTATCGCCTCTACTGGTTTATGGACGATCCGCGATGGCCGCCGCTGGCGCGAGTTGCCGCCACACGTATCAATCATGCCACCCGGTTGTTTCCCGATCCCCGGGTCATTCTCGACTTCACCGGACCCGGCGTCGAAGACTTGAGCGATAATGACCTGCCCCGCGCCATCGTTTCCAGCACCTCGGGCGCGCCGATCACCGACATTCAAGTCATTCGCAATCCGCACGAGCATTCCTTACGGGTCAGTTTTGTTGTTCCAGACCAGGACAAGTTGTCGGAGCTGCGTTGTCAGCTGCAGCGGGCTGACGGCAGTCCCTTCAGCGAGGTGTGGACTTATACATGGAATCCTTAAAACGGCCGTTGGGGCGTCATTACATTTTTTGGTATGTCAAAATTCCGGCATGGCATCCACATTTCGTTTCACCTGCCACATTGGGTCACAGCACTGATTACACTTTTGCTCATTCTTGCCGTTGTCTGGTTCCTGATGTCTTCCCCCCGGCGTCCCATGGCTCCCACGACCCTGGATCAAGATTTATTTCTTCCCATGGCGGAAAAGCCTTCCAATGCGCAACTGGCGGACAAGGCCCTCAACGCGCGGGTGGATAAATTGCTGGCCTCGATGACGCTGGAGGACAAGGTTGGGCAGCTTACCCAATACACCGGCGGCGTTCTGACCGGCCCCGAAGGCAACTGGCTCGACTTCGACGCGATGATCAGGCGGGGTCAGATTGGTTCTCTCTTCAATGTCGTCGGCGCTCAAGCAACGAACTACTACCAACACATCGCCGTGGAGAGCAGTCCGCTCCACATCCCCCTCCTTTTCGGCTATGACGTCATTCACGGCGAGCACACGGTTTTTCCCGTGCCGCTGGCGCTGGCTTCGAGCTTCGATCCCGATCTTATTCAGCAGGTGGCGCGCGTCGCGGCGAGCGAGGCATCGGCTGATGGCATCCGCTGGGTCTTTTCGCCCATGGTGGACATCGCACGCGATGCGCGCTGGGGACGGATCACGGAGGGCGCTGGGGAAGATCCCTTTCTCGGTTCCGTGCTGGCACAAGCTTATGTCCGGGGATACCAGGGAGATGATCTGAGCCGCCCTGATTCCGTGGCGGCCTGCGTTAAACATTTCGCCGCTTATGGCGCGGCCAACGCCGGGCGCGAATACAACACCGTCGACATGTCGGAATTGACTCTGCGGCAAGTTTACCTTCCTCCCTACCACGCGGGTATTACGGCTGGCGCGGCGACGGTGATGAGCGCCTTCAATCCTCTCAACGGGGTGCCGGCTACGGCCGATCCATTCACTTTAACCGAAATCTTGCGCCAGGAATGGAAATTCGACGGCATGGTCGTCAGCGACTACGGGGCGGTCCGGGAATTGATCAACCATGGCGTCGCCAGCAACGAGGATGTCGCCACCCGCAAGGCATTTCTGGCGGGAGTCGATATGGACATGGAAAGCGATCTTTTCCGCACCCATCTGGGCGAACTGGTCAATGCGGGGATCGTTCCCCGGGCCAGACTCGACGAAGCGGTCCGCCGCGTTCTCCGGGTCAAATTCGCGCTGGGACTTTTCGATCATCCCTATGTCCCCGAAAATACCGGCACGAACACGCCGGCGATCACACCGGAAAAGCGCGCCTTGGCCCGCAAGGCGGCGGAAGAGACTTTGGTTCTCCTGAAAAATAGCGTGGCCGTTCCCGATACGGCGCCCGTGCTGCCCCTGGCCCAAAATTTGCCGTGCATTGCCGTGATCGGCCCCCTGGCCGACTCGGCCATCGACATGCTCGGTTCCTGGCCGGCGGCGGGACGGCCAGGCGACGTCGTCACGTTGCGCGCCGCTCTTCAAGACCGCTGCAAAGACGGCAAAACCAAAGTGCTTTACGCCGAGGGAACCTCGATCCTGAGCGATTCCGACGCCGGTTTTGCCGAAGCTGTGGCCGCGGCCCAGCAAGCCACCGTCGTTATTATTGCCCTTGGTGAATCGGCGGCGGCAATGACCGGAGAATCGTCCTCCCGCACCAGGCTCGATCTGCCGGGAAATCAGGAACAACTCCTGGAAACCATCACCGCCTTGGGAAAACCGACCGTGCTCGTTTTGTTCGACGGCCGCCCTCTCGCGATTAAATGGGCGGCCCTTCACGTTCCCGCGATTTTGGAAGCATGGTATCCGGGCATCGAAGCGGGACCGGCCGTGGCGGATGTTCTTTTCGGCAATGTCAATCCGAGTGGAAAATTGCCGGCCAGTTTTCCGCGGGCAGTCGGCCAGGAACCGCTCTTCTACAATCAACTGCCCACCGGGCGCCCCGCCGATCTGGTCGATCTGACGCACCCACCCATCGGGTCGGCCGACAAATATTTTTCCCGCTATATCGATGAAACCAATGCCGCGCTTTTCCCCTTTGGTTTTGGTCTTTCCTACACCCAATTTACCTATTCGAATTTGACCCTTAAACCATCCACGATTTCGTTGGCGACGCTTCAACCGGTCAAAGAGGCGCTTTTTACTCCGGCGCCGGCGGTGCATGTCAGCTTCACAGTGAAAAATACGGGACCGGTAGCAGGAGTGGAAATTGTTCAACTCTATCTCCGCAACATCGGCGGGAGCGTGGAAGAACCGGTGCGCGAACTGAAGGGTTTTCAACGAGTCTCACTCAAACCCGGCGAGTCGAAACAGATCGAATTCACTCTCGATTATAGCGAACTCTCCTACTACGACCTCGATATGAAGCGGGTCATCGAACCGACCGACTACCAAGTTTGGGTGGGGGGCAGCTCCGGCGCCACGCTGGGCTCGCAATTTGAGGTTACGCCATGATCAAACCTTTCCCTTCCGGATAGAAATCATTTCCGCCACTCCGCTTCTCATCCAAAGCTCCCGCCCGCCATGCGACTCCACTTAACGCTTGCTCTCCTCACCGCCTTGCTTCTGGTGATCACGCTTCGTCCCACCGAGAGGCAGCGGTTCACCTTCGCCCAGGTCCAGGCTACGGCTCAGCAGTTGGCCCAGAGCCCCTATGTTCCTCTCCCCAATCTGCTCACTCCCGAGCTTAAAAAGCTGACGCCCGCGCAGGAGTTGGGCATTTTCTGGAACGACAAATACCGGCTCTGGCGCAAAAACGGGCTTCCCTTCCAAGTCGATTTTTATCACGTCAGCAATGAGTGCCCGACCTCGCCCAAAATCAACCTGGTGGATGACCGTGGAGCGCGTGCCTTGGTCTTTTCTCCGGCCTTTTTCAACTATCAGGCGCCGGCTCATATCTCCTTGCCGCCGCACCTGGGTTACGCCGGATTTTATGTTCGTTATCCCATCAATAAACCCGATTCCTTGGACGGTTTTTTCTCCGCCCTGGGGGCCAGTTATTTTCGCGTGATAGCCAAGGATCAGGTCTATGGTCTTTCCGCGCGCGGCCTGGCCATCAATACCGGCGTGGAAGGCCAGCCGGAAGAATTTCCCGAATTCAAAGAATGGTGGCTGCATGAACCGGGCCCCAATGCGACCGAACTGGTTCTGGATGCGCTGCTCGACAGCGCCAGCGTCACCGGCGCATATGAATTCAAGCTGCGTCCCGGCAGCGTAACGTCGGTCGAAATTCACGCCGTCCTTTTCTTCCGGAAAAAGGTCGATTGGCTTGGCATCGCCCCTTTTTCCAGCATGTATTTGTACGGCGAAAACGCGTCCAACCACTTTGGCAATTTCCATCCCGAAATTCACGATTCCGATGGTGTTTTGGTCAACACGGGCAAGGGAGATTGGCTGTGGAGACCGCTGGAACAAGCGTCTTTTTTTCAAATTTACAAAATCACCGATGAAAATCCCAAGGGCTTTGGGCTTTTACAAAGGGACCGCGATTTTGACCATTACCAGGATCCGGCTCTTAAATATAACGTGCGTCCCAGCGCCTGGGTAACTCCGCACGGCAGTTGGGGCAAAGGCGCGGTGATCGTCGCCCACCGTCCCAGTAACGATCCGAACACCGACAATGTGGTCCTTTTTTGGCATCCCGATCAAATGCCCCAGCCGGGCACTCGCATGGATATCGATTACACGATCGATTTCTATATGAATGACGCCTCGCGTCCTCCTCTCGCCTACAGCAAGGAGACGCACATCATCAATCCAGCGCCGCCGCCCGCGCCTCCCGCTGGAACGCCTCCGCTCAGTGCCATGCAACAACCCGCCTTGCCACCGGCCGCGGATCCCCCTCCCGCAGCCGGCGCCATCGCGCCGGTTCAATTTCTGGTCGATTTTGCCGGCAACGGCATCGAGGGAATCCCCGCCGACAAACCACCTTCTCTCTTTCTTCACTTCGATCCTCCCGAGACACGATTGAGAGACTCGAGCATCCAAAAAATCGGCTACAACAATGCCTGGCGAGCTACCTTCACCATCATTCCGTACAAACACAACACGCCCACGGAACTGCGCTGCCGCCTCATACAACCGGCGCAGCCTCAAAACAATGCCAATGCCCAACCGTTGAGCGAAGAATGGAACTACACCTGGTACCAATGAACTCCTTTCTTGTGCAAACAACCGGGCATGATCCAGCGGCATGGAATCAAGCCCATGACCGTGTGCGCGATTTTCTGAACGCCTTCGTTCCCGGCGATCACGCCCAGGTTTCGCGATTGACCCTCCAGCTTCTCGATCAGGCGCGGGAACAACATCGGCGGGATCCGTCCGTTCCTCCCGTCTCTTTGGCCGTGGCCCAGGCGCAAAAACTCGTGGCCGAATGGCTAGTCTCCAATCTCAATCTGGAAGATCAACCGCCTTCCCGGCTTTTTGCCTCCGGCTATGTCGCGGTGCTCCTCAGCCAAGCCTTCCGCACGGCGCCCGAAACTTTTCTAGTCTCCCCGCTTCCCGCGAATCTCAAAGAATCGATGCGCGAAACGCTGCTGATTACCGGACCCGATCTGAAAATTTCGAGTATGACGCCCCGCCACATCGATTACGGTCCGATGCTCGATTTGGCCCAAAGGACCTGGCATTGCTGGAACGCCCGGGAAATCACCGTGGCCCTGCTGTTCTGGAGTTGCGTCTATTTCGTCTTTTATTGGTGGCTCTCCGGCACATTATGAGCGTCTCTCCTCCAGACATCACCGTGGCGATGCGGCGCACCCTTTTCATGGGGGGCTCGATTCTGCTGACGGCCACCGGTTTCGCGCTGCTCCTGCACAGCTACTCGGGACAACCCATTTTCTGGCCCGATTACATTGTCCTGGCCCTTTTCCCGCTTCTCTTCGGCCAGATTGCCCTCGGTTTTCTTCTGGCTCTATTCGGCTTTTACGACTGGCTCAGGGGCGGGGATCCGTTCCATCTCTTGCGTCAGCCCTGGCGCGGGAAAGAAGATGTCGTTTTGCTGGCGGCCACCGCCATCGTTATACCAGTCTTTAACGAAGAAGTGGAACGGGTTGGCCGTGGCATCGAGAACATGTGGCATAGTCTCAAAAAAACCGGGCAACTCGGGCATTTCGATTTTTATCTTTGCAGCGATTCCAACGATCCCGATCACTGGATTGAAGAAGAGTGCGCTTGGCTTCATCTCTGCCAGAAGTTGAATGCTTTCGGCAAAATTTTTTATCGCAAACGCCGCCATGCCATTAACGGCAAGAGCGGCAACGTGGCCGATTTTTGCCGGCGTTGGGGCAAACGCTACCGCTATATGGTTATTCTCGATGCCGACAGCGTGATGAGCGGCCCAACCATGGTTCGTCTCGTCCGGGCCATGGAAGCCAACCCCGAGGTGGGCATTTTGCAGACCCAGCCCTCGATGGTCCTGGGACAATCTTTTTTCCGGCGAATATTGCAATTTTCCAATTCCATTTACGGGAAGATTTTTTCCCAGGGATGCAGCTTCGTGCAGATGTCTTCCGGTTCTTACTGGGGGCACAACGCCGTCATCCGCATCGCGCCGTTCATCGAGCATTGCGACCTGCCGATGCTGCCGGTGCCAGATCCGCGCCGCCGCCATGTTCTCAGCCACGACACGGTCGAGGCCGCCCTGATGCAGAAGGCCGGCTATGAAGTCTGGGTCGCTTACGACGAACGGGGAACCTACGAGGAAGGGCCGCCCAACATGAGCGATATGCTCAAACGGGACCGCCGCTGGTGCGCCGGCAATCTGCAGCATTTCTGGTTTCTTTTCGCCCGCGGCATCGAAATGGGAAATCGGCTGCAAATCTGGATCGGCCTCATGGCCTATCTTTGCTCTCCCATTTGGCTGACGTTTCTCATCGCCGGTTCCATCGGCGCCTACGACCGGGCCAGATTTCTCGCCTTTTCCGCCGGACCGGAAGATCTCGGCGTGGCCCAATCTTCCGAAGCGCCGTTCCTTTTCATCATCACCGTGGCGCTCCTGTTTCTTCCCCGGCTGCTCGGGATCATCTCTTCCCTGCCCCAGACAAAACGGCCCGGCGACTGCCTGCGTCTTTTCGTTAGCTCCCTGGCGGAGACAGCCGCCTCCATCCTGATCGCCCCGGTGCTGATGCTCTTTCACACCTGCTTTGTCTTTCAAGCCTTGTTCGGCTGGCAAATAAAATGGACGACGCAAAACCGGACCGATCTGGATCTCACCCTTTCCCATTGTTTAAAACTCTATGGATGGCAAAGCGGCCTTGGCATGACCGGCCAGATTCTGGCCTGGTCTTATCTCGGGTTCAATTCCTTCTGGTTGACTCCGATTTTTGTCGCCTGGATACTCGCGCCGCTGACCGCCTGGATCACCAGTTGGCGCGGCTTGGGTCAAACTCTCCGGGCTTGCGGCTTTTTCGTCATCCCCGAAGAATCACAGCTCCCGGCCGAGTTGGATGGTCTGGCCGGTGACGGCGAAGATGAGGCCCGGCCTGGGGCGCCGTTGTGGCCGCAGGCCCTGCTCTCCCCTTATGTGCAGGCGGTACATCTCTCCATGGTCCGGCAAAGATCATCGCTGCGCCGCACCGCGAAACCGGCCTCTTCTCTGGCGCATCTCCGTGAGCGGCTCATCCGGCACGGCGCTGCGTCCTTGGAGCGAAAGGATATCCTCCGGTTGCTGGGGGATGCCGAAACTGTTTTTTGGCTTCACAGGGAACTTTGGTCCCGTCCGGACACAGGCCTTCATTCCAGTTGGCAATTCTTGCAATCCAGCAGTGGCACAAATCTCCTTTTGCGCCAATATTTGCTCACCGAGGAAAAATCTGCGCATATCTGAAGATAAAATTGGCATCTTCGCGACGCGCGATGGGCAAAGAACCATCGCGCGTTTGCGATTAATAGACGAAGGTCTTGCCATCGTTTTTCAAGACGGTGTAAGATAGGTTCAGCAGCTTCTAGCGAAGAAACTTTGGGGGTTTAGCTCAGTTGGTAGAGCGTCTCGTTCGCAATGAGAAGGTCAGGGGTTCGAATCCCCTAACCTCCACCAAGCTATTTCGCGTTCGCTGGCGCCGGGGATATGGCAGGGGAGGCCGGAGCCGGAACGTGTTGAAAAATATAAATCGCTTCGGTATCGAAATTGAAATCGGTTTTTGACTCAAAACTGCGCCAGTAAAGTTCGGGCCGGTATTTGTCCTGCCAGTAGACGTCGATAGTCTTGATTTTTTGATAAATGCCGGAGTGGGGCCAATTTTGCAGGAATTGGGCCACCTCCTGCGCAGAAGGCCCGAAGGCGATGATGTAATCGGACGGCTCCTGGCCGAGGAAATGGATGCGCGGTAATTTCTCCAGGCCGGGCTGCGGCGGCCAGCTTAATTGCCAGGCATAAATAGCCCGGGGCGCGGAAAACATGAGTGGATAGACGGCGTAATAGGGTTCAACCCAGATCGATTTTCCCTCCGGGACATTATCGTTGATCCAGCGTGCTGTTGGGGTGTAAGGCTCCGTCTGCGGCAGGCTGAGTTCGCCCAGATAACTCAAAATGCTCGAGCGCAACCCCCAAGCCAAAAACGGCCCGCCATTGAGAAGGTTGGTTCCGAAAATAAGTAAAGCGGCGACGAGCAAAAGCGCCTTGCGATTTTCCAACAACGCGCAAAGCGTTCCCGTTTGGAGAGCCAGAGCCAAGGGAAGAACCGGCACCAGATAGCGGACTTCCCCCTCCAAGGAATGACGGACAACCTGGGGAGCGGTCAGGGTGACGGCGGCAACGTAGATCATCATCGCCACAAAACCGCGCACCAGCCAGATCCGGCGTTGCGCCAATCCTACCCCAAGTGCAAGCAACATGATTGGAAGCGCGAAAAATTCCGATTTTCCCATATCGCGCCAATACCACCAGTAACGGATAACCCGGTCACCCAGGGTATTCATGCCTTCATATTCCGCCATGGAAGTGAGCAATGGATTCCAAATCCACGAAATCGCGCCGAGAAAAATCGCCTGTGGTCCCAACAAGAGCAGCCACCCGGCGAAACTCAACCGTTTTTCGTGACGGTGCCAAATGACATAATCCGCGGCCAGGCAAACATACAAGGCCACATAATTCATATAGTTTGCGGCGAACAGAAGGGCCGACAACCCGGCCATAAGAAGCAGGCGAAGCGGAGAGGGTTTCCATCGCCAGTAAATAAATACGACGGCGGTGGAAAGAAAGATGGCGGCGGCATAGTAACGGCATTGCCGGAAGAAAAGAATGAGTGAGACATTACAGACCAATCCGCAGGCCAGCACCAGCAAGGCCGGCCGGTTTTCCTCGCGCGCCCAAAAGAGAATCAACGCGACGGTCGCGACGCCGAGAAGCGCGAAGGGGAGGCGCGCCGTCCACGCATCGATACCGAAAAGCGAAAAGGAGGCCGCTGTGATATAACTCGCCAACGGTGGCGTCAAGCGATCGGCTAAGTTGCGGATATGAAGGCCGTTACGGTAGGCGACGATATTGCCGTGATCCAGTAGGATCGAGGTATCGCCTGTTCGCATAATAGCCTTGGCGCCCAAGGCCGTCATCGCTTCGTCGTCCCATAGGGCATAATGACCGAGCCGCGCAAAAATCAGGGCCGTCATGATCAAGAAGACGGCGATGAGCAAGGATCGTCTTTGCGATGGCCAAGCCGGAACACTCGCTTGTTGTTCGGGAATATTCAAAATGAGGGACGGCGCTGGCCTGAACCAGCGTTCAGGGATGGGTCATCTCGGCGGGGCGGACGGCGGCGTCAAATTCCTCGCCGGTGAGATACCCAAGCTTAATGGCCGTGGCGCGCAACGTGGCATGTTCCTTATGGGCGGTCTTGGCGATCTCGGCCGCCTTGTCGTAGCCGATCTTTTGATTGAGCGCGGTGACAAGCATGAGCGAGTCGTTAAGAAAATAGTCGATGCGTTCGCGGTTGGGCTCGATGCCAATGACGCAGTGATCGACGAACGAGCGGCATGCGTCGGCCAGCAACCGGACCGAGTGAAGGTAATTGTAAATGATGACAGGTTTGAAAACATTGAGTTCGAAGTTGCCTTGCGAACCGGCAAAGCCGATGGCGGCGTCATTGCCGAAGACCTGGACCGTGACCATGGTCATCGCTTCGCACTGGGTCGGGTTGACCTTGCCCGGCATAATCGATGAGCCGGGTTCGTTCTCCGGCAACGTCAATTCACCCAAACCGCAGCGGGGACCGCTGCCGAGCCAGCGCAGATCGTTGGCGATCTTCATCAGGGAAACCGCCAGTGTTTTCAACGCTCCACTGGCCATGACGAGCGGATCGTGCGCCGAAAGAGCAGCGAATTTATTGGGCGCAGAAACAAAGGGATAACCGGTCAGTTCGGCGATTTTCTCCGCCACACGCGCGGCGAATTCAGGGTGGGTGTTGAGACCGGTGCCGACGGCGCTGCCGCCAAGGGCGAGCTCGGCGATATCGGGCAGGACTATTTCGATCCGTTTGATATCGGCGTCCAGAAGAGCGACGTAGCCGGAAAATTCCTGGCCGAGGGTAAGGGGCGTGGCATCCATGAGATGGGTGCGTCCAATTTTGACGATTCCCGCAAATTCCTTCGCCTTCGCATCCAGGGCATCGCGCAGTTTTCTCACCGCCGGAAGCAGGGTACGGTCGGTTTCGAGCACGGCGGCGATGGACATGGCCCCGGGAAACGTGTCATTGGATGACTGCGACATGTTCACGTGATCGTTGGGATGAACCGGCTTTTTTGAGCCGGGTTCCCCGCCCGCCATTTCAATCGCGCGATTGGAGATCACCTCGTTCACATTCATGTTGCTCTGCGTGCCGCTGCCGGTTTGCCAGACACGCAGCGGAAAATGGCTGTCGAGCCGGCCGGCGATCGCTTCGTCGGCCGCCCGCACGATCAAATCGGCCAGCTCGGGCTTGAGCTTGCCGAGGTCCTGGTTGACGAGCGCACACGCCTTTTTGAGAATGCCAAAAGCGTGGATAACTTCGATGGGCATGAGGTCACGCCCAATATTGAAATGGATGAGGGAACGGGCGGTCTGCGCGCCGTAGTAGCGGTCGTTGGGCACGGGGATTTTCCCCATACTGTCGGATTCAAGGCGCGAATTGGGGGGCGGGATCGTCAGGTCGGTAGGATGGGACATAACGCCAACCATGATGCTTTGAGACGGGGTAAGGCGCAAGCATCCCTTGAGCACGCCACGGCGAACCGGCGGATTTTTAGTCTTTGTGCCAAATCTTGATATTTTTTATGTAGACTTCCATTTTGGCGCTTCCTCCCCGGCAGGTATAGACGCCACATTTGAAATAATTGCTGGGTGCTCCGGGATCTTTATAAGTACCTACGAGTTTGCCGTCGATGTATACAAGCACTTTGCGCGCGGTCATGTCATTGATAACGTTCAGATGAAACCATTTGTTATAAATATTGGACATAAGTTCTGGAGGCCGGTTTCCCTGATAAAGATTCCCGCCATGATGAACTTGCAACATGAAGGCGACCGGGCCATAGCGGTGTTCATCGGCATCGCCGGTATGGATTTGCATGATGGTCACATTATCGGTACCGGGGGGCACCATCATATCGGCTTCATATTGATGCTGGCCGCTGGTGTAATCGGGAAAGCGCATTTCCGTGCGAGGCAAAGTCTTATTGCCCTTGGAAAAAGGCTGATCGGTACTCATCACCCAAAAATGGTAGGCTCCGTCCTGGAAGGTGTAGCGGTCGGACGATTTCACATCATAAGGCGCCTGGATTTTGAATCTCAAGTCATCGGCGGTCCATCCCGAGGTGAGATCAGATGCGGAATCGGAACTTAAGTCGGAACTTTCATTGGAATCAAGGCTCGATTCTGGATCGGCCCAAGCGGCCAGGGTTAAATGAGGAGCAACCAAGGCTAAAAAGAGCAATCGCGTCCATTTACACATTTATTTTTCCCTTTTCTCATCAAGTATCGGCAAGTGTTTAGTCTTTGTGCCAAATCTTGATATTTTTTATATAAACTTCCATTTTAGCGCTGGCATCTTTGCACGAATAAACGCCGCATTTGAAGTAATTGCTGGGCGCTCCGGGATCCTTATAATCACCCACTTGCTTATCGTTGATATAAACGATAACTCTGCGCTTGGTCATGTCATTAATGACATTCAAATGAAACCATTTGCCATAAACATTCGCCATCAAGGGGGGCGGGCTATTCATGTGGAAAAGGCTGCCCTTATCATGAACCCGGAACATAAACGCAACCGGCCCGTTGGTGTGGGAATAGGCATTGCCTGTGTGAATTTGCATGATCGTGACGCCGTTCGTTCCGGCGGGAACCATCATATCGGCTTCGAATTGGTGCAGACCTTTGCTGTAATCAGGGAAACGCATTTCGGTGCGCGGCAGCGTGGTATTGCCCTGGGCAAACGGTTTGTCGTTGCTCATCACCCAAAAATGGTAGACACCATCCTGGAAGGTGTAGCGGTCGGACGGCTTCACATCATAAGGCGTCTGGATTTTGAAATCGAGGCGATCCGGTGCCCATCCTGAAGTGAGATCCGACGCGAAAGTGGCAACCGAATCGGAACTCGAACCGGAATCGAGACCAGGGTCAGAATCAGCGAATGCGCCCGGGGTTAAAGCGCAGACAAAGAGAGCCAGCAGGAATGGCTTAATCAATTTTGCCATAAGGATTACGAATAAAAGAGACCAGAAACTTTGACGACGGAAAGGCCCGGTTATGTCGAGTAATTTTGAGATAAATTCTGTCTGAAAATCGCGCCTGGGAATTAAGTCATCTTAAAAATTAGCGCCCCACGACCAGAATATAAAGCGGTCCCGGACCGCCTCCGCGACGCCCACCCCCTGCCCATGGCGGGTTCGCGACTACCGGCGCGGCATTAGTGGTGGCTGGCGCTGGTGTTGCCACGGGCGCGTTGGAGGCGGCTGCCGCCGGTGGAACCGGGGATGGCGCCA
>DATJMI010000039.1:0-79045 GCA_035508775.1 Methylacidiphilales bacterium
GGGAAGGCCGACGCCGATGGCGGCGGCCATCGGTTCTTCCATCAAATAAACGTCGCGCGCGCCGGCATTGATGGCGGAATCCTTGACCGCCCGTTTTTCCACCTCCGTGATGCCGGTGGGCACCGCGATCACGATGCGGGGACGGCGTTGAAAGCGGCGTTGATTGCTGACTTTGTGAATGAACGATTTGAGCATCGCCTCGGTGATTTCGAAATCGGCGATGACGCCGTCTTTCATGGGGCGGACGGCGATGATGTCTCCAGGGGTCCGGCCCAGCATGCGCTTGGCTTCGTCACCGACGGCGAGAACTTTTTTGGAACCCGATTTGATCGCGACCACGGAAGGCTCGCGCAAGACGATGCCGCGGTCGCGGACATAGACAAGCGTATTGGCGGTGCCGAGATCGATGCCGATATCGTTGGAAAAAAGACCGGTAAAGAAATTCATGAAAAATTAAGGGTGGAAAGATGTTGCGAAAGTATTTGGAGAGTGATCGAACTAAAAAAGTGGCATCTTACAGAAATATTTGTCTGGCTGATTCTTGGGCGCAAGGCCACGCAGCCGTTACCATTGTCTAGAGGGTGGCTGAGGATAAGGCAAGGGTGATTGGCCGGGAAAAGATATATTTACTTCAAGTTTCTGCAGTAAATTTGGCTCCCTTGGAAGCGCCATTTATGTACGTCCTCCATTGTCCGTGATCACGGGTCGGACCGGCGAGATTTGAACTCGCGACCTCTTCCACCCCAAGGAAGCGCGCTACCAAACTGCGCTACGGCCCGCATTGTTGGTTACAAGGAGCTTACAACCGGAAAATTCGATGCTTCAAAATTCTCTTTGCGTTTTGCATACAGCGAGAGCTCAAAAGGCACAAATTATGTCGGAACGAGTACTCTTACCTACTTCCATTCGGGAAGGAAAGTAATATCGAGTGGAAAACAGGCTTGATCTTGGCAAGGTTTTTTTTCAGAGGTAAAATGTTCCTTCATGACTCTTATTTTGATCGATAGACAAGGAAATTTTTATCCCTATGACTTTTGATTCACCAAGATCTTCAGCATCTGCCTCGATGAAGAGATGATCTCTTTTTTCTTCCAGTAGTCCCTGCGCTTAAGGCGCGGATTTCGCCTTCGATGGCGGCCGCTTCCAAATCTGTTTTGCCGGCGGCCTTGAGGATATCCCAATAAGTAATCGGAATGGCGCCGCCCTGGGGGTCTTGCCATTCGGGAAGTTGATGGGTCAAATCGACAAGCTCCCATCTGCTTTTTGCACCATACTTCTGGAAAATCTCTTCCAGCAACGCCACCTCCGCGTCGGACACCTCGTCTCTTTGCGCGGCCGCTTTTAGTTCAACATACTCCCATCCCCTTAGGGATTCAAATTGCATTGGCATGATGATGCAGAAGCGCGGTTGCCTTGATTAATGCCTCGTCAATATTGCCTGCGATGTTTTCACGTCCCAATTGATCGAGAAAACCGGAGTTCTCCATGAGCACGTAGGGCTGGGTATGCGGACCGCTCAAGATGAGAGTGATGCCGCGCTTTTGTAATTTCTGGCGCAGATGCTCCAGCGTGTTAAGCGCGGTTGAATCCATCGCGAGAACCTTCTGCATGCGGAGAATCAACATCTTCGGTTCCTGATGGCTGTGCAGGAGGATGTTTTCCAGTTTTTCGGCTGCGCCAAACATCAGCGCGCCGAAGACACTGAAAACCAACACGCCCGGCGGAACATCTTTTCCCCGCAGGGAATGGTGGTCGCCCTCCAAATCGGTCGCCTCATCGACAAGAGAGACCTTCGTGGTTTCAGAAATGCGCCGAATGAAAAGAAAGGAAGCGAGCACCATGCCGATTTCCACCGCCACAGTCAGGTCAAAGACGACCGTCAATCCGAAGGTGGTTAGAAAAACGGCAACGTCGCTTTTGGGATATTTGCCCAGCATCCTGAATTCCCGCCACTCGCCCATGTTAAAGGCCACCATCAACAGGACGGCGCTCAGCGTGGCCAGCGGAATATACTTCGCCAGCGGAGCTGCCACGAGAAGGATGAGGAGCAGGGTGATCGCGTGGATGATGCCCGCCACCGGTGATTCGGCTCCATTCCGAATATTCGTCGCTGTCCGCGCGATTGCTCCCGTGGCCGGAATGCCGCCAAAAAAAGGGCAAGCGATATTTGCAATACCCTGGGCCATCAGTTCCTGGTTGGAATCGTGCCGGTCGTCGATCATGCCGTCGGCCACCACCGCGGAGAGCAGTGATTCGATGGCAGCCAAAAGCGCAATCGTGGTTGCCGGACGTACCAAATCCCCGACATGGCTCCAAGTCAGCTCGGGAATCCGAAACGGCGGCAGTCCTTGGGGGATGTCTCCGAATCGGCTCCCGATAGTCTCAACAGGCAACCGGAAAAAAGTCACGGCCAGCGTGCCAAGTATGACCGCGACGATGGAGCCCGGCACGATCTTGCCCCAAGTCACCGGCCAGAAAATGATGAGTAACAGTGAAAATAGAGCCACGCCTAGCGTAACGATGCTCATGGTCGGGAAACTGCTCGAAATGGCCTCCATCTTGGCTACAAAGTCAGAGGGAACAGGATTAAGCTTAAGCCCGAAGAAATCCTTGATTTGCGTGGTGAAAATCAACACTGCGATTCCATTGGTAAAGCCGAGCGTGACCGGCAAGGGTATGAATTTGATCACGGCGCCGAGTCGCGCCAGACCCATAATGACCAGGATCACCCCGGCCATGACAGTGCAGATGAGCAAATTCGCCAGGCCCTGATGGGCGATGATGCCGTAGACAATGACGATGAAGGCCCCCGTGGGACCGCCAATCTGCACCCGCGAACCGCCCAAGGCTGAAATCAAAAAGCCCGCGATGACCGCCGTGAAAATGCCCGCCTGGGGAGTGACTCCCGAGGCTATCCCGAAAGCCATGGCTAGGGGTAACGCCACAATTCCGACCGTGATGCCCGCCGCCAAATCGGAAAAAAATTTCCGCCTGCTGTAATCCTTCCAGCAGGCAAGCAGCTTGGGTCGGAATTGGATGTCCAAGAGCAAGGCCGTCAACGCGTGCGGGCCTCCAACCTGCTTACCTCCTTCAAATCGGCCTGAATTTCGCGGAGGTGTCTTTGAAAATAACCGCGCAAGCTGTCGAGGACTTCCCCCAAAGCGCGGTCCCGCAGTGAATAGAAGACCTGATTGCCTTTCTTCCGGGCCATCACGATCTGCTTCGAGCGCAGTACCGCCAGGTGTTGAGAGGCGTTGGCCTGCTCAAGTTCAAGCAATTGGATAATCTCGCCCGCCGAGAGTTCGCCGCGATGCAACGCCTCGGCTATAGCAATTCGGGTGGGGTGGGCCAGAGCCTGAAAAATATCAGCTTTGAAACGGCGCAGAGCATCGGAATGAGGCATTTCGCACCATATTCGACTATTCGAATATAAGCAAGATTTAATAGTTTGAGGCGGGACGCGGCATGGCAGTAAAAAACCGTCGCGGTTTCTTGCCGAAATGAGATTGAAGGTGGAGCAATTCCCGCCGGGGTATCATCGTGAAAATTTTGGGCTCATGGATAGTGGATGATTTTGCATGCAGCGATCTTTCCAAAAGGGATTCAAAAGGCACCGAAAGACGTGGCGGCCGTTTTTTCCATCGGATAGTTTATCTCTGAAAACCTTTGAAGGGAACGGAAGGGATTGAAAGGGAAAATTTTGGATTTTCGCACCCCAAGGAAGCGCGCTGCCAAACTGCGCTACGCGCTCGCATTGCCGAAAAAGTTGGACGGGAAATTTTATTCTGCCACATGCAGCGGCTGCGGCAAGCTTAGAAAGCGCTCCACCTGAGTATGAAAGGCGTGTTTTTGGCAGTCCATCCATCGGTTGTTCGAAGCCACTGATGTGATGTAATTCCTTTGCCGTTGGTCTGAGCCGTATTAAAAGTAAAGGTGAGATGGCCGACCGCCTTTTGCACCGCCGATGAATCCGATCGATCTTGCCGAACGCGCTGGTTCCCATCCCGGGCTTTTCTTGCTGGCCGCGCTCCTCTTGGGCGCCCTGCATGGCCTTGAGCCGGGGCATTCCAAGGGAATGATGGCGGCATTCATTATCGGAACTCGCGGCACTCATCCCCAGGCCGTCCTCCTGGCGCTGTGCGCGACGCTATCGCATACGGCGATTGTCTGGATCCTTGTGTGGCCCGCTTCGTATGGCGGCGCGATTTGGTCAACCGAAGATGTCATGCCCTACCTCAACTTGATTTCCGGTATCGTGATCCTTGCGCTGGCCTATTGGATGCTAAGAAGGCTCAACCGAGCGCACAACCATCGCCACCACCATCATGATCATCACGAACATTCGCACGATGATGACGGCCATCACCATGAGCATTCTCACAGCCATGAATCCGGCCATTCGCATCGGCATCACCATGAGCACGGCTACGAGCATGGACATACCCATGCTCACGCGCATTCCGTTTCAGAGGTTGAATTATCCACGGCCCTGGGATTGGAGGGGGATGACCACGCGCGTTCTCACCTCCGGGAAATTGCGGAAAATTTTTCAGGCCGGCAAGTTTCCTCCGCGCAAGTGGTCGTGTTTGGACTGAGCAGCGGATTGGCCCCCTGCACGGCGGCTATCGTCATTTTGATTACCTGTTTTCAGTTGCACCGGCCCTGGCTCGGCTTGGGATTGGTGGCCATGTTCAGCCTTGGCCTTGGTCTGACTTTGACTTCGGTCGCTCTTGTGGCTTCCTGGGGCGTGCGCGCGGCTGGAGCCCGCTCCAAAGTCTTCCAGGACATCATCCAGAAAGCTCCGTTCTTATCGGCGCTGGTGACGGCTGCCATTGGCATTTATCTCATTGTCCAATTCTTCCGGGCTAGTCCTTGACCAGAGCTTTGCTTGAAATAAAAAATCCGGTTTGGACTCTCACCCAAACCGGATTTTTTGGGCTGACAAGATTAGAGAGAGAAACTCCCCCAATAATTCAATTTGGGTTCCTTGGCCTTGCGGCGGCGCTTCTCACTGGGTTTTTCGTAATTGCGACGGGTGCGCGCCTCGCGCAGCGTGCCTTCACGATCCAGTTTTTTCTTGAGACGGCGTAGTGCCTTGTCAACGGACTCGCCTTTTTTCAATCGTACTTCGCTCAATTTATTTCACCTCGATCCATTTCAATCTAGCCCGCGAAACCTTCAGTGGCCTTCGCGGGATTATTGTAATGGCATGGGGCTGACTGTCAAAGATTTGAGCTGAATTATTTTAAGATTATTATTATTAACGACTTGCGTTACTTTTTATAAGTTTTTTCCGGTGTTTTTGCTCCCAATTCGTGGATCAAAAATCCCCAAATATCGGTACCGTATTCAATTGTCTTCTTGATTTGATCGCTGCCGCCATGGCCGCTGTCGGTCTCCTTGCGCAACAAAATCGGGTTCTTGCTGCTGGTCGCCGCCTGCAATGCCGCGGCGAATTTCCGCGCATGCATCGGATCGACCCGATCGTCATTTTCCGCCGTGCAAATCAGAACGGAAGGGTAAGGCGTGCCCTTAACCACATGATGATACGGCGAATAGGCATAAAGCGCTTTGAACTGAACGGGATCGTCCGGCGAACCATATTCGGTGATCCAAGTTTTACCGCTGCCGAATTTCGGAAAGCGGATCATATCAGTTAGAGGCACTTCACAAACCACTGCGCGGAAAAGATCGGGTCGCTGAACCGTTACCGCCGCCGCCAGGAGTCCGCCATTGGAACCGCCCCGCAACGCCAGCCGGTCTGGTTTCGTATAGGCATTGGCAATCAGGTATTGCGCCGCTCCGATGCAGTCATCGAAAACGTTTTGTTTCTTCAGCAACATTCCATTCTGGTGCCACTTCTCGCCGAATTCGCCGCCGCCGCGCAGGTTCACCAGAGCGTAACCGCCTCCCGCTTCCAGCCACGCATAAATTCCGGCCGAGAAAAACGGCGTCATGCTTTCGCTGAAACCGCCATAGCCATAAATGAGAAACGGTGTGCTGCCATCCATCACGATGTCCCGGCGGTGCACGATGAAAAGAGGCACTCGCGTGCCATCCTTGGACGAGAACCACCTCTGGTCCACGACATAGGGGGCCGGATCGACCGGCACTTCGGTTTTGGCCCAAACGGTTTGTGCCGCGTTCGTCACGCTGGTCTGAAAAATCTCCGGCGGCTGGGTGAAATTTTCAAAACCATAGTAGAGCTCATCGTGTTCCGGCTCGCCGCTGATCTCCGTCACCGTTCCCAGCGCGGGCAAGACGACCCTCCGCGTCGCCGTGCCATCGAGGTCGCGGATTTCCAGATGGCTGGTCACGTTCTCCAGTTCTTCGAGCACCAGATGATCGCCCACCACCGCCGCTCCCTGCAACACCATGGAAGGCGACTGGGGAACGATCTCGTGCCAGTTGGTTCGTCTGGGCCTCGTGAGGCTAACCTTGAATATCCGGTAATTCGGTGCGTTCTCATTGGTCAGGATGTAGGCCTGATTTTTCCACGGCACCAACGAGTAGAGAAAATCTTGTCCGGTCACGACCGGCCTCCACTCGTCTGCCAAATCTGCCGTGGGCAGGCCATCCAGCGCATGATAATAAATATCGTTTTTTACCCAATTTCCCTGCTCATAAAAAATCCACTTTCCGTCGCGCGAAATGTAGGCGTCGACGAACATCGTCGGATCGCCCGTTTTGTCATGGATAATCGGATCCTTCTTCGGATCGGTTCCCAGCTTATGGAATCGCACCGTGGCCAGCCCCGGGCGATTCTCGGGATGGGCCGGGTCCGCCGGGGGCAGGTACGTGTAGACAAAGCCCGAATTGTCAGGCATCCACGATGGAGACGCATATTTCGCGCCGGTGATCACTTCGCCGGGCCGGTCCTGGCCCGAGTCGACATCCTTGACATAAAGCGTCGCCTCATCCGCGTTATTGGGCTTCAAAGTGTAGACGAGAAGTTTCCCGTCGAGACTTGGCGCCCATTCTCCCAGTGTGGCATTGTCCTTGCCGATAAACTGATTGGGATCGACCAGCACATTCGCCGATTTCGCGTTGGTGACGGGGCTCCAGTAAAGAATCTCCCGCTCATCCGACGCCCGTTTTTGCAGGAAAAAGAGGCGGTCCCCCGAGCGTTCCGGCGCCGAGATTGTTTCGATGCGCAGCAACTGTCCGAACCGGTTTTTCAGGGCCGCGCGCCCCGGCAGCGCGTCGAGGTAACTCCGGGCCAGTTTGTTTTGCGCGCCGAGCCACGCCTGCACCTCCGGCGATTTTCCATCTTCCAGCCAGCGGTACGGGTCGTCCACCTTCACTCCGAAATAGACATCCGAATCGGATGTGGTTTGTGTTGGCGGGTAAGTCAGGGGGAGGGAGGGTAGCGGAATCGAGGGTTCTTGCGGTTGTGATGGTTTGGATGCTACCGGCGCGGCTGGCGCTGGTGGAGGAGGCGGCGGTGGCGGGGGATGGATCGTGGCGGTGAAAATCAACGCCGAAAATATGATGAATACCGCGCCGAAGATCACGGGTGCCGTTGCCGATGATCGCTGCTGCGGCGCCGGGTTGGGTTCTTTGGTGGGAGACGGTGGAGAAGTAATTGAGCCCATAGAACATTGAAATTACGCCGTGGGATTAGTGGGACAAGACAAGAATTGGCGATGGATTTTTGCAGGCGCGTATCTTAGCGCGATAAAAAAAGGCGCGGTATGCCAGCCCGGCAAACCGAACTCGGCGTCACCATGATCAAGACCGATCTGGCCATCATCCTGCTTTAAGCCGATTTTGTTTTCAGCAGCCCGCGCAGATCATCTCGGAGCGTGGGCACTTTGTGATGAAGCGCCTGAAACGCGCGGGGCAGATCGTGTTCGGCATGGGCGATTCCGGCCAGGGCCAGCATTCGGTCCTCGAATCGCTCCACCGCCCGCCAGGAGACCTCCTTCTCGCAAAGGTATACCAGCGCCTTGCCGAAGAGCTCGAATTCTCCGGGCACCGGCGTTCCCGTTTCTGTAATGGTCTCGATCAAGGCGGCAAAATATTGGGCCGCGACCAGATTGGCGTAGGAACGCCGCAGTCCGAGATGCGCCTCGATCAGCTTGATCTCGCGCAGCGTGTGCATATCTCCGGAACGCGACGGCTGGTAAAGCAAATCCGCGAGATAAAAGAGGTCAAGCTGCCCGGCGAAAGGACTTTTGGGCCTCGTCGCTCCTTTGGCCATGAGCGTGAGCCGTCCCGCCTCGCGGCTCAAACACCGGACGATCAGGCTCGTGTTGCCAAAGGGCAGACGCGCCACGATAAAGCCCCGGACGGTTTGTGGTTCAGCCATCGTTGGTTCTACGGTCGTCGGAGATGGTATTCCCAAAATTTCTTCCTGAAGGCTATCCGAAAAGTAGACGCAGGTCACATCGAAAGAATTTTTGCCTTAGGGCAAGAAGGTGCTCTACACGGGAGACTTTTTACGGCGAAGCTTTTTTGCCGTCCGCAGGACCTCGTGGCTCGCGCCTCGATTCGGCCCAAATCCGACTTGTCTCTACCAACAAAAAAGGCACAACCCACTGTCGGGTCATGCCTTTTTGAAGCTTTAGACCGTTCAGGAGGCCGGAGCCGGGGCTGGTTCCACCACGCCGGCAACTTCTAGCGCCTTGGTCCAGCTTCCGAAAAAGCGGGCCTTGCAGGCGGCGGCAAAGAGAGCCGGGTTTTGATGGCGGATTTCCCCACTGCGCAGGTCGCTTCCGGCGGCATGAAGCTGCCGGATTTCCTGCAGGATAAGCTCATGTGTCCAGCGGCGGCGGCGGCGGATGGCATTATAATCGATGCCCGCTCTTTCGACTGCCGTGCCCCAGTTGCCAAACCGGCGGCGAGCCGTGGCGATGAGGGGATTGGATGTCTCATCCATTTTCTTTGAACTGAGATCGGCTCCTTCTTCCTTGAGGCGGCGGATTTCAGAGAGGATAGACTCATCATCCCAAGAGCGGTAACGGTAAATTTCGTCGGGCGAGAGCCCGGCGGCGGAGAGGGCATTTTTCCAGGAACTGAAATGATTAGGCCGAATTGCGGCATAAACCATGGGAGCGTACTTGCTGAGCATCATGGAGCGGAAGGAAAGATCCACACCGTCTTTTTGCAGACGCTGAATTGTATCAACAATCCGTTCCTTCGACCAATCACGATACTTGCGGACGGAATCATAAGGGATTCCGGCCGATTCAACTGCGGCGCGCCATGTGCCGAAGTAACGAACGCCTGCCGCCAGGAGTTCCTGATAGTTTTGGCGCATGTAATGGGAGTAAAGTGGCTTTGCTGATTCGTGCCATAGCCGAATCTCTTCCGTCACAGATTCTTCGTTCCAGTTCTTGTTTCGATGCATAATGTTATTAGTTTTCTTACTACTTAGGCGATTATCGTGCCAATTTCAAATTAAATCGCCGTAATGATATCTTTTCCCTCGTATTACAATAAATTTATCTAATTCAACTCTTATAAAATAATTTACGCAGGAGGTTGCTATTATTGCGCTTTATGACGCAAAAGGGAGCAAAAGCGTTCGAATTTTTTGCGGCGTTAGCAGACTCATGCATTCCACGGGAGTATCGCGCCAACAGGCCCGTTTTAGACATGGGGAGCAAAATAACGCATAGGTATGGATCCGAACCTGAGTTCCGGATGGTTTGGTCTTACGCCAGTCAGTGGCGCCGAAAAGAACCAGGGTGGGTCGGCCTAACGCGCCGGCGATGTGGGCCGGACCCGAATCGGTGCTCAGAACGGCTTTCGCCCGGTCCAGCACGGTAACGAGAGAACCGATGGTGAGCTGGCCGCGCAAGTCGACGAGGCGTCCCGGGGCGCCGAGTGGAAACCAAGGGCCGTCGCCGACGACGGCAAAGTTATGCTCCGGCATGGAATCGACCAGTTGTTGGTAATAGCGCCAGGGCCAGAGCTTTGTTTTCCAGCGGGAATAGGGATGAAGAACGATATAAGAGCCGAAATCGCGCAGCGGATTGGGTAGCAGGGCGCGGGCGGTGAGCTGGAAATCGAGCGGCTGCACCGGAATTTCGAGGTGCTCAAGGCAGGTGAGGTAGCGTTCAGCCGCGGAGATGGCGGTATCGGCGATAAATTCGTTGTAGAGGGCGCGTGCGCCCTCGCGAGCGGAAAGGAGTCCGAGGCGGCGCGGGCTGTTGGCGGCCCAAGTCATCAGCGCGCTCCGCAGCAGTCCCTGGAGATCGATCGTCATGTCGTAGCGCTCGTTCCGCAGGCGGCGCCCCCAGCGCCAGATTTCCGGAAGGCGATGCGGAGAGTTCCATCTCTTGCGGGGATAAAGAATGACTTTGTTGAGCGCGGGATGCCCCTCGATGATTTCCCGCAGCGAATCGGTTACGATCCAGTCAATCTGCGCCTCAGGCCAGCGCCGACGCAGGCCGGTCAGCACCGGCAAGGCTTGGACGATGTCGCCCAAGGCGCTTGGTTTAATGATAAGGATTTTCACTCCTGAGGAGGACGGTGGAATTTTTTGACCCGATTAACGGGATATTACGTCACGGCCGCCGGTATATCGTTGGGCAGCGGCTCCGGCCGCGTAATCCCAAGACCAAGTTCACCCAACAGGCTCCGGTCGGCATCGGTGCCGGGATTGGCGGCGGTGAGAAGCTTGTCGCCGTAGAAAATCGAATTGGCCCCGGCGAAAAAGCAGAGCGCCTGGCCCTCGCGGCTGAGCCGGGTGCGTCCGGCGGAGAGCCGCACCCGGGCTTTGGGCAGGGCAAGGCGGGTCGTGGCGATCAGGCGGACCAGTTGAAAGATATCGACCGGGGGCTGGCCCTCGAGCGGTGTGCCGCCCATGGGCATGAGGCAATTGATCGGAACGCTCTCCGGCGGGGGATCGAACGAGCAGAGTACCTCCAGCATTTTGAGCCGGTCGACTTCCGATTCGCCCATGCCGATAATGCCGCCGCAGCAAACCGCCATGCCCGCCTGTTGCACGGAACGGATGGTGTCGAGCCGGTCCTGGAACGTGTGGGTCGTGACGATTTGGGGATAATACTCGGGGCTGGTATCCAGGTTGTGATTATAGGCGGTGACGCCGGCGTCGCGAAGCTGGCGCGCGGCCTCGGGCGTCAACTGGCCGAGGGTGACGCAGATTTCCATGCCAAGTTTGCTCACGGCGCGGACAGTCTCGAGAATTATCTGGAATTTGGCGTCCTGCTCGCTGACGCCGCGCCAGGCCGCGCCCATGCAAAAGCGGGTGCTGCCATTGTCCCGGGCGCGTTGCGCCGTCTCGAGAATGCGCTCCACCGGCAAAAGCGTCTCTTTCTCCAGGCCGGTATTGTAATGGGCGCTCTGGGCGCAGTAGGCGCAGTCTTCACTGCACCCACCGGTCTTGATGCTGAGCAGCGTGCAGAGCTGGACGTCATGTTCCGGCCAATGGGCGCGATAAGTCTCGCGCGCCTGCTGGAGAAGGTCGAAAAAGGGCTGGTGATACAGCGCGCGGAGGGAGGCAAGGTCGTGTCGCGGCATGGTAAAAAAGGAAACGCTAGCTGATGAAAGCCGCATTGGCGAGACTAACCGGCCTGGAGACACATTCTTGCGCCCGCCTGGTCCTTTGCATTGAAAAAAGTCTGATCTAAAATAAAACGACAAAATGTCAAAATGGCCGGGGATTTCCTTTTACGTGACGGTGGTACTCGTGATGGCGCTCGATCAGGCCACTAAAGCCTGGGCCACGGCGTGGCTCGAGCCGGTTCGCTATTATTCGCTCGTGCCCGGTTTTTTCAGCCTCTCTTACGTGGAGAATACCGGAATTGCCTTCGGAATGTTCGCCAACGAGGGATGGTTGGTGGCCGGGTTGGCGATGGCGTTGGGGCTGGTGGCGATTTACTGCCTGCGGGGAATGAATTGGGCGAGTTGGGAGCCGAACGTGGTGGGTGGAATGTTGTGCGGCGGGGCGCTGGGCAACCTGTTCGACCGGTGGCGGCTCGGTTACGTGGTCGATTTTTTCGACGCGCACATCAGCGCGTGGCAATTGTCGTGGCCGGTGTTCAACGTGGCCGACAGCCTGATCTGCATCGCGGTGGGCTGGATTGTGCTGAGGCAGTTTGGAGGAGAAAAGAAAAAGTGAATGGGGTGCCTACTCCTATATTTCCCGCATGCGCTTTTACAGCCGGACAATCTCGGCCTTGAATTTGCCCTCTTTTTTGCGGGTGAGAAAACCGACGCTCAGCGGCGCTCCCTTGTTCGCTAATCCCGCCGAGCCTGGGTTAAAGAGATGAACCTTGTTTTCGATCTCATCCGCGGGCCGGTGGGTATGACCGAAGAGCACCCAATCGGCGCCATAAGGCGGATGCTGGGGCAGAATGTGGGTAAGATGAAAACATTCGCCGTCCCGTTCGAGATCGAGGCTGAAGGGAGCGGTCAGGCCATGATCATTGTTGCCCAGGACGACAGACAACCGGGGATTGATTGCGCGCAGTTCGTCGAGAATCGACTCCTGGCAGACGTCTCCAAGATGCCAGATTTCATCGACGTCTCCGAACAGCTTCGCGATGCGTGGAATCCAGCGGTTGTGGGTGTCGGAGATGACGCCAATGCGGTATCCGGACTTGATGCGCATGAGGCTCAAGCTTGACTATTCCGCGGTTTCCCGCAACAAAAGTCTTAATTCTATGGGTCAACAGTCGAACAAAGTCCAAAAACGCCGCCGTCGCCGCAACTATCTCAAAAGAAAAAAACTCCAAGCCAAGACAGCGGCGGTCACGGCCAAAGCGTAGAGGCTTGCCGGAGGGGATTCCGCCCTCGATTTCACCATGAGCGCGCGCTACTTGGTTGTCGACGGCCATAGTGTGATTTTCTCATGGCCGGAATTGCGGGCTCTGCATGGCCGCAACCGGGCCGCGGCTCGTCAAGCCCTGGCCACCCAGCTTCAGCATTTGCACGACACCACACCGTGGCGGGTCACCCTCATTCTCGATGGCAAACTCGGCTCGGCGGTGTCCACCGGTTCCTCCCGGCGCACCGCCGGTATGGTCATTAGCTACGCGACGGCAAACCAGACGGCTGACAGCATCATCGAACGGCTGGTGGCGGCTTCGGGCCGAGCCCGGGAAATCCTGGTCATCACCGCTGACGAAGCGGAGAAAACCACCGTGGAAGCGCTCGGGGCGGCCACCGCTTCCCCAACTTGGCTGCGGGAAACTCTCGACCGTGAGGGAGAAGCTTTTAACGCCGAAATGGCTCGCGTCCACCATTCGGCCCGCTGGAAGAGATAATCGAAATAATGGTTAAATAGTACATAAATGATTGCCATTTAGCGCGAAAAATGTCATTTCCATCATTGAGGCGCAAGAATGGATTTGACGAATTTGTCCATTTATGCGATTTCTATGAACTGTTTTAAGTCAACGACCTAGCCAACTTATCATATGTCGAAATGGGGAAAAATATTTTTGTACGTCGCGATAGCCGGCGCGGTTCTGGATATCATCGCCGCAATTTTATCGTACAACAAATTTGGCACAGACAAGTCCAACATTGCCTCGGCTAATCAAAAGTACAAAACGGAGCTATCCCAAGTCGATGCGGCGAAGAAGGCGGCGGAAGACGCGAAACAAGCTCAGGTCACTGTCCAGGGTGAGTTGAATGATGCGAATACGAAGATCGACCAATTACAAACGCAGTTGACCTCGGTGCAAAAAGACTACACGGACGCCTCGGTCGCTCTGAAAAAGGCGCAGGAAGATTCTCAAGTCGCCGAACAGCAACTGCAGACCCTGCAGGGCAAATTCGATACCCAAAGCGCCGAGTATAAAAAAGCGGCGGCCGATCTCCTGGCCAGCCAGGATGAGCAAAAAATCTTGCAGGATCAGGTCAATGACAGCGTGGCTCAGATTACCGAACTCAAGAACGACTTGCAGAACATGAACCATTCCTACATCCCACCGGGCGTCAGCGGCAAAGTCACCTTTGTTAACCGCGCCTGGAATTTCGTCGTGCTCAATGTGGGGCTTTCCAACGGCGTGGTGCCCAATGGGCAATTGATCGTTTACCGTGGCCGCGACTTCCTGGGCCGGGTTAAAGTCACCTCGGCCGAGACCAGCTCGTGTGTGGCCGATATCATGCCCGATGCAAAAGCTGATATTCAAGTGGGCGATGATGTGCTTAACTAGCGCCATGATTCGCTTCGCGCCGCGTCTTCGCCTCGTTCTTCTTTTGTTGCCCGTGGTTTTGTTGCAGACGGGTTGCGCCAACACCGATACCTCGCCCTCCTCCGGCAATGTCGATTCCAGTGGCCAGCCGGTTTCCTCCGTTCCTTGGAACAAACCGGAACAGTGGGAAACCACTGGCCAGCTTGGCGGCATGACCGGCCAATAGAGGCTATTGGTCCAATGCGTGGCTTAAATGGCCCGTATTTGCCTTAACGCTTCAAAAAGCACAATCGCCACCGCCGTGGCCAGATTCAGGCTGCGCACTTCCGGATTGACCATCGGGATGGTGAGGCACGACCCGGCGTTGTCGCGCAAAAGCGACTCGGGCAGGCCGCGTGTTTCCCGACCGAAGACCAGAAAATCGTCCGGTCCAAAATGAGCTTCCGTGTAGGGCCGCGCCGTCTTCGTGGTTAAATAATGGAAAACCGCGTTGGGATGATTCGTGCGCAGGGCCGTCCAGCCGGGCCAGGTTTTCCAGGTGACATGTTGCCAATAATCCATGCCCGCCCGTTTTAATGTCCGATCGTCAAGCTTGAAGCCGAGAGGCTCGACCAAATGGAGCACGGTTCCGGTGGCTGCGCAAAGCCGGGCAATCGCGCCGGTATTGGGCGGAATTTCGGGTTCAACCAGGACGACTTGAAGATGATGCGGAGCTGGCATGGTCTCTACGCCTTCGATGGATACTTGACCCGAACAAGATAAAGCCCGCAGGCGGGGGCAGTGGCGGGCGCCTCGGACCGGGACCGCGCCTGAAGAATGCGGCCGAACTCAGCCGGGGTGATCCGGCCCTGGCCCACTTTAACCAGCGCCCCGACAATGTTGCGGACCATGCGGTAGAGAAAACCATTGGCGGTGAAGTGAAAGACGAGGGTCGCGCCCTGGCGGGTGATCGTGGCGCGCGACATCGTCCGCACGGTCGTTTCCCGTTCATAGCCGGGATTGCTCGTGAACGAGGCGAAATCATGTTTTCCACGCAGAAGGCGCGCCGCCCGGCGCATGGAGGCGAGATCGAGCGGGCGGGGCACATGCCAGTGGGTATCGAGCGTAAACGGATCCTGCACCGGATGATTGAGCACAAGATAACGGTAGGTCTTGCCGACGGCGTCGAAACGCGCATGGAAAGAGGGGGGCGTCAACCGGCAGCGGACCACGCGCACGTCGCGCGGCAGATTCGCGTTCAGCGCCCGCAGAAGCACCGCGCCGGTGTGAAGCCGCGGCGCATTGAAAGAAGCGGTTTGCCCAAGCGCGTGGACGCCGGTATCGGTCCGACCCGAGCCGTGCAGGTGAATCTTTTGCCTCCAGATTTTTTCCAGCGCGGTTTCAATCGATTCCTGCACCGTCCGTTTGCCCGGCTGGCATTGCCAGCCCGAGAATCCGGCGCCGTGGTAGGCAATGGTCAATTTGTGGCCCTGCAACGCCGCCTCGAAATGGCGGGGGCGGCTCTGGCGCCGTTCCAGCGAACTCATGGCCCGGGCGGCGGCTGGAGCGAGCCGGCGTGCGCGTCGAGATAGCCCTGGAGCAAAACAGCGGCGGCCTCACTGTCGATCAGGCCGCGCTGGGCGCGCGCATCCTTGCCCGATTCGCGCAACTGGCGGCTCGCCTGCAGGGTGGAGAGCCGTTCGTCGATTAATTTGACCGGGATGCCGATTGTTTTTTCGAGAACGGCGGCGAAAGCCTGCACGGCAATGGCGTTTTCCCCGGACGCTCCGCTCATGTGACGCGGCAGGCCGAGCAAAATCAGCCCAGCCTCCTCTTTCCGCGCCAGGGCGGCGATTTCCCGCGCAAGTTTTGCGTCCGGCTTGGCCGGCAGAAAGGGGAGGGGACGTGCCAGCGTGCCGGTCGGGTCGCTCAGAGCGAGGCCGATCCGTTTTGTGCCGTAATCAATCGCCAGCGTGCGCATGGCTGCCAGTTTAGCTGCGGCGCGCCGCCATCGCACTTTAATTTCTGCGCCGCCGGTAAACCACGCCGAGATAATCGCCCAGGCGAACCTGGCGAACGGCTTGAAAAGAAATCCGTTTGTTTCCAGGCGTGGGAAAGGGCATGGCCGGGACATCGTCGCCGCCTTTCAACCGGGGTGCCCAGCAGACACGGATTTCATGGACGTCATCGCGCGCGAAGAGCCGGGTCAGATCGCCGGATTTGAACGAAACGGGTTTCCGTGCCGGGCCCGCCAGGAAAGCCCGGGCTTTCGGTGGCAGCGCCCGGACCGGCCAACGCGCGCCATCCCAGGTAAGGGCAACGGCGATGATGGCGTGATTTGTTTTGGCCATTCCGTGTTTCATAAGATCAGCATGGCATCGCCATAAGAGAAGAAGCGATATTGGCGTTCAATGGCCTCGCGGTAAATTTCCAGCAGCCGTTCGCGGCCGGTCAGCGCGCTGACCAGCATGAGAAGGGTCGAGTGAGGCAAATGGAAATTGGTGAGGAGGATATCGACCCGTTTGAATTCATACGGCGGATGAATGAAAATCCGGGTGCGGCCCCGGTGCGGGCGCAGGTGGGGTGCCGATTCGAGGACGCGGGCCGAGGTGGTTCCCACTGCGACGATGCGCCGGGCGGCGCCGTAAGCGGCCTCGAAACCTTCCGGAATGGAGTAAATCTCCTCGTGCATTTCGTGATCTTCGATGAAGTCGGTCTTAACCGGCCGAAAAGTTCCGAGTCCGACATGGAGCGTGACGAAGGCGTGATGGAACCGGGAAAGAAGTTCGGGCGTGAAATGAAGACCGGCGGTGGGCGCGGCCACCGATCCGGGTTGGCGGGCGTAGACGGTTTGGTAACGCTCGAAATCCTCGGCGATGTGTTCGCGTTCGCCGAGAGCGCCGCGGCGTTTGCGGATATAGGGCGGAAGGGGCATTTCACCGATGACGCCGAGATCGGGCGCGGTGAAAAAGCGGAGGACCCGCTCGCCCCCGGGAAGCGTCTTAAGAACTTCGGCTTCGACCTCTTTTTCTTCGCTGCCCGATCGCGGCGCGAAGCGAAACCGCATGCCGGGTTTGGCCCGCGCGCCGGGTTTGACGAGCGCCACCCAATGGCGCGGGCTCGTTTCCTCGAGCAGGAGAATTTCGACCCGTCCATCGCTGGTGGCCAGAGCCGCGGGCTGCACGCGGGAATCGTTGAGAATGAGAAGATCATCCGGCCCCAGGTAACCGGGAAGGTCGAAAAAATGGCGGTGTTCGATCAGTCCGGAATCGCGATGATAAACCAGGAGACGCGATTCTTCGCGCCGGGCGGTGGGGTGCGCGGCGATCAGTTCCGAAGGCAGGGTATATTCGTAATCGGAGGTGCGCTGGCGATGCGGACGGACCATTGCCGGGGAATTAGGGCATGTTTTAAAATAAGGCAAGGTCGCGTTGCGTGTCAATTAGGCCCGAATCGAGGCGCGAGCGAAGGAGTGTAGCCGCAGTGCTACGTGAGGAGCGAACGACAAAGCTCCAAGGCAAAAGGACTTCGGCCCGAAGGGTGACGGCCAATTTGGGCCGAACTCTTCGTTGCTCATTGGTCAGAGGCCACTGCGGGTATCCTCCCTCCTCGCGTCTCGGTTCGGCCCAAATTGGACTCGTCATGTGACCCACGCCTACTTTTCGGATAGCCTCTATACTCCCGGCACTAAACGGACTAAGCCGTCAATTTTCCACATCAAGCTCAACCAAAACCTTCTCGTCACCTTCGGTATAATTGATGACTTTTTGCCCGGTGTGAACTTGACTCAATGTTGCCGGGCTGTCGTCGACCATAATCTTGGCGCCGGGGCTCACGGTATAAATGACTTCTTCAGCCGGTGCCTTCTTCCCCGGCAGGTCCTTAATCGACAATATGACTTTGTTTTGAGACACGTCCACATTACTGACCGTCGCGCCCTTGCCTCCACCCTTTTTCTTGGCCTGCGCCGGCAAGCAAATCACAAGGCAAAGTATGCATATACTCAATTGAATGAACCGGGCTTTCATATCAAGCAGCGTACTCTGTTTCCGCGCGCCTGCCAGTCAATTGGTGGAGGCTGGCTGCCGGAAACGATGCATTTTGTTGGGGCAGCTGACTTTTTAGCTGGGGCTTGAGTCGCTTATCGCCACTTTCGATACTTTCCGGAGCCGGCTTCCAGGAGCATGTTGACGAAGACTTCAGCCTCGGGTTTTCTTTCGATGAGCGGCAGGCCTACGCCGACCGTCAGAGAAACGCCCGCGCGAAATGGGGAGTCCCTGAATGAAACCGCGGCACTGGCCAAGCAGGCCGGCGCGGAGCCGTTGGCCTTGCCGCTCGATTTGCGCCAACCGGAGGCAGCCAAAACCCTGGTAGACTCTGCTCTCAATCAGTTTGGCCACATCGACGCGGTAGTGAACATCGCAGGCGCAGTGCCGCAGGTCGACATCCTCGAAATGACCGATGCCCAGTGGGACGACGGTTTGGCCATGAAACTCCACGGCGCGCGCCGCATCACCGTCCATGCCTGGAATGCATTGAAGGAATCGAAAGGATCCGTGATCTTTATGTCGGGAAATTCCGCCCAAGCCCTCAAATCTGCTTACGGGGCCGTGGGCACGATTAACGCGGCCATTGTGGCCATGGCCCGTGCCGGAGAAATCATGGCCACCGTGCAGACCGCGATACTTACGGGGACGCCTTATACTCCCCTGCGCGATGCGATCATCGCCCACCCCACCATGACCGAAGGCCTCGTCTTTCTTCTGCTCGCCGTTCCAGCCAAGTCCTGAGTGCTACTGACGGCTCATGGCGGCCTCAAACCGACATCGCACTGTAATTTTCTCTATTTCTTAGGTTATTATACTTATATGCCCAAGGCGAGAGTCGAATCCATCCGCATGCGGACTCCAGACGACTCCAGCGAGTTCCTGTCTCTGAAAATCGAATTTTCAAGAAGACGGTGTCCGCTGGAGTCAGCCCGAATCACGAAGAATTTGTCAGATGCTTGTCAGATTTTTTAAGGGCTGCTTGCGACCACAATCATGGTCTTGCAGTCAATCCCATCGGTCGGACAGGGGTGGCCGGTTGCCCGTCAAAGGTCGAGAGCGTGCCAGTTCCAAAGTCCTTTGGAATTAATTTTTTTGTGCTAAGATTTTGCAACTCAGACGCCTCCATTGCCCCTGTGGCAAGTCCCCGCGGGAACCGACAGATGAACATAATCCTGCTTCGTTATCGTCGGGAATTTCTAATTTTCGGCTTTGGCATACTCTATATCCTCGGCTCCGCCATCGGCCAGCATCTTACCGATAATATCGTAGTCATTCGATTTTTGGATAACGCCCGCTGGACCACCGACTGCCTCCTCGCCTCGCTGCTGACTTTCCTCGGTCGTTGCGAGGCCGTCAAGGAAGACCGCCGGGCTCGTCATTGGTTTTTTCTGGGGTGGTTCATCTACGCCCTTGGCCAGATTTCCTGGGACATTCAGATGGCGATCGGATGGAATCCTTTCCCTGCCCCGAGCGATTTATTTTTCCTAAGCCTGGCTCCTTGTCTCACTGTAGGTCTCCTCTCCGTTTTGCTGACGGGATTGGCAAGGGGCGAGACCCGGGCCGTCCTCCTCGACGTTGCCAGCATTTTAGTAATGGCGTTGACTCTGACCCTGGCGCTCTATCTCCCCCTTTGGGGGAATACCTCGATCCTGGCGAATGTGGCCGCCGTCCTCTACCCGGTTCTCTATCTCACTACGCTGGGAATCTGCATGCTGACTGTGCTCACCCGAAAAATACGTCTTGGCCTTGGCTGCGCCCTGACGCTTATCGGTCTGGCGGGCTGGGCCTTCTGCTGGCTCGATTGGAATCTGCGCACTCTGTTGGGGCAGGACATGGACGCGACGTCTGTCGGCTACTGGTTCTCGGTTTACGCGCTGACGCTGGGGGCGGGCCTCGGCCGATGGCGGAGCACCACTTCCACAAACGCGGTCTACGCACAAGGGTCCCTCCGCGTGCAGAGGCTTCTCCCCCTGCTGCTGGTTTTTGCCGCCTGTGTCGCGCTTGTCGTCGGAAACTATCACTTTAAACACAGCGTCGCTGTGGTCATCGACATTGGAGCGGTGGCCATGATCGTCCTCGCGGCAGCGCGGCAAAGCCTGGTGCTTTACGAGCAGGACCAGATTCTGGAGGCGGAACGCAAGCTGCGCCAAAGCGAACGGCATTTGCAACAGGTCGTGAGTAACAGTAGCGATCTCATCTACGGAGTCTCCGTCGAACCGGACGGTTCTTTTCGATATAACTCGTTAAATGCCGTCGGGGAGAACCTGGGACTCAAACTGGAACATTTTATCGGCATGGCGCCGCACGACTGCTTCCCGAAGGAAATCGCCGACCGTTGCCTGAGCAACTACCGCCGGTGCGCGGAGTCGAGCGCTCCGGTTTCCTTCGATTTGCTGATGTCGACCCCCTCCGGCATGGCCTGGTTCGAAACCGCGCTCGTTTCCGTCAAAGACGAGAAGGGCCGCGTGACGCAGATCAACGCCATCGCCCGCAACATCACGGCGCGGAAGGCCGACATGGAGGCGATGGCTTCCCTCAATACGGAACTTGAGGAGCGCGTCGCGCTTCGCACCGAGGAACTCGGACGCGAAAAGGAGAAGACCGAACAATTACTCCTCAATGTATTGCCTTCGGACATTGCCGATGAATTGAAAAAGCACGGCAAAGTCGAACCCCGCGCTTTCAATTCCATTACCGTAGGCTTCACCGATTTCGTCGATTTCACCAAGATCTCCGAATTGCTCTCCCCCTCCGAACTCGTCCAGGAGCTCGACTTGTGTTTTCGCCACTTCGACAACATCGTCGCGGAGCATGGAATCGAAAAGCTCAAGACCATCGGGGACAGCTATATGTTTGCCGCGGGAATTCCCGTGGCTTCACCCACGCACGCGGTGGACTGCATCCTGGTGGCGTTGCAAATGCAGGCCTATATCGAAGCGGAGAAAAAATTGCGTGCACAAGCGGGGCGCCACTTTTGGGAGATGCGCCTGGGCGTACATACCGGCCCCATCATGGGCGGGGTGATCGGGAACAAAAAGTTCGCTTTCGACATCTGGGGCGACACCGTCAATACCGCGTCCCGCATGGAGTCCTCCGGCTTGTCGGGCAAGGTGAACGTTTCCCAAACCACCTATGAAATTGCCCGGGACTTCTTTGAATTTGAAAACCGGGGCAAAATCGCAACCAAGCGCAAAGGCGAGCTTGAGATGTTTATCGCGCTGCGGATTCGTCCCGAGCTTTCGGATGAAGCCGGCAAGCCCAACGCGGATTTCAGGAATCTTTACCGAGAGCTTCGCCGCCGGTCCTGATTTGATCGATTGCAGGTTTTCCACCAGGTTGGAAATTTAGTCGTACCTAATTTATTATAAACCAGTCAAGTGCCCGAGGCGGGACTCGAACCCGCACGGAGGTTTCCCTCCTCAGGATTTTAAGTCCTGTATGTCTGCCATTCCATCACTCGGGCGATCACGAAAAACCGGCGGCTTGCGGTTTTGCCTCGGGCCACCGTTCCCCGTGGAAAGAAGTTTTGATCCTAACTAGACCTGAAAAAGCCTGCACGAACAAAACTGGGCGCACACCTCATTCCGGGATATGCTTCTTTCCCGGTGAAACACATCGCCACATGGATCCGGGAATGCGATGAAGCCCATTTCGAGCGGGTCTTCCGGGAATTCCCGGAAGCGCGCCTTTGGAATGCCCGTGCCGGTTCCGTACCCTGGGAAGAAGTCACTGGCCTTCTGCTTACCGGCGGCGCCGATATTTCCGCTGGCTTTTTGCGGCAGCCCATTCCGGATCCCTCCCTCATCAAGAATTCCGATCCGGCGCGGGACGCATGGGAATTTGAGTCCGTATTCAGGGCACTGCGGCGGCGGCTGCCCCTTCTAGCCATCTGCAACGGCTTTCAGGTGCTCAACGTCGCGCTGGGCGGCACGCTGCATCTCGATGTTCCGAACCACAACCACCCCGAATCAAAATCGGCCAATATTCAGGAATTGCGCCATATCCCCGGCGCGCTGTTTCAATTTCCCCGCGTCAACAGCTCGCACCACCAAGCCCTGGCGCGGCCCGGCGCCGGCCTGATCCCCGAGGCGTGGTGCGCGGCGGATGATGTCATCGAGCAGGCGCGGCTGGCCGGTTATCCCTTTGGCTTGGGCGTGCAATATCATCCCGAACGCGACCCTCTCTACCAACCCATCTTCGCCGCTTTTGTCGGGCAGGTAGCGTCGCTTGGAAATTAGCGGCTTGGAAAACGGTGCTCCGGAAGTAGATTTATCCTCCCATGATTCGCACTGACATGCTTCCGAAACAGAGGCAAGAGGGCGGCTTCGCGCGGCCCGCCGGGGCCTTGGCAGCTTCGTGTGGTTTTCACGCCCTGTTTTTCGGATTGCTTCTATGGGTGACACTTTATTCAGCCAAATGGATCCCCGCCAAGATGGGATCCCCTGCCAGCGAGCCGGCGATAACGCTTTCGACCCTCGTGATAACAGCGCCGATGCCGCTTCCCATTCCACGACCGATTGAGACCCCGCCGCCGGAAGCTGTGCCGGTGTTGCCGGATCTCAAACCAAAACTCGCCCCGCCCCGCCCCGTCATCCATCACACCACCCCAAACGTGGCAAAGACATCCCCCACCAAATCCAAATCGGCCAAGCCGGCCCCGTTTGCTTCAAGCTATGCGCCGGGCAACGATATCCTCTCCCATCCGCCCTACCCGGAGGAAGCGCAGGACCTCGGCGAAACCGGAACCGTGGTGATGGCGGTTACCTTCAACCTCGCCGGGAAGGTAACCCAAGTTAAAGTCATCCAGTCCAGTGGAGTCCCCTTGCTCGACAACTACACGCGCACGTTTATCTTGAACCACTGGCATAGCACAACCCTAGCCGGCCAAACGGATACCCAATCGATCGTTTATCAGCAGGAATGAAAATTGAAAATGGAGCAGGATAACGGCCTCGCGCCTTCGTCGGTGCAAGCGCCGCCAACGGAAACGGAAAAACAGCCGGACAGCCATTGTCCGGTCTGCGGAGCGACGTTGTTCCAAGAAAAATGCAAGGTGGTGTGCCGCAGTCCGCGCTGCGCCTACCGCATTGTTTTCAATTGCTCTGAATTTTGACCTCTTACCTTGTTCCTTGCGAAACTTCATTTCGCGCTAACTCTCTTGCGGACGAAACCGCCCTCACTTTATGCCCATCTTTTCGGAAGAGTCGGACAACGCTCTGATCTCCGAAGCCGCCCGCGCAGGAGAAGTCCCAGGAAACCCAACCCACCGAAGACCATCGCTGCCGGCCACCTGCAAACTCGATGCTATTTTTGTCCCGCAAGCCTGGAATTTCCCCAAGATGAACCGTTCCGGGAAAATGACCGGCCCGGAAATGTCTTTGTGACTAAAACTAGGGACCGGCCTTTACTTTGAGCCTGTCGCTTTGGGAGGGCCGGGCAATGGCCCGGTATCCATGCCTTTGCCGGCCAGAGAACGCGCCATGGCCAGAGCTTCCATCCGGGTTTGGACTATGCCTTCCAACTGGGCCGTCTTGACCGCCTCGAGAATTTTACCGACCGCTTTTCCGGGTGCCAGGCCCATGGCCAGAATGTCGTGGCCGGTGATAAGGGACGGCGGATTGATCTGGTCGGGCCCCATGATCTCCAGTTGTTGCTTGAGAAAATCGTAATTGCTCATGTCGCCGTGGGAGCTGGCGCAATCGATGCGGTGCAGTTCCAATTCAAGAGAAAAGGTCGGACGGCTCATCATGCGCTTAAGCGTGCTGGGACGCATCTTGGGAACATCCTTGAATTGCATGTGGTGGAGAACGGCGGCCTGGACGGTCTGAATGGTTTTGTTGTCGTAGCGGAGACCGGTCATGATCTGTTCCGTCATGGCGGCGCCGATGCTCTCATGTTCGTTGAACCGGATGCGCCCGGTGGCATCGACCATGGCGGTCGGTTTTTTGCCGACGTCATGAAAAAGAACGGCCAAGGCGAGATCGAGATTTGGTTGCTCGATCTTGGAAAGCATCAGGCGCACATGCTCGTAGACATCGCCTTCGGGATGAAACAAAGGCGGCTGTTCCACGCCGTGAAGCGTGGCGATATCGGGGAGAATTTCCCGCAGCAGGCCGCTCCGGTCGAGAAGATCGAGCCCGATCTCGGGCTTGGGCGCGGTCAGCGTCTTATTCAGTTCGTCACGAATGCGCTCCGCGCTCACCGTGCGGATGGCGGCGGCAGCGGCGCGAATCGCCTCCCAGGTTTTCGGCTCGATGGTGAACAGGAGACGGGCGGCGAAGCGGATGCCCCGCAACATGCGCAAATGATCCTCAGCAAAACGGTCGGCGGGATGGCCGATGGCGCGGATGAGCCTGGCCCGCAGATCGGCTTCGCCGCCCACGTAGTCGATCAACCGCTCCGCGACCGGATCGTAGAAAAGACCGTTGATGGTGAAATCCCGCCGCCGGGCATCTTCTTCCGCCGTGGCAAAGCGGACCCCCTCGGGATGGCGCCCGTCCTGATAGGGGCCGTCCTGGCGGAACGTGGCAACTTCATAAGCCTGATCGCCCGCCAGGATACGAAGGACGCCGAACGATTTGCCCGTCAGGTCGGTGACGCGGGGAAATAGCTGCTGAACCTGCTCGGGCCGGGCACTGGTGGCGATGTCGATATCCTTGGCCTCGGCGCCAAGCAGGTGGTCGCGGACACAACCACCGGCAAAGTAGGCGACGTATCCGGCCCCTTGGAGACGCGCGACGATATCCCGGGCCGGCGCATTCATCGCTCGGAAAAAATAGGCTCGACCGCTTCCACGTCGGGAGGAGGAGTATGGGTCTCATGGCGATAGAGGAAATAAAACGGCCCCGAGAGAAGATTCCAGGTAACGCCGACGAGGAAATAGGTCAGTGAGAAAGTCAGGGCGTGATTCTTGTCAATTCCGAGCAACCCGAGAAACATGATGAAAAGCTGTTCGCGGACGCCAAGGCCGGAAATACTGATGGGAAGAGCGATGAGCATATTGACCATCGCCAGGATGGAAAAAAAGGGGAGCAGGCTCGATTCAAGGTGCATGGCGCGCATGATGGAATAACCCATCAGGACGTTGCAGACATGGGAGGGCAGGGAGCCGACAAGAGCGACACAATTGATGCCAAAGGCGCGGGCCGTTTTCTCGTAGGCTTCAAAGAGTGAGATTCCGCGATGCATAAAAGGAAGTTTTTTGACAAAGTTGCGGAGACCTTGATGCCGCAGAAGGGAGGGGCCAAGACAGGAAACAATGGAGGCAACGACGCCACCAAAAGCAAAGAAGTAAAAGAGGCCGGTGAAGAAGCGGGTATCGCCGGTGGAAAGAAGGAGATTGAGCTGAGTGCAGGAAAGGCCGACACCGAACAAAAGAAGGGCGATGAGACCGATGATCCGGTCGACAACAACGGTAAAGGCAACCGCCGCCTTGCGCTGAGGAACCGCGCGGGCGACATAATAAATTTTGACGACGTCGCCGCCGGTGGTGCCAAAGAGGAAGGCGCTGAAAAACTGTCCGATCATGGTGAGTTCAAAGATGCGCCAAAAACGGAGATGAACTCCATGAACTCCAAGAAGCATGCGCCAGCGCCAGGCGACAATGAACATGACGGGGGTGAAGCAGAAAAAGGCGACGACCAGCCACGCGGCATCCATGGCGCGGATATTGATCCAGACTTGGTACCAATCGATCTTCTGCTTGTAGAAGAGAAGGCCGATAAGAAAGATCGAGACCAAAGCCCGGAAAATCAGCCCGAGGCGGCGGCGTAGGAATTCCATAGGTTACGGCTGGCAATAACTTGCTCTTCCGGGGTGCCGGGCGAGAGTTCCATTACAGCGATAGCGGTTTGCGGCAAAGTCGGCAAGAGCGCGGAAAAGTCAATTTCGCCGTGGCCGAGAGGCAGATGGTCCTCGTTCGGCCGGCGGCAGTCGTGGATGTGGCAGCCCCAAAGACGCGGCGCGCGAAGACGCAGTGTTTCGGCGTGGGAATGCCAGCCGAGAAATTCCTTGCGCGCGGCGTGGCCGAAATCGTGCCAATAACCCATTACTTCGGCCGGATAGGCCTCCAGAACCATGAGCATTTCCTCCTCGTGGGGAAATTCCTCGAACTCTTCGCGAATCTCAACGCCGAGCTTGAGCTTGAACTCGCCGGCCATGGCCACGATGGGATCGAGGCATTCCTTCACGCGCGGCCAGACATGGGTGGTGTTTTCGCGCCGCTCCTGAACGGCGCGGACCTTAAGCGCGGTATAGCGGCGGTTGAGGTACTCTCCCCGGGTGTAGAGCGCTTCAAGTTTTTTGGTGACCTTGCGCGGACCGGCCCAGCCGAGATGAAGCACCACGGCCCGGGCGCCAAGCTTGGCCGCCTGGCGGATGGTTTCCTCGGTGGACCGGCGGGCCAGGGTGCGGATTTCAGGGCGCGAATCGGAAAATTCATAGCAGTTGGGATTGGGATGCAGCACGCTGGTCGGCACCGGACAGAAATTGTGCAGGGAATTGATCTTGATGAGATTTTCCTGCCAGGCCTTGAGAATGCCGGGCCAGAGAGAGAGACGGACGCCATGCCCGAGTTCAACGGCGGGAAAACCGAGCTGCCGGATTTCCTTGAGCATGTCGTAGCCGTCCTGGTGCCGGTGGGAATTCCAGCAGGTCGAAAGGGCCACGGGAGGCATGCAAAAACTGGCCGGCGCCGGGAATCAGGCGGAGCCGGAAACGGCACGAATGGGCGTCTGCCCAAAAAGGAGACTCCGGTTGAGAATGAAAAGCAGAAGAAAGACGAAAAAGAGATCTCCGGCCATGCCATTACGCAAAAAGAGCCAGGTCGGTTCGTACCCGGGCAGACCGATGGTATTGGCCTGCCACCAGCCGGCCAGAGTAGGCGGGTAACCCGGCGTCTGTTTGAGGACGATGTTTTGCCGCCAGGAAAAGGTGTTCGCGGCGACGTAAAAGAAAAGCGAGCAACCGAGGCTGCCGGCGACGGTTTTGAAAAGCGAAGCATGCCGGACAACAACAATGCCAAGCAGCCCCGCGCCGGCGTAGATGCCGAAGGAAATAACGCTCCACCAGGAAAACATGGCGCCGATGGTCCGGGAATTGATCTCCAGAAAGGCAAAGTCGCTCAGGAAAATCGCGATGGCACCGATGAGCCAGCCCCACCGGCGTGGCAGGCAGATGCCGCCAACGTAGGCGACGGCCATGAAGGGCGAGATGTCAGGAATGACCTCGGGATAGCGGCTGCTGGTCAGCCGGAACAGGGCACAGCCGAAGATCAGAAAGAGGGCGATGTAAACAGGATGGATTTCGCGCTTCATAATGGACGCACTAAACTAAAGCTTTCTTGCGGAATAAAGGCAAGTGGTCAGCTTAAGGGAAGGCATTTTGTTAATGATATATTAATCAATGGAACAATCAAAATCTCATTTTATGAAGAACTCCCTCCCCTGGATTGCATTCGGGTTGATCCTAGCCTGGATGATACCCGCAGACGCCGACCCATCCCCGGCCTCGCATGACGCCAGCTTCAGCAAGGAGGGGCTGTTCAAGGCCGATGTCTCCAAGCTAAAGGATACAGAACTGGTCGCGCATCCCGATACGCCACTGGACGACGGCAAGAATGTGCTCTGGTGCGGCACATTGCAACTGGCCTGGAACGAAGCGATCAAATTGGCGGGCGCAAAATTGCATTTTGTCCAGCAGCCGCCGGTGGTCGATTTGCTTAATCAGGAAGATTTCACCGAAAATGACCTGGACCCGGGCAGCTACGTGGCGGTGGCCGATTTCGAACGCAACAACGTGGAGGATGAGATTCGCGCCGCGCTGGAAAAAACGTTTCAAGGCGCGGCCTCACCCGAATTGATTCCGCCGAAGCCGTCGCACCCCGGCCCGTTTGACTTCGTTGCCTACGCCTATCTCTACAAAGACCTGGCGTTCGCCCATCCGTTCGCGACCAACGATCCAATGGCTTTCGGCACGACACAGGTGAAAAATTTCGGTTTCGGAAAGGACCTGGACCTCCTGCCGGACGGGGTGATGGAACAAGTTTCGATTTACGATTACCGGTCCCAAGACGATTTCATCATCAAGTTGAAACCGAAAACGGAGGGGGATGAACTGATCCTGGCGAAACTGCCGCCCGGAGCAACTTTGCAAGAGACAATCAACTCCGTGCTCGAACGAATCGCGGGGCATCAGCCCGAGCCCATCGGGCCGGGACCGCGATTGGCGATTCCCAAACTGAATTTCGACTTGCGGCGTCATTTTCCGGAACTTGAAGGCCTGACCCTTAAACCAGGGCCGGTTATGAAGGTCAAAAACCTGGTGATCACCTCGGTCCAACAACTGGTGCGGTTTCAACTCAACGAGAAGGGCGCAATTTTAAAATCCGAAGCAGCAATGATGGTTGCCGGAGCAGCCATGCCCATTGCCGAACGGCACATTATGATCTTCGACAAGCCGTTTCTCATCCTGATGAAGCGGACAAATTCGGATCGTCCCTATTTCGCGCTATGGGTTGGAAATGCGACACTCCTTGTCCCGGCGAGCGGAACGTAACCTGGCGCGTTTTCCATTTAGATAGACGCATGGAATGAATCTCCCGCAAGCCGGAGGCTTGCTGGAACCGTAGCCGGTGGTTGAGCGCGCGAAGTGCGCGACACCACTGGAAAAGGTTCTCAGGCGCTTGCATCCCGGTAAGGGATGCCAGAAGCCTACGACCCCTGCCGGGGTCGGCCTCATCGCGAAAACAAGACTGGTGGTGGCGATCGCCGCGCGATCTTACCACCGGCTACGCAGTTGCCATCCCTCCGGGATGGCATTGAGTTCGCCACCGATTATACGGCTACAGAATTTTTGAAAATGTTCTAATCCCGCCGCCCGGCGCGCCAGGAACGGAACGTGATTTCCTCACGGTCCTCCATCGGGTCGATGAACTCGAGATCGCGATAGGCGGAGCTTGGAACCGGCGTTCCCGTGCCGGCGGGCGCAACGTCGGGATACTCGAAAATATCACCCTTGTAATTGCGCAGGACGACGCGGTCCGGCAAACGGGCGACGACATAGTCGGGATTAAGCGGAATTTTGCCGCCGCCGCCCGGGCCATCGATGACGTACTGCGGAACGGCATAGCCCGTCGTATGGCCGCGGAGATGTTCGATGATCTCGAGGCCCTTGCTGACGGGAGTGCGCAAGTGCGAGGAGCCCTGGATCAAATCGCATTGGTAGATGTAGTAGGGGCGCACCCGGCAGCGGAGCAGCTTTTGCACGAGGGTTTTCATCACGGCGGGGTCGTCGTTGACGCCGCGCAGAAGCACCGATTGATTGCCGAGCGGAATGCCGGCGTCGGCCAGGCGCCCGAGGGCGTCCCGCACCTCGGTGGTCAGTTCGCGCGGGTGGTTGACGTGCACGCTCATCCAGAGCGGATGAAATTGCCGAAGCATGGCGCAAAGCGCCGGGGTGATCCGTTGCGGCAGGAAAATGGGAACGCGGCTGCCGATGCGGAGGAACTCAATATGTTCGATGGCGCGCAGACGGCGCAACAGGTCTTCCAGCCGCCGGTCGGAGAGAAGGAGGGCGTCGCCGCCGGAGAGAAGAACGTCGCGTACCTCGGTGTGCTTTTCGAGGTAGCCAATGGCACGGTTGAAGTCGACCTCAAGTTCCTGTTCACCCACGCCGCTGACGACCCGGCTGCGGGTGCAGTAACGGCAATAAGAGGCGCAACGGTCCGTCACGAGAAAGAGGACGCGGTCGGGATAACGGTGGACCAGTCCCGGCACGGGCATGTCGTGGTCTTCGCCGCAGGGATCGGCCATTTCGGAGGGAGAATAGGTCATCTCCTCAATGCGGGGAATGACCTGGCGGCGAATGGGACAATCGGAATCGAACGGATCGATCAGATTGAAAAAGTAGGGCGTGATCCCCATGGCCAGCTTGGTATTGGCGAGCAGGATGCCGGCATGTTCCTCTCCCGTGAGCTGAAGCTTGCCGGCGACGTCCTCCAATGACTTGACGCTGTGGCGCATTTGCCACTGCCAGTCGTTCCATTGTTCGGGGGTAACTTCGGGCCAGTAACCCTGGCCGGGAGATGAAAAGTGACGGTAATCGAGGTCTAGTTTATTATTCATGGAGAATGCGCCATGAAGAGCTAAAGAAAATTGAGGCGCAAAGGACTTATAGGCTTGAAGGCTTAAAGCCAGAAAAATAACGCGGACAGCTCCCATGTCAAATGGACCGGGCCAAGCGCAAGATGGTATGGATATTGCGCAAGCCCCTCACTTAGGGCATTGTGACCTCCCTCCCTGCCATAAATAGAGGCCCTTGCGGCACAATCTCTTTTGAAGCTAAAATCGTGACCAACCTACCCTCTCCTTCACGGTTTCATCCTATCCCGCAATATAACAAGAGGTTACGCCCGATGGCCTATTCCGTGGCGGTTTACCTGGTAGGAGCGGTTGTTTTATTGCAGATTGGGATGTTGATTTCGGTCTTTTGGTTGCGGGCCATGGTTGTACCGGTCAGCGTCGCCCTTCCAAAGGGAGTAACGCCGCAACCTCTCCTATCGCCGTCCTCCGTAGTAATTAAATCTCCTATAGCTCCCCAACCGAAAGCGCCTCCGCTGCCTCCTCCCCTGCCCATCCTGCCAAGTATCGAAGAGGCGGAGGTACGCCCGGCGTTGCTCAGCGTGCCGGCGACTTCGGATCGGGTGACTCGCGTGACAACCCTGAACGATGAAGCGCAGATTTTTGAGCATCACAACGATCTCGATACGGCCCTGGAGACGTTGATTAAGGCGGAGGACCTCGATCCACGCGGCCCGGTGACGCTGAAGAATCTCGCAGAGATTTATTATCTAAAGAACAACCCGGCGCAGTCAAAGATTTACTGGCAACGGTTGGTGGACCTCGGACCGGGCGTCGGCACGGTCTACGCCACGGCCAAGGATCATGTGCTGTTGCTCGACTCCAACGATGCCGCCAATCCGTTGAGACAACCTTCCGACCGCCGGCGCCTCCTTTACGTCAACCACGTTGAAAAAACGCCGGTGGAGACCCTCAACGGCCAGCCTCAATTCCATTTGCGCGCCGAGCTTAAGCGAAAAGACCCGAACATGCCCGGCTTCAACCAGAAAAAATTGCAACCTTTTGTGGTATTTTATCAGATGATGCCGGACGGAACTCTCCTGCCTGACGTGGCTCAACACCGGGGCTCGTTTGAAAATACGTTTCTGTTCTGGGGCAACACCAACAGCGAAGCCTTCGGTGTCGATTACATCATGCCGTTGCCGGGGTCGCGCGGCCCCACCGGCCAGCCAGTCGGTGAATATTATGGGTTCGTGATCGGGATTTATTACAACAAGGAACTCCAGGATTGTTACGCCGAGCCGGCCGACCTCGCTACCCGGATGCCCTTGCCGGCTGAGATTGAGTAGAGGCTATCCAATTTTAAATGTCCTCCCTTGGCCCGCTTATTCGTCGTATCTTAGGAACGAACAAAACCATCAACGATCCAGAAAGAAAATCATATGAACACACAAAAAGCAGAATATCTTTTGTTATTCCGGGACAACAATTGGCATAAGGGTCTCTCTCCCGAGGAGATGCAGCAGGTCGCCACCAGGTGGATGGCGTGGTTTGAACGCCTCAGCAAAGAGGGCAAGGCTCTCTCGGGGCGCCCGTTGCTGCCCGAAGGCAAGCTTGTCTCCGGCAAAAGCGGCCGCGTCGTGGCCGACGGGCCGTTCACGGAATCGAAGGAGGCCATTGGCGGTTATTTTCTTTTGCTGGTGGAGGGTGAGGACGAGGCGGTGGCAATTGCCCGGGAATGTCCAGGATTGGCTTATGGCTCTGTAGTCGAGGTAAGGCCCGTGGCCGAGGTATGCCCGGTCATGGAAGAAGCGCGTACCAGGGACGAATCTCTGGCGGCAAGAGCCTAGTACTCTTATCGATGTTCCGCTGGAGAGTGCTTGATGCACCTGCAAAAGATTACCCCTTTTCTGTGGTTCGACCATCAGGCCGAAGAGGCCATGAACTTCTATGTGTCGATCTTCGAAAATTCAGAAATCCTATCTATCACCCGTTATGGCGAGGCCGGTCCCGGGCCTAAGGGATCGGTGAAGATCGTGACAGCCGAACTCGATGGACAAAAATTCTTCGCACTTAACGGCGGACCTCATTTCAAATTCACACCGGCGATTTCGTTTTTTGTCAGTTGCAAGACACAAAGAGAGGTCGACGATTTTTGGGAGAAGCTTTCCGAGGGCGGCGAGGAAGTGCAATGCGGCTGGCTGAGAGACAAATTCGGCCTGTCGTGGCAAATTGTTCCAACGATCCTGATGGAGATGCTGAACGACGAGGATGACAAAAAGTCGGCCCGGGTCATGAAAGCGATGCTGCAAATGACCAAAATCGAGATCAAAGGTTTGGAACAGGCCTACGAACAAGAATAACAACCAAACAAAAATCATGACCACAACCGAAACCGAACAATCCATTCTCAAACCCTTCGTTATTTCCCGTCTCCTCGAATCGCCACGAGATTTGGTGTTTGAGGCGTGGACGGAACGCGAGCGGATGCAACAGTGGTGGGGACCCAAGGGGGCCACTCTACTTGAAAGCAAACTCGATGCACGGCCCGGAGGCATTTTTCACTACCGCATGCAGTTGCCGAACGGCGTCGAAATGTGGGGCAAATGGGTCATCCGCGAAGTCGCCGGACCGCAACGGCTTGTTTTCATCAATTCCTTTTCCGATGCCGCCGGCAAAACCACCCGGCATCCATTTCACCCCGTCTGGCCCTTGGAGATACTCACCACAGTTACTTTCGGGGAACAAAACGGCCAAACGCTGCTTACCATCGAATGGCTCCCCTTAAATCCGACGGAAGCGGAACGCAAGACCTTCGGTGAAAGCCATGAATCGATGCAGAAAGGCTGGGGCGGAAGCCTGGATCAACTCGCCGATTGTCTGAAAAAGACCGGGCCGGGCGCGTAAGCCCAAGCCCCCACGTTTTTCACCAAGCAAAAAATACCAACCACCAAGGAAAGGAACATCCATGCAACTCAACCCTTATCTCAATTTCAACGGCAATTGCGAGGAAGCACTCAAATTCTACGAGAAAGCACTCCCAGCAAAGATCGTCGTGTCGATGACCTATGGCGGCTCGCCGATGGCCAAACAGATGCCGCCGGAAGTCCATAACAAAATCATGCACGCGCGGCTCGACGTGAAAGGCCAAACCATCATGGCCTCCGACGCGATGTGCGATCATTACGAGAAACCGACCGGCTTTAACATCACCCTGAACACGGACGATCCCGCCGAGGCGGAGCGCCTCTTCAAGGCGTTGTCGGAAAAGGGCAACATTTGCATGAAGCTGGAGGAAACCTTCTGGGCACAGCGCTTCGGCATGCTGGTCGATCAATTCGGCATTCCCTGGATGATCAACTGCGAGAAAAAGAACTGACTTTTCAGTCTGGCGCGCTGCCTACAGAATAAGGGATAGGCTACTTTTCATGTCCTCGGAAAAACTCCGCGCCGCATGAAAGGGCGCCTATTTCCTTTTCCGTTTTGAGAAACCCACCCCAGAAAAGGACGCCATGAGCAGCAAAAAGAAAACCAAGCCGAAAAAGAAAAAAGCAAATTCAGCCCGCCTCGTCTGGTTCGAGATTCCGGCTGATGATATCGACCGCGCCAGGATGTTTTACAGCAAGCTGTTTGGCTGGAAGATCGAAAAGTTTCCCGATCCGATAGAATATTGGGAGATCGACACCGGCGCGGGCGACCGCGCCATCCACGGCGGGATGATGAAGCGCCAGCACCCGCAACACGGCGTGACCAACTACATCAGCGTGCCGTCGGTGAACCGGTACGTGGCAAAGATCGAGAAGCTCGGCGGCAAAGTTTATATGCCCAAAACCGCGGTGCCACGCATGGGCTACTTCGCCGTTTGCGGGGACCTGGAAAACAACGCTTTCGCCATCTGGGAAATGAACGAAAAAGCAAAATAGTTGTCCTGAATGCTTCCGCCTGTTCGTCGTATCTTTGAAGGAATCAACCCACCAAAGAAAGAAACCATGATGAATACCGAAACACAAAATCAGTACCTGTTACTCTTCCGCGGCGCCGAATGGTATACTAATGCCTCGCCCGAAGAGATTCAGGCGGCCGTGGCCAAATTCAAGGCCTGGTTCGAAAGCTTGAATGCGAAGGGCATTGTCCGGGGAGCACAGCCGCTCGTCCGGGAGGGAAAAATCGTTTCCGGCAAGAATGGCTCCATCGTTGCGGATGGGCCGTTTGCGGAGTCGAAGGAAACCATCGGCGGCTATTTCCTGCTTGCCGTTGAGAGCCTTGAGGAAGCCGTCGCCGTGGCCAAGGCTTCACCGGCCCTGGAGTATGGAACGCAGATTGAAGTCCGGCCCGTCGCGGAGGAATGTCCGCTCATGGCCCGCGCCCGGGAGCTGACACCCGATCTTGCGCTTGCGACGGCTTGAGTTCCGGGCCACTGTTCCAAGCAGTGAACCCGCCCGAGAGCAACGATCCATCTCCACCATCCGGGGAAGTTTCCCGGGTGGTGGAGCATCTTTTCCGCCACGAGGCGGGGAAGATGATGGCCACGCTGGCGAGGATTTTCGGCGTCGAACATCTCACCCTGGCGGAAGACGTCGTGCAGGAGGCGCTGGCGCGGGCTTTGCAAACGTGGCCCTTCTATGGCGTGCCGGAGAATCCATCCGCCTGGATCATGCGCGCATCCCGCAATCTCGCGCTGGACGTGGTGCGGCGCGCAAAAGTTTTCCGCGACAAGGAAGCCGAGATTATCCATTCGATGGAGGGAACGGCGCCACGCGCGGAGATTTTCACCGAGCAGGAAATCGCCGACGACCGGCTGCGGTTGATGTTTGTTTGCTGCCATCCCCTGGTGCCGGAGGAGGCGCAGGCCGCGCTCGCGTTGAAGATCCTTTGCGGTTTCAGCATCACGGAAATCAGCCGGGCTTTTTTAACCACGGAGGCGGCGATCGCCAAGCGCTTGACCCGGGCCCGGCAGAAAATCCGCGAATCGCATATTCCTTTCGAAATTCCCACCGGGCCGGAGCTGGCCCGGCGGCTGGACGGCGTTTTACGCTCGATCTACCTTCTTTTCAATGAAGGCTACAATGCCTCCAGCGGCGAGAGGCTGATCCGGGAAGAGATTTGCCGGGAAGCGATCCGGCTGGCCGGGCTGCTCGTGGAGCATCCCGTGGGTCGCCAGCCCAAAACCCATGCGCTGCTCGCTTTGATGCTGCTCAACAGCGCCCGCTTTCCGGCGCGAACGGACGAGGAAGGGAATCTGCTTTTGCTCCAGGACCAGGACCGGACGCAATGGGACCGGGCGACAATCGCGCGGGGCATGCATCACTTCGCCCAATCGGCCGCCGGCGAGGAAATCTCCGAATATCATCTTCAGGCCGGCATTGCCGCCTGTCACTGCGCGGCGAAGGATTACGCATCGACCGACTGGAAACAGATTCTCTCGTTTTACGACGCATTAGTTCCTTTCGACCACTCGCCGGTGGCCGCGCTGAACCGGGCGGTTGCGGTGGCCAATCTGCGCGGTCCCGATGCCGGGCTGGAAGCCATCGCCGCTATGCGGGACCGAGACAAGTTAAGCTCTTATTATCTTCTTCACGCGGTGACCGGCGAATTGGAATCGCGGCGGAACCGTGGAGAAACCGCCGCCCGTCATTTTCAAGAGGCGCTGCGTCTTACCGAGAGCCGGTCCGAGCGTGCCTTTCTGGAAAAGAAACTGCTAAGTCTTCAGTAGCATGCCGTTGAAAACCCGGCTCCCATACAGTCTATGTCTGCTTTTCAACAGCCTTTACTCAATCCAGCGAGTCACGGGAACGATGAACGGACCGCTGGTGATGGGAGCCCAGGAGGGATCGGCGTCCTGCTTGAGGGTTCCGGTTCCACTGGCAACCTTCCGGCGGACACGCAGCCAGCCAATGTCGGGCAGTGTTTGTGTGGTGGGATGTGATTGGTGTGAGGGTGTGAGTTGATGGAACATAAGGTTATCTAGTTGACTGGTTGGTTTAATTCATTGACAAAAAAAATTTAGGCAGCGGCTGACTCGGTAACCCGAATGTTGAGCAGACGGGAAACCCCTTTCCAGAGGCTCTCCACTATTTTGGGGTTGTTCTCGATTTTGGCTCGAAGCAGGACTCCCGTCACATAAGAATATATCTCCTGGGATGTCTCCTTCGGATCACCCAGGGGAATCTGTCCGTTCTCCATAAGTTCCCGAATGGCTGGTTCGAGGTATCGAATCGACCGGCCGCTTAATTCCTCGACCTTGCGCCGAATATTTTCATCCTGCGTACTCAGCTCGCAGCCGAGAGAGCAAAACGGGCAGCCCAGCAACTTGCCGAAGGTCTTGTACTTCTCAAGTTGATCGTTGATGATGCGGTTACAAAACATCTCAAGACGTTGCAACGGAGGAACCTGCACGGAAAATATCTGATCGAGATATACTCGTTTGCCATCCCAATAATACTCAAAGGCAGCAATGGCAAGGTCAGACTTTGACTTGAAAGCGTAATAAAAGCTGCCTTTTTTCACACCGGCGCGCTCACAAATGTCTTCGACGCTGACAGAGCCGTAACTGCTTTCCCAAATCATTTCCACTGCCACTTTGAGCAGCTTGATCTTGGTTTCGCTTTCCTGCTTCACGCCGACAATGTAGTTGACTAGTCGGTCAAACGCAAGTGTTTTTTGCATTTTTTGGGAATATGACTCACATGCTTATTTTGAGTCTGGCCGGCAGCAGAGCCATCCTTTTTAAAATCGCCCTTGGGCAAGTTGTCAATTTGCCGGCCGGCGGCTAAAACTGTCGTGGTAAATCGCCCCTTCATCCTTATCTGAATTCTGATGAAAAAGTCACTGGCCATTCCCTTTATCATTTCAGGGCGGACAAACCGGCGCGGACCGGGCGGCGCTCGATTGGGCGATTCAGCATGGCATTGCCCACGGAGGCTGGTGTCCCAAGGGCCGTCTGGCGGAAGATGGAACTATTTCCCCGATTTACCGGCTGAGGGAATCTCCTTCAGCCGATTATCTTCAGCGGACGGAATGGAACGTCCGCGACTCGGATGGGACGGTGATTTTTTCGATGGCTGGAACGCTTTCCGGCGGTTCGGAAGCGACCGCTGAATTTGCCCGCCGTTATGGCAAACCGTTCCTGCATCTGGCGCACGGGGAACGGCCCCGGCATCCTGAAACGTTACGCGATTTTGCCTTCGATGAAGGCATCAAACGCCTCAACATTGCCGGACCAAGAGCCAGTACCGAGCCGGAAGTGGGAGAATTTGTCAGAAGCGTTCTGGAGGCGGCGTTTTTTCCGGCAGAGAGGTAGGGGGCTGTCGGAAAAGGCTATCCGAAAATATTTCACACTTTTGTAACCCAAAACTCGTTAATCCGAGTTATGATTGGCCGATTCTTATTATTTTATGGCCACACATCGCGCTCATCACATTAAGTATTTGGCGGGAAACAAGAGAAACCCAACCTCGCTTGCACCGGATGACAATAGCGAGCCGGATTTGACCGGAGGACCCCGGTTCGCTCAACCGGCGCCGACGCCCGATCCGGCCAAATTCACGGTAAGGCATGGCTCGGACAAACAGGCTTACGCCATTCTCGACAGCCAGCAAGGAACCCTGCTGCCACGCGAAATTCCCCAAGGCCCCAGCCCTGAGCCACGCATGTCGCTCGCCGATGCGATCGGGGAACAAGGGCCGGCGGTGCTCAAGGCGATTAAAAATGCCGGACAGATTGTTTTTCATGCCCTGGGAGATACGGGAAATACCCGCGGCTCCCAGGATGAAGACCTCATGACCGACAAACTGGGCAGCGATTTCCAAAACGAAGATCCCCGTGCCGTGCCCTCGTTTTGTTACAATTTGGGAGACGTCGTCTATAGCTTTGGTGAAGCCCAATACTATTACGATCAGTTTTATGATCCTTATCGCGATTATCCCGCGCCCATTTTCGCGATTGCCGGGAATCACGACGGCATGGTGGCGCCCAACTCATCTACTCCCACGCTTCAGGCGTTTCTCGATAATTTTTGCGCTTATAACCAGCCGTTTCATCGCACCCCCGAAGCCGGCAACCTGGTTCGAACGGCGGGGCGGCAGCCCGGCGTCTACTTTACCCTGGAAGCTCCTTTCGTCCGCATTCTCGGCCTTTACAGCAATTGTCTCGAAGACCCCGGGGTCATTTCCAGCCAGAGCAATTCGGCGCAAAAATATCCGTGTCTCACCGATGTCCAACTCGATTTTTTGACCGCGGCCCTGAAGCGGGTCAAAACCGAAAAATTCCCCGGGGCGCTGCTCATCGCCGTTCATCATCCACCTTACGTGGCCGTGACGCCCAAGGACCGCACGGTGGGACGGCACAGCGGCAGTCCCCTCATGCTGGCCGATATCGATGAAACTTGCGCTGAAACCGGAGTCTGGCCTCATGCCATTTTATCCGGTCACGCCCATAACTACCAACGGTTCACCCGGCTCTATCAAGGCCGCGAAACTCCGTTCGTGATTTGCGGTAATGGAGGCCACGCGCACACCCGGCTGACCAAGAAGGGAACCGCGGCTCTTCGCACTCCCATGACGGAGCCGCTCCTTTCCAACGGAACCGACGAGGTTGTTTTTGAAAATTATGACGACACCGATTTTGGCTATCTTCGCGTCATCGTGGACAAAAAGCAGTTGCGCATCGAATACCATCCGGCCGCGGATGGCGATGCCGCGAAAACGCCGGATGATTCGGTGACGGTGGACCTCGCGTCCCGCAAGCTCATCCACTACCAGGCGGCCTCCGGTTAACCAGAGGCTGTCCGAAAACCAAATTCCTTCTTTCCCTGCCTCGCCCCCTCATTTCGGCGGATCGGCCTGATGGGGTACAGGCACGGTCGCCGAGGATGACGGCGAAAGGGCTGGCGAGGCATTGGTGGCCGCCGGGGTCGTCGCTGAAGATACGTTCGCGCTCAAGGCGGGCGTGTTTTTGGCCGTTGCGGGAATGGATGGAGTTCCCGCCGTGGCGGTCGGGCTGTTCGTTGTGGAAGCGGCACCGATCGGCGGATGGACTTTGGGAGCGGAGGCCGGAACATAATTAAAATGCCAATTGGCCACCATGACTTGGCCGGTTTCGGCGTCACGGACCCGGATGTTGACCACCACCACCGGATCGATCAGGTCACGCGGCAGATAAAGCCGGACCGTCGAGGTCTTGGGATCGAAGTCGTGACGCACCAGCCCGAAATCGCGCACCTCGGTCTCGATGGACTTGGGATTGAGCGTGCCGGCATAGCCGAGCACGGCGGTAATCACCGGCCGGGGATCGCTGGTAGTGGCCCCGGGCATCGGATTGGCATCGGCCAGTCCAAGGGCGCCCTGCCGCAAATAGGCGGTGAAGGAGCGCTCGACCGGCTGCGTGATGATGTAGCGCCCCATGCTGAATTTATCGGTGGTGCTGTGGACGGGATTATCGGCCACGGTGAAAATCGCGTCGAATCCGGCGGCGATGACCTTGGCCTGGACTTCCTTGTTATAAGCGCCGTAGGGATAGGCAAAGTAAGGAACCGGCTTGCCCATTTTCTTTTCGATGAGCGCCTTGGCCCCGGCGGTTTCATTGGTCAGCCATTGGTCGTACTCCTCGGGCGAGAAGTTATGCCAGACACCCTTGATTCTCTGGTGATGGCTCGTCAGAATCGGGTGGGTCATGGAATGGCATTCGATGTCGACGCCATCCTTCTGCAGGGCCAGCAGATCGGGCCAACTGGCCGCTCCCTTGCTCTCGGTCGTGGTGATAAAATCGGGATAAACGAAGAACGTCCACGGAAAGCCATACTTTTTAAGGACGGGCGCCGCCCAGACAATGGCGCTCTTGTAGCCGTCGTCGATGGTAATGGCCACCGAATTGGGCGGCAGACCGATCTCATGTTTGACAAAGCGGACCACATCGGACAGCGGAACGACGTGATAGCCGTTATCCTTGAGATATTTCATTTCCGAATCGAAAACGTCCTGCCTCATCACGTACGGATTTTTCGATGACTGGCCCGGACCGACGAACTGGTGATAGCCCAGCACAATCACGCTCGCCTCAACCGCCATCGGGCGCGCCATCCCAGACTGGGCTCCAGGCGCCACGGTATTGGTTGCGGCTACAACTGGCGCGGCATTGGTGGAAGGCGCGGTTGTTGGAGCCGGAGTGTTCGTCGCCGGCGCAGGCGCAACGGGGGCGGGCGCGGTTATGGCCGGGGGAACGGACGGCATGGCCTGTACCTGCGCGCCACCGGCGGGAAACGGAGTGTAGGCGGCGAGCATGACCAGAGCCAAATTTTTGATGCCCGGATATAGCATGGTCGAGGAGGACGCCGGAGGGTTGCTTGAGTTCGTGCCGGATGGAGCCGAGTTGGATGAAGCGGGAGCATTGTCCGGGGAATTCGAGGGCGGCAACGGACCGATGATGACGTTCGTATCGGGCGCTTCGGGCACAGAGTTGGGCGCCATGGGCGCGGAATTGGTGTCCACGTCCACCGGGCTGGGAAGCGGAGGTGGGGATGGGGCGGCGGTGGCGGAGGGCGCCGCCGTATCCACCGTATCAGACGCGGAAGCGGGAGTCTGGGCCAACGCCGGAAGAGGGGGCGGCGGAGAAGATGGCGCCGGAACCGCATTGGAAGCAATCTGCGTGGTCAGAACCATGCCATCGGCATTATGCGCCTGGCGTTCGTGCCGAAATTTTTGCTCCATGATCGAATCCTTCTGCATAAAGTAGAGAATGAATCCGGCTATAAAGACTAAAACGCCAACGATCAGAACGAGAGTACGCTTCAGAAACATAAAGAAACCAGCATATCAACCAAAGAGCCGGTCTTCAACTACTTCCAAAATGACATGGAGCATCCAACCGTGAAGTTCCTGCACGCGCGCGCCCAGTTCGGAAGGCACAATCCATTCCGCATCGGCCAACCCTTTGAGTTTACCGCCGCCGCGTCCCAGCAAGGTCACGGTTTTGACTCCTTTTTTCCGGGCCGCTTCCAGGGCGAGAAGGAGGTTGGGCGAATTGCCGCTGGAAGTGAAAAGCACCAAAACATCTCCAGCCTGGCCAAGGGCCTCGACCTGGCGGGCGAAGATTTGATCGAAGCCAAAGTCGTTGCCAATGCAGGTTAGCGCGGTTCCATCCGACGCCAGCGCGATGGCCGGCAAGGCGCGCCGGTTGTTTTTGTAGCGCCCAACCAGTTCCTCGGAGAGATGAAGCGCGTCGGCGGCGCTGCCCCCGTTACCCGCCGTCAGCACTTTTCTTCCGGACTGAAGGACATCGGCAATGAGTTCCGCGCAGCGCGCGGCCTCGGCCAAACCGCTTTCGGCCTCGGTCACCGCCCGCGCAAGTTCGGCATACTGACGGGAAATAATGGGATTCATGAGAAAAAGAACTATGTATCGGATTCTATCAGCAAGAATGATTTCGGTGAATGGGAACTTTTAAAATGAAAAGAGATGAGGCATAAATGACGATTCGGCGATGAAAATCTATTTCCGCTATTTATTCATGCGGCTCTTCCAGGTGTTTACCATGGTGTTGGTGGCGATGGCGCTCATCTGGATCATGGTCGACCTTTACGGGAATATCGACGATTTCCTGGAGCATAAAATCGACTTGCGGCGGATTTTGCTCTTCTACGTCTGGAATATTCCGAGGATGCTGGTGCTAGTCCTGCCTGCCGCGCTTCTCTTTTCGATGCTTTTCACCATGCTGGGGTTGAACCGGCGCAGTGAACTGGTGGCGTTCCAATCGGGCGGAATGGCGCCGCTGATTCTCTTCGCCCCCTTTTTCCTCTTCGCGGCGCTTTGCGTCGCGGCGCTGGCTTATGACATGCATGCCCCGGCCGCCATTGCGGATGTGACCCGCGACCGGCTGCTCCGACAAATCAAGGGAGAATCGGCCGGGCGTAATGATCTGACAACGCTCATCAATCTCGACGTCATTCATCACAAGGACTGGTATATTGAGAATCTCAACACGCGCACGGGAGAAGCCCAAAAGATTACCGTAACCGATATGAATGACCAATGGGAGGATGAGCGCACCTATGCGGCGAACACCGGCCAGTGGACCGGCGATTCGTGGCGCCTGAGCAACGGGGTGGCGAAAATTCCGTATGCGCCGGGTAATATTCCCGGCGACCGGAAACAATACGGAACAGTCGATCTCGATATCTCGACGCCGCCGCAAGAGCTGGCGTTGAATCATTCCGAACCGGCGCAGCTCACCGTTCCCCAACTCGAACAGTACATCAACACCCAGCCGGACTCGTCCAAACTGGCCTACTATCGCACGGAATGGTGGTACCGGGTACTTTATCCGCTTTGTCTTCCCGTCCTGATGCTTTTCGCCCTGAGACAGGGAGCGCAAATCGACCGCCGAAACACCTTGGCCGGCGTGGCTCTGGCCATCGTCGTCTTTTTCTCGTTCAACTTTTCCATGTATGTTTTCAGGGCTGTCGGCGAGCACGGTCATATGCCACCTTATGCCGCCATCGGCATAACCGAGGTTATTTTCGGTCTGATCGGTCTTCACTTGCTGGCTTTGAACAACGGTTGGTGGTGGCAATTAGGCCAACGGTGGAACAAAGGGCGAACGTCCCCGGTTGCGCCGGGTAAACGGAGCTGATTCCGAGTTGACCTTATTGATTACGATGCCTGCGTCCATCCCGACACCTCCGGCCGGCGGCCAGGATCCGGACGTGGCCGCATTTCTCGCCCGGCTCGAAGCAGGCCGCGGCGCATCGCCCAAAACAACGCGCAATTACCGGCAGGCGCTCATGGAATTCAAAGCGACTGTGCCGGAACGGTCCTGGTGGAGCCTGACCCCGGCCGACTTCAAAAATTATCTCTACCGCCTGGCCCGGGAAAGGAATCTCAGCCCGGCCACGGTGCGGCTGCGATTCGCCGCGTTGCGCACGTTTTACAAACAGGCCTTGCGTGAAGGCCGCGTCAAATCAAACCCGGTGGCTGGCCTCTCCCTGCCGAAAATGCCGCGCAGGCTGCCGGTCTTTCTTAATCAGGAACAGGTGCTGGCGCTGCTGGAAGCGCCCCGGCAGCTCTGGGAAAAAGAGGCGGCGGGAGGAAAAAAGCCCTCGCGCCGAAGGGGGCAAAACTGGCAGATGCTGCGCGATACGGCGTGGCTCGAACTTTTCTACAGCACGGGTCTGCGTCTGGCCGAGTTGACCAGCCTGAAGCGGGAAAACGCCGACCTGCGTCACGGCACGGTGCGCGTTTTCGGCAAGGGCAGGAAAGAACGGCTCTGTCCCCTGGGCGGTCCGGCGGCGCGTGCCCTGGAAGCTTATCTGGACGCCTGCCCATTTGATAACAGCGCACTCTTCGTCTCGGAACGGGGCACACCCCTCCATGGCCGCACGGTGCAGTTTGCCCTCAAGCGCTATCTCGCCGCGGCTGGACTCGATTCGCGCCTGACGCCCCACAAGTTGCGGCATACTTTCGCGACTCACCTGCTGGATCACGGAGCCGACCTGCGCAGTGTGCAGGAACTGCTCGGCCATCGCCAGCTCACCACCACCCAAATCTATACTTCCGTCTCGGTCGACCGGCTGAAACGTGTCTATACTCGCTCCCATCCCCGGGCATGAAATCGGCTATCAATTTCGCTCTGCAAGTTTTTTACAACATTGTCTTCGTGACGTTTTTCTTCGTCACGGGACCGTTTTTCCTCTGGCGCCTCTGGCGGCGCGGCAAACTGCTGCCCCAATTCGGGCAACGCTTCGGTATCTACTCCAAGGAGGTTCGCGAGCGGCTCAAGCCGGGCTGCGATCTTTGGATTCACGCGGTCAGCGTCGGCGAGGTGAAGCTGGCGCGGGTGCTGATCCGTTGCCTGCGCGAAATGCGGCCCGGACTGCAGATCGTCGTTTCCACGACGACGGGCACCGGCTTTGCCCTGGCCAAAAAGGAATTGGAGAATGAGCGTACCACCGTGATCTACAATCCCATCGATTTTCTTTGGAGCGTGGTCTGGGCGTTCAAACTCATCCGGCCCCGGCGGCTCATCTTGATCGAGTCGGAAGTCTGGCCGAATTATCTTTGGTGCGCGCGCCGGCGGCGCATCCCGGTCTATCTGGTCAACACGCGGCTGAGCGAGCGAAGCGAGGAACGCTATCGCCGGATGCGCTGGTTGATCCGTCCGCTCCTGGCCGAGATCAGCCTCGTCTTCGCCCAGGATCAAACCGAAGTGACGCGGCTGACGCAATCCGGCTTCGCGCCCGAGACGGTTTTCAATCTTGGGAGCCTCAAATATGACGTGGCCGAGCTTGACGCCCATAATGAAAAGGACATCAGCGCCTGGTGGACGCGCACGGGCTGGAGCAGCGCGCAACCGATTCTCCTCGGCGGCAGCACCCATCCGGGCGAGGAGGAAGTGCTGACCCGGATTTACCGCGATCTGCGCGAAAAACGGCCCGAATGGAAACTGGTTCTTGTTCCACGCCACGCCGAGCGAGGCGCCGGCATCCGCGACATGTGCGAACGGATGGGACTGCGCGCGGTCACGCGCCATCAATTGGCCGAGGCGGACGGACCGCTGGCCAACGGCAGCACGCCCGATGTCCTGGTCGTGAACTCGACCGGCGAACTCGGTTCGCTTTACAAGCTGGCCACGCTCGCCTTCGTGGGCAAGAGTTTGCGCGGCGATGGCGGGCAAAATTTCATCGAGGCCGCGCCCGCCGGCGCCGCCATTGTGGTGGGGCCGAATGTGCAAAATTTCAAGATTCCGGCCCGCGAGTTTCTCGCGCGCCAGGCCATCGTGCAGGTGAGCGACGAGTTTGAGCTGGCCCAGCAGTTGCGGTTCCTCTCCGAATCGGAAGAGGCCCGCCGTGAACTTGGCGCCCGCGCCCGCGCTGCCTTCGAGGCGAATCTCGGCGCCGCGCAGCGCACGGCCCAGGTGATTCTTCAGTCGTTGGATCAGGAGAAGGTCTAATTTCCCAACCCATTTTTATGCATCAGGATCCCTGGAGCAACAGCAGGTGGTTTGCTATTGCCTCGACCGTCTTTGTCCTGACCGCCGCCGGCATTTGGTATGCGACCACTGAAGTTCTTACCCAAATTTACACCGCAACGGCGGCCATGCAGATCAATCCCCGGGACATCTATGACGTCAATCCTTTGGGCTTCCCGCTCGAGCAGCGAATGTACCCGGCATATATCCAAGCTGAATTTGAAGTCATCCAATCCTCGGATGTTTTGCTGCCCGTCATCAACGATCTGGGTCTTGATAAAACCTGGGCCAAACGTTACAAGTCCGGTCAGGAGAGTCTGACTCCAGAGGAATCGCTCGCGCATATGCAAAAGATTCTCAGCTCAGTCTTAAACCTGGGACGAATATCGTGGTGGTAAGCGTCCAGAGTGAAGTGCCCAAGGAGGCCGCGGATATCGCCAATGCCGTCATGGATCAGTATAAGTCACTTCGTGATCTCGAAGAAACCGAGCGCCAGAAACGCGGTACCGATAGTTTGCGCGAAACAATCAAGCAGCAGGAAGCGGTGGTGGCCAATGCCAACGCCAAAGTGGAACAGTTGCGGCAAGAGCTCTTAAAAAATAATATCCATATCGTCGGCGAGGGCGATGTGGAACGCGATGGAGCGGAGCTCGCAACCCGTAAGCGCGATCTTTTCGACGCCAAGGAAGATGCCGATGCCCGCAAGGTACTTCTGAACCAAGTGCAAAATCTTAACGACGATGATTTCGTTAATACCATGAGCGGGCTTGATCGCCTGTTGCCGCAGATCGATAACCTGCGGGCGCAGTATGACCAGGTTGAAAACGAAATCGATAGCCTTCTTAAGCAAGGTTTTTCCGAAAGCCATCCCCGCATTCAAGCTCTGCGCGACAAACAGGCCAGCCGCCAAAAAGAGATCAAGGATTTGATTCAGGGGGAACGCCGCGCCCTGGTGATCGACGCGCAGACGGCCCAATCGCGGGTCGATATGCTGACCCAGGAGGTGAACATGCTCGAAACCAAGGTGAGCTTGGAGAAAAACTCCGCTGTGGCGCCTTTTCACGATGCCGTCAGGGAGCGGGACAAGCAGCAAGGCATTCTTGATGCGATGACGATTTACCTCAAGCAAATCAACATGGGGTCTCAAACAGTGGAAAGTCTGGTCAGGATTATCACCCGGGCTCGGCCGCCCACGGCGCCTTCCAGTCCCAATCGGCTTTTCTGCCTCGCGCTCTCCCTGGCCGGGGGTGGTTTTCTTGGTGTTGCCGTCGCCACCGTCACCGAATTGATCCTCGGGCGCGCGCGGCTTTCGTAAACGGGCTCGCCTATCTCACCGCGACTCGCGACCGGGGCGCGAAACGGGCCGACCCGTCGAAGGTATTGAGATAACGGTCTTCACCCAGGCTCATCTCCCCAGTGCGGGCGAGACGGCAATCGCACGCGGCCTTCTGCAATTTCAAACAGGGCGTATCGACGAAAAAGAGGACGACTTCAAAATGGCCGGCGGGTCGCCGCAGGGGATGGCAAGCCACGACGACTCCGGAACAGCAATGGCGCTCCCCCTGATGCTCGAAGGCAAATTCGACTTCCGTACCTTCAGCAAAGGCCCATTTGGTGAGCAGCTTGACCCCTTTGGGCGTCCAGTGAATCTGGTTATGGATAAGATCGATAGAATCCGAGAAGCTGACCGTTACACGTTCTTCATCAGTTGAGCGGGATTTGCTTGAGATTGCCATGGCAATTGATCTTATAGACTACTTTTTACTTAACACAGAATAACGTTCTGTCAAATGCGATAACATTACATTTTTCACTTAATCTCAAAGCCCTGTTGCAAAACGGCCTTGGATAGCAATCATGCCTTAAAATCGGATGCTTGGGCAACCGGTGAATGACGGACCGGTAAGATGGCATAGTCTAATAAAGCACATTTCGCAGGAGATGACTTGGTTTTTTTCGCGCCCGCTCTCCTCTCTCAATCAAGCCCGGGGATGAAACCGGCGATGGACTTGTTTAAGACGCGCCTCGTCGACATGGGTGTAAACCTGCGTGGTGGCCAAGCTGGCGTGACCGAGCATTTCCTGAATGGCGCGCAAATCGGCGCCGTGACTGAGCAGATGGGTGGCAAATGAGTGACGCAATAAATGAGGCCAGATTTTTTTTCCGACTCCGGCCAGGGCGGCGACTTCGCGCACGATCTGCCACAGGCGCGCCGTGGTCAGCCGGCGGCCATGCTCGCCGAGAAAAATTTCGCCGCCAGTCTTTGGTTTCACCAGTTTGGGCCGACCATAGGTCAGCCAGCCATCGAGCGCGGCGATGGCCTTTTCGCCCACCGGCACGAGGCGTTCGCGATTGCCCTTGCCGATGACCCGCAGCAGTTTTTCCTCGCGAAGATAATTCTCCAGCCGCAGTCCGGCGATTTCCCCGGCCCGCAGGCCGCTGGCGTAGAGCACTTCGATGAGCGCGCGGTCCCGTCGGCCGCGCGGCGTTGCCGGGAAATTGGCGGCAAGGAGGCGCGAAACCTCATCCTCGGTCAGCGTCTTGGGCAAAAGCTGATCGGGACGGGGAAGATCGAGCGCGGGCAGCAGATCATGCCCGATGAGATTTTCCCGCTTGAGATGGGAAAAAAAATGACGCAGCGCAACCACGATGACTTTGACCGAAGCGGGCGCGAGCCGCCCCTGCGCGCGCCGGGCGCGGAGAAAGTCGCGAAGATCGTCCCCGGTGAGCGCGTCCGGCCCGGCGCCGGGCCGGTTTTTTTCCATCCACGCCGCGAATGATTCGAGCGCAACGCGGTTGATCATCTGGGTATTGACGGCGTGGCTTTTTTCCGTGGCCAGGTAGCCCAGGCAACCCTCGATAGCCTCTTCCCAGCGGGGATTCACGGCGAGCGCCGATTCAGTTCCGCCAGCACCGACGGATCACGGACATCGGCCCAACCGCCTTGAATAATGACGCCGCGCAACCGGGCGCCGTTCCTGACCAGGGCTTTGAGCGCGTCGGTAAACTCGTACTCGCCCCGGGGCGATTTTTCCAGCGTAGCCGTGTGCTGGAAGATCAGCGGGGAAAGGAGATAAATGCCGGCGTTGTAGAAAGCATTGTGCGGGATATGGCCCGAGCCGCCTTTCTCGACGAGGTCGGCCATGAAGCCTTTTTCGTCGAGAACCACCGCGCCGCCCTTGGTCAGGTCCTGGCCATCTTTCAGCGCGATCACGCCGTCTTCCCGGAACGCCCCGGCGAGCAATTTATAATCGGCCGGCGAGCGGAGCAGAATGTCGCCGTAGCTCATCAAAAAGCGATCCTCGCCAACCCACTTCTTTGCCAATTCAGGCGCTTTCCCGGTGCCATCCTGCACCACTTGCTCGCCATAGGCGATTTTCACGCCCCATGGGCCGCCGTCGCGGAAATGATCGCGGATGACCTGGCCGCACCAGCCAGTGACGATGAAAAAATCGCGAATGTCCGCTTCATCGCGCAGACCGAGGAGGATGTGTTCGAGCACCGGCTTGCCCTCAACCAGCACCATCGGTTTGGGCAGATGGGCGGTCAGATCGCCCATGCGGGTTCCTTTTCCCGCGGCCAGAATGAGGGCTTTCATGCGAACTCATCTAACCGCCCTGCGCCGAAAGGCCAAGCTTGTTTACTTCCCAGAGGTAATCCGAAAAGTAGGCATGAGCCGCGTGACGAGTCGAATTTGGGCCGAATCGAGGCGCGAGCGACGAGGTCCTGCGGACGGCAAAAAAGCTTCGCCGTAAAAAGTCTGCCGTGCGCAGCACCCCAAATTCGCCGTTACCCTGCGGGCCGAAGTCCTTTTGCCTTGGGCTATGTCGCTTATTCGTCACGTAGCACGTCAGCTATGCTCCTCACCCGACTCCTTGCCCCAAGGCAAAAATCCTTTCGGCGCAACCCATGCCTACTTTTTCGGACTGCCTCCAAAAAACAAATCGAGGAACCACCCCAGCCAACTCCGGTTACTTGCATCCGGTTTCGGTGCGGCGGGCGCAGAGGCGGGCGCAGCCCCGGGCGCGCTGCCCGCGATGTTAGGGGATGCCTCCCCGGACGGGACGGCCGGCGCCGCCGGTTTCGTCGATGCGGGCGGATGCATGGTGACACAGATGGCGCCGGTGAGCATGACCTGGCTATTGAAGGGCGCCTCCAGGAGCGATCCACTGACCAGCATCAGCCCCGTGACGGGAGCGCTGAAACCTCTCTCCCGCCAATCCCCCGAGGTGATCACCGTGGGGGTGAGAATCTTGCGCCCGGTCTCACTCGAATCGTGGGCCGGATCGTGGATCAGCATCAGGCCGGGCTCGGCGTTCACCAAAGTGACGGCATGACCTATGCCCATGACATCGGTGTAGCAGTTGGCGTCGGGATGAAACATGCAGTAGGAAAAAAGAAGAATGTAACCCTTGTTGGGATCGTCATTGCCATAGAGCCAGTCCTCGGTTAGCGGCAACGGAACCTTTTCATCGGGAGAGCCATAGTCGAGACCGCGGTATTCCACGTCGGCGTCGTAACCGGCGTCGCGGACGAATTTTTGGATGCCCAACGTGAGTTTGGATTGCCGGGTACCCTTATAAAAGCTGGCATCGGTGTCGCCCATGATCAGGTGAATGGTATGAAGATCGCGCTCATCCTCGCTGTCGCCGGAGGCGATCAGGTTCGGATAGCCGTTATGGCCAAACCAAACCATGAGATTGCCGGCCGCGGTGGGAAAACAGGTTTGGTCAACCTGGGCGAGATCGGGCATGCCCTCCTTTTCCGTGGCCCGCGCGGGCAAAGCCCAAATACCGGCCAAGCCGAGCAGAAACACCGTTAGGAAATGTCGCCGGGGAAAGCCCATAAGATTCGACTAGCAGTTATTGTACTCCGATTTTTTTTAAATTAAATGAATTCCCGAAATAGGCTGAGGATCTTCGGATTCACTTGTATCACTTCCGTCTACTGGAGCTTGAAGGAGGTGATTGCGCTGTTATACCAAGGGTGGTGCTTCAAAAGCTGCGCAACGCTAAAGGAATTACTGTTCTCCTAGGCATCTCCTCGATTGCCCTGGGCGTCCTGGGGCTCCTCATGAGGACCGAGAGCGTCTGGGTGAACGCTTACTGGATATTATTCGGTATAATGTGGATTCTCATTGGAATTTTTAAGAAGTGGGGCTGAATTTCAAACTATACCACTGCCCCACAAGAGAACCACTTGACCTCGGTTGGTCTTTGCGCTCTAATATCCGGCTCAACTTAACCGGGTTTTCCCGCTTTTTATGGCCAAATCATTCTCTCTCCAGGTATCTCAACGCGCAGGCATTGGACGCACCAGCCTCAAAGCCGTGCGCCGCGCGGGCCGCGTCCCCGGCGTTCTCTACGGAAAAACCAAGGATAAGACCGTTCGTTCCCGCCCGATTGAAATCGACGCGAAGAAGCTCAGCCATCTTCTCCATTCCTCGACCAGCGAAAACGTCCTCGTCGATGTGGAATTGACCGATGCCTCCGGCGCGAAGATCGACCAGCATCTCGCCATTCTCCTCGACGTGCAGCATCATCCGCTGGAAGACTACATCGTCCATGTCGACCTTCATGAAATCGCCCAGGATGAAATTCTTCATGCCGAAGTTCCCGTCGCCAGCGTGGGCGAACCGGTCGGCGTCAAAACCGGCGGTGGTCTTCTCGAAACGATGCTGCGCACTATCCGCGTCGCCTGTCTTCCACGCGATCTGCCCGACCTGATCACGGCCGACGTCAGCCATCTCGACCTGGGCCATTCAGTCCACGTGCGCGAGCTGAAGCTGCCTCCCAACGTCACCGCGACGAATCCTCCCGAACTGCCCGTCTTCAGCGTCTTCGCGCCGAAAGAGGAAGCGGTGGCAACGCCCACGGCGGAAATCCAGCAGCCCGAAGTCATCAAGGAAAAGAAGGTTGAGGGCGAAGCCGCTCCCGCCGTCGAGGCCAAGGGCGGGAAACCCGATGCGAAGACCGCCGCCAAGCCGGACGCCAAAGCCGCGTCCAAACCGGAAGCCAAAAAGTAACCTGCGATTGACGCGCGTCACGGAAAAGTGTCCTACAAGCTCATCGTTGGTCTGGGCAATCCCGGCGCGGAGTATCTCTTTACCCGGCATAATACCGGATTTCTCGTTCTCGATGCCTGGGCGGACGAGGAGGGTCTGACCTTTGAGGATGAGCGCGCCCGTTACTCCAAAACCGCGCAACTGCCGTCCGGCGAACGGCTGGTCAAGCCGATGACTTATATGAACGAAAGCGGCAAAGCCGTCGGCGCCTGGCTCGATTGGCTCAAATTGAGCCCCTCCGATCTGCTCGTTATCGTCGATGACGTGGCGCTGCCCTTGGGCCAAATCCGGCTCCGGCCCGATGGGTCGAGCGGCGGTCACAATGGGCTTAAATCGATCGAGAGCCGTCTCGGCGCCGGCAATTATGCCCGTTTGCGTTGCGGAATCGACACGGTTCCGCCAGGATGGACTTTGGAACGGTGGGTTCTTTCCCGGTTTGATCCCCGGGAGGATGAGGCCGTGGGGCAAATGATCCGCGCCGCCCGTTTGGCGATTGAATGTTGCCAGCGCGAAGGAATTCAGGTAGCGATGAATCGGTTCAATGCCCAAAAAACTATTGAACCTCTGAATGAATGATATGCTATTAACAGGAGAAGATGAGCAAATGAACAATTACGACGGCCTTTACATCCTTAATATCCAGGGGAAGGACGAGGGCCTTAAAGAGGCCATCGAAAGCATCGAGAAAGAAATCGAGGGCGTCGGCGGCAAGGTCAATGGAACCCAGAAAATGGATCGCCGGCGCTTCGAGCGGGTCGCGGGTGAACTCGATAGCGGCTTTTATGTCAATATCCAGTTTAGCGCCGAGCCGGAGAAGATCGAAGTTTTGCGCACCAAACTGGCCCTGAATGAAATGGTTTACCGGCAGTTCTACCTTAAGCAGGAGACGGTCGTTGCCTAAAGCGCGCCCCGGAACCGGCCATGGCCAACTTCAACAAGGTTCTCCTGATCGGAAATTTGACCCGCGATCCGGAAGTGCGTTACACGCCCAAGGGCACGGCCGTGGGCGATCTGGCCCTTGCGATCAACGACAGCTACAAAGCCCAGGACGGCTCCATCAAGGAGACGGTGACCTACGTCGACATCGAGGTCTGGGGACGGCAAGCCGAGACCTGCAAGCAGTACCTGACCAAGGGACGCCCGGTGTTCATCGAGGGCCGCCTTAAACTTGACCAGTGGGAACAGGAAGGGCAGAAAAAAAGCCGCATGAAAGTCGTCGCCGAACGCGTTCAATTTCTCGGCGGCGGCGCCGGACGCGGCGGCGGCAATGGCGGAGGCGGTGGCGGTGGCGAGGCCGCCCGCCCGGCCAAGCCCGCGCCAGCCGGTCCCGACGATTTGCCCCCGCCGCCCTCGGATGATGATATACCCTTTTGACGCATCACTCGCTCATCAAGCAACGCCGGCATGACCACCACCAACGAGCCCGATTTTGATTGGTCTCAGGCTGCATCGCTGCTCGGCGATGACCCGGCCCAAGTCGAACCCGACATGGCCGCCATTATCCTGGAATTGATTCAAAGCTCCGAGGCGCGGTTCAAGGAATTAAAGGCCAAGAACGCCGAAACGGAACGCCCCGTGATTTGTTCGCTGGCCCATCAATTGCGCGGCAGCCTGCTCAATTTCGGCTTCACCGCCGTCGGCGCGATTCTTTGGGACATCGAAAAGCGCGAGTATCCGGCTTCCGAATATCCCGCTCTCATCGAAAAGGCCCACGCCACCTTCGACGTCTCCAAGAAGATGTTCGGCGCCCGCTACCACTCTCTGGGGATCTCCTAGATGCCATGGTGTTAACCCTAAAGATGGTTGACGTTGCCAGGGATTTGGCTGCTGAGCGAGGCGGAGAAACCGGGCAATACCCTCCGCGGTCTTGGCCGGCTTCGGCAACGAAGCGCAGCAGCCAAAGGGCGGCAACCCCAAGGGCGAGGGCCGGCCGGGCACGAATCCGGCGTTGCTCGCTCAGTCGAGTAGCCCTGCGGCTATGCTTGTCGCTCGGTTCCTTGCTCCAAGGCAAAAATCCTTTCGATGTGCCCCATGCCTACTTTTCGGATAACCTCTAAAGGAAGCGTGCTGTCTGGAATCACTTGTTTTCGGACTTTTGTCGGGCCAAGGTATCGAGTTTGATCAGGTTGTTGTGCGCGTCGGTGTAATTGGGATTTAACTGGACCGCTTTTTGGAAAGCGGAGATGGCTTTGGCGGATTGTCCCTGCCGAAAGAGCGCGATGCCGAGGCCATTATAGGTGTTGGCGTCGCCAGGGTTGAATCGAATGGCTTTTTGGTACTGTTCAATCGCGCCGCCGAGGTCGCCTTTTTGCAGAAGAAACCATCCCAGATTGTCATGGAGCGAGGCATCGTTGGGTGTAATTTCCAGGGCGATTTGAAGCTGTTCGATCGCGCCGTTCACGTCTCCTTTTCGTGCCAGGGCCAAGCCGAGGCTGTTGCAGGCCTTGGTGTAGTCCGGATCGATTTGCACAGCTTTTTGGTAATGGGCAATGGCCTCGTCGAGTTCTCCCTTTTGGGAAAGAGCATTGCCGAGATTGTAGTGGGCTTCGGGAAAATCGGGATTTGTTTGCAAAGCTTGCTGGTAGGCGGCGATGGCTTCGTCCAGCCGCCCCTCTTGCGAGAGGGCCAAACCGAGATTATTGCCGATCTCGGCGGAGTCGGGGTTTGATTGCAGCGCTTGTTGGTAGTGAATAATCGCTTCGCCGGTAAGTCCTTTTTGGGCAAGGGCGTTGCCAAGATTGTTATGGGTTTTGACGTCGTTCGGGTTGATTTTCAAGGCTTCCTGGAATTGCTCAATCGCCCCGTCCACCTGTCCCTTTTGCAGGAGGCCATTGCCGAGGTTGTTGTGGGTATCGGTGTAGTTTGGTTGAATGGCCAGGGCTGTTTCAAACTCCCCGATGGCCGTATCCATTTGTCCCTTTTTCAAAAGGAGGTTGCCGATGTTGTCATAGGCCACCCAGGAGTCTGGATCTTGCGCCAGCATGCGGGTCCAAAATGTCTCCGCATTTTGGTAGGCCCAAGCCCGTTGCCAGCTCAATATTCCGAGAATAACCAGCAGTCCACCGCCGGGGATCGATTGTAACCAGCGTTTTCCCGGAATGACACGGTTCGAGATTTGGGTCAGCCCGGCGCCGGCCAGCGCCAGGGGACCCATGCCGGCGAGATATTGAAAATGATCGCTGACGAATGAATAGCGAAAAAAGTAGTCGTTGAAAAAGCCAAGCACGGGAAAGAGCGCCGCCAGAAAACAGGCGAAGGCAAAAAAGGCCGGCCGTAACGCTTGGTTGCGGTATCGCCACAAAAACAAAAGAGCCAGCGTGGCCGCCGCCAGCGGTACATAGGCCGTCCATTGCGAGGGTTCAATCTTCCACCGTGGATAGATAGGAATCAGCGGATGTGGCCACACCAGCTTGCTCAAATAAAACCAGATGATTTTTCCCGCGATGACTGACCGTTCCGGCCAGGTTTGTTCCCATTCGGGACCGATGGCGCCAGCGTAGAATTTCTGATTCCAAACCGTCCACATGCCGTCCGCAAGGGAGATCACAAAAAGGGGGATAAGCCGGGTGGCATGGCGCCAATTCCAGCGACCCTCCACCCACCAGGCGCATAGGCAAAGAATCACGGGAAGAATGACGGTGGATGACTTGCTGGCCATGGCCAGAACGGCGAAAAGCAAGGTTAATCCGTAGAGCCGGTCTCCACCGCGGGACTTTTCTGTTTTCAGCCATTTGACGAAGAAGAGAATGGAGAGCAGAAAAAACAAAGCCGATTGCGTGTTCTTGATTTCAGTGATCCACGCCACCGATTGGACTTGCACGGGATGAAGGGCCCAGAGGGCCGCGCCGAGCCAGGCGCCCGCCACGTGCAGGCTTCGCAAAACTTGCCAAAGCAAGACGGCGCAGGCCGCGTGCAACAAGACGTTCACGAGGTGATAGGGCAGCGCGGTCAAGCCCCACAGCGCGTGTTCCAGCCAAACCACCGTCAGGGTTAGCGGACAAATGTCGGCGGCGCGCGTGGTCCAAATTTCCTTCAATCCCAACGGTCCCACGATGCACGGATTGGCTGTGATGAAGGTGTTGTCGTCCCAGATGTATCCGGCCCGCCAAACCGGCGTATAGGCGAGGATGATTGCCAGAACCAGAACCGATTCCCCAAACACATCGCGGTTTGGCCGGAGAACCGGCATTGGATCAGACTCCATTTTTTTGGCGGCGTGCGGCGTGGAGGCATGGACGGTGGCCGCGTTTTTTTTCGTAAATCTTTTCGCCATGGAAATCTGGGTTCTCAAGGATGAACTCTTTCCGATTGGGTAGAAGAAGATTTTGCTTCCGGCTGCGGCTGCGGAGCGGCAGGATTTTGCACTTCCCCGGCGTTCCGGCTCTTGACCAGAGCGCGAACTCATTCCTTGAACCAGTCTTCTCTTCCCATCGCATCATTGCGCGCCAGCCTTGCCCGCGTTTTGCGCGATCAAAACCGGGTTATTATTCAGGCGCCAACCGGCTCCGGCAAGTCGACCCAGATTCCGCAGTATCTTCTCGACGATCGACTCGCCGGCGCAGGCCGAATCGTCGTTCTCCAGCCACGCCGGCTGGCGGCGCGGCTTCTCGCGCGCCGTGTCGCCGAAGAACGTCACGGTTCGCCCGGCGGTGAAGTCGGTTTTCAGTACCGGCTGGAGAATGTTTCATCGCGCGCCACCCGCATTCTCTACGTCACCGAGGGTATTCTTCTGCGTCAGATGCAGGAAAATCCGGCGCTGCCCGGAGTGAGCGCGCTGGTCTTCGACGAATTTCACGAGCGCCATCTCGAGGGCGATCTGGCGCTGGCCCGTGCCCGGCAAATCCAGGAGACGGCGCGACCCGACCTGAAGATCATCGTCATGTCGGCCACATTGGAGACCGGCCTGCTTAAAGATTATCTCAAGCCGGTGGAAATTCTCGAATCGCCGGGCCGGACGTTCCCCGTTTCGCTCGAATATCTTGCCAAGCTGAGCGACGCTCCGGTCTGGGATCTTGCCGCCGAGGCCGCCGAACGGCTCATCGTTTCCGGAAAATGTCCCGAGGGAGATATTCTTGTCTTCATGCCTGGCGCTTACGAGATTCAGCGGACGATCAGCTCCCTGCGCGATGCTTCCGCCATCCGGGGCTTTGCTTTTCATGCGTTGCACGGAGAACTTCCGCCCGCCGAGCAGGATGCCGCCGTCGCGCCCGGTCCAAGGCGCAAGATCATTGTTTCCACCAATGTCGCCGAAACGTCGCTCACCATCGACGGCGTCCGCGCCGTGATCGACAGCGGGCTGGCGCGCATGGCCCGGTTCGATCCCCATCGCGGCATTAACACGCTGCTCATCGAAAAAATCAGCCGCGCCTCCGCGCAACAACGGCTGGGCCGCGCGGGCCGCACCGCGCCCGGCCATGGCGTCCGGCTTTGGACCGAACGCGAGCATGAGCAGCGTCCGGCGCAGACGCCGCCGGAGATTCGCCGTCTCGAACTCAGCGGAGCTTTTTTGACTCTCAAGGCCGGTGGAATCGACGACATCGAACACTTTCCCTGGATCGAGCCGCCCGAGGCGAAGTCATTCACGCGCGCCATTCAGCTCCTTCGTGATCTCGGCGCGCTTGATCACGAGGACCGGCTGACTTCCCTTGGGCGGCGGATGGCGGCGTTCCCGGCCCATCCGCGTTATGCCCGGATGCTGCTGGCGGCGCACGATCTCGGCTGCGTCCGCGCCGCCGCGCTTATCGCCGCGCTTTCCCAAAGCCGCCCGATTCTCCTCAAAAGCGAGGGCAAGCGGATGGACGAAGCCCGCGATGATCTTTTCGGCGGCGAGGCTGAGTCGGATTTTTTCATCCTCATGCGCGCCTGGCGCTACGCCCAGCGCAACAATTTTGATCCGCAACGCTGCCGCTCTGTCGGCATCCACGCCGGCGGTGCGCGCGAGGTGGCCGGGACGCTCGATCAGCTTCTTCGCCTCGCCGAGCGGGCCGGGCTCGATGTGGCGGAAAAGCCCGCCGGATCAGAGGCGATCCAGCGTTGTCTTCTCACGGGATTTTCCGACCAGCTCGCACGCCGGGTGGACCAGGGCACTTTGCGTTGCCGTCTTGTTCACCAGCGCACCGGCGAACTTGCCCGGGAAAGCGTGGCGCGTAAAGCCGTTCTATTCGTCGCCGGAGAAATCCGGGAGATTCAATCCCGCGATGAACTTCGCGTGTTGCTGAGCCAGGCGACTGCGGTCGAGGAGGTGTGGTTGCGCGATGCTTTCCCCGGCGATTTTACGGAGGGGACACAAACGCTTTTCGATCCGAATCAGCGCCGCGTTGTCACCCGCCGGACGCGGCTCTTCCGCGATCTCATGCTCGATTTCACCGAACAGGATGCGACCGACCCCGGCGCCGCCGCGCAAATCCTGGCCGAGGAAGTCCTGTCGGGCCGCTGTCCTCTCAAGAATTGGGATGACGCGGTCGAGCAGTGGTTTATCCGGCTGGCCTGTTTACGCGAGTGGATGCCGGAGCTTGATCTGCCCGTCGCCGGTGATGAAGCCCGGCGCGAGATCGTCGCCCGAATCTGCCGCGGCGCTTTCACCTACAAGGCGATCAAGGACATCGAGGTCTGGCCGGTTTTGCAGGAGTGGCTTTCGCCGCAAGCCGCGCGCTGGCTCGACCAATTCGCGCCCGAACGGCTCGAATTGCCCGGCGGACGCAAGGCAAGGGTCATCTACACCGCAGGCGCCGCGCCCGTAACCGCCGCCCGCATCCAGGATCTCTACGGCGTCACCAGCCTGACGGTGGCCAAAGGCCGCCAACCGGTGACCATTCAGATTCTCGCGCCGAATCAACGCCCGGTGCAGATTACCACCGACCTGGCGAATTTTTGGAAGGAGAGTTATCCCAAGCTCAAGCAAGAACTCCAGCGGCGCTACCCCAAGCATGAGTGGCGGTGAAATGTGCCGAGTCTTTGGAATAAACGAGGTGCAAGGTGAGATTAGAAGCCGGCTATTCGTGACCGCCGTGCTGGCGCACGAAGTCTGCCATCTCCGTGTCACCGTTAGTCACTTCATTATCTAAAACTGTATGACCTGCGTTGTCTTTGGCGTTGATATCCGCCCCGTGGCTCAATAGCAATTCAGCTATGTACTTGTTCCGCCACAACACTGCATCATACAAAGGTGTACGACCTGCGTTATCTTTGGTGTCGATATCCGCTCCATGGCTCAGCAGGAATTTTACCAATTTGTCCTGTTGCAGGCCCACCGCAACATACAAACACGTTTCGCCTCTATTATCCCGAACATTCACATCGGCTCCGTGGCTCAGCAGGAGTTCCACCAAATCTGCCTCATGCTTGCTCAAGGCCATATCCAAGGGTGTATTGCCGTCATTATCCTTACTATTAACGTCCGCCCCATGAGCCAATAACCATTTCACAAAATCTGGATCGTCATAGTTCCTCATTGTTCGCATTAAAACGGTCTCGCCCACGTAACCCTCGCCTTTGCCGTTGATATCAGCCCCATGAGCCAGTAGCGCTTCCAAGACATCTTTGTGGTCGTGGTCATGAATGAAATCCATTGCATCCACCGCTGCGCGCAGCGCCGCCGAGCCCATGGCATTAACCTGAGCCCCGTGAGCCAAGAGCAATTCGACCATACTCTTGTTGCCCTCACTTGCCACCGAAGCCAAGGGCGTATGGCCATCACGGTCTTGGGCATTGACTTCCGCCCCGTGGGCCAGCAATAAGCTCGCGATCTCCGTATAATTGTTTTCTTCTTCTTCTGGAAGACGTCCACCTACCATAACGCCTCTACCTTCCGAAGCCGCGTCAAACAAGGGCGGCCAGCCGTTGGCGTTGACATCGGCATTGTTGGCCAGCAGCCATTCCACCATCTCTTTGCGCCCACGGCCCGCCGCCTCGCCCAGAGGGGTCCTCCCTTCACCGTCCCTGCTGGAAAGCAGGTCGGGATGATAGTTGAGCAGAGCCTTTACCTTTTCTAAATCGCCCTTATTCACCGCATCGCGCATTTCGTCCATCCCCGCGTTGCGCATTTCGTAGTCACGGAAGATGGCACGACCTCCAAGTAGCAGAAGGACAACGCTACAGGGAATTATAAATCGGTAAATTGGCTTCATGCAGGAGGTCGGATTAAGCCTTGAAGAATGCGTCGCTGCACCCGCTCCATTTCCCGCGCTTTTTTTTGGGTCCGGTCGTCATATCCCGCGAGATGGAGCAGGCCGTGAATCGCATAAAGGAGAATTTCTTGCCCGGTCTCGAGTCCGAAACGCGGCGCTTGTTCGCGCGCCACGGCGGGGCAGACGACGATTTCACCATAGGGAAAGGTGATCACGTCGGTTTCGTCCGGCTGGCCGAGAAATTCAGCATGGAGGCGCGCCATGGTCGCGCGGTCAACCAGGGCGATTTCGATTTTCTCCAAATTCGGGGGGAGCGGCCGGGGAAGCAGCGGCAGCGCCGATTCAAGCAGCCGCCGAAGCGGGCGGACCCGCACTCGAACTTCGCTTTGTTGGTTTGACAACCGTACTCGGTTTATCCTTCTTCGCATAGGCGATGCGGGTATGCATCATGTTCTTAAGCGTGCCCGACATGGCCTCTGCCGCGGCGCGAATCTCGTTCATGGTCAGGTGACACTCGTCAAGCTGGTGCGTTCTGATCTTGTGCTCGACGATCTCATGGACGAGATCTTCGATGCGTTGCGCGGTCGGTTTTTCGAGGGAACGAGAGGCTGCTTCGACGGCGTCGGCGATGCTCAGCAGGGCGATCTCCTTGCTTTGCGGGCGTGGTCCGGGATAACGGAAGGAATTTTCGGAAACCTCCGGGACATCTTCCTCGCGCATGTTCATGATCTTGCCGCCCTCGCGGGCGTCCCGCTGCTGCTGGAGCGCGCGCTGATAAAAATAGGTGACGACCGAGTCGCCGTGGTGCTGCTGGATGGCGTCGAGAATCTGTTTCTTCAGCCGGTACTTGAGGGCGAGGTCGATACCTTCCTTGACGTGCGCAATGATGATGAGCGCGCTCATGCTGGGCGAGAGATTCTCATGCGGGTTCGCGCCCGGCGGAATGTTTTCGGCGAAATACTCGGGTTTGATGATTTTGCCGATATCGTGGAAATAAGCCATGACGCGGCAGGCGGTGGCGTCGATGCCGACGGCCTTGGCGCCCGCTTCGGCCAAATTGGCGACGAGCAGGCTATGATGGTACGTGCCGGGCGCCTCCATGGTCATTTGCTGGAGGAGTGGATGATTGAGGTCGGCCATTTCGATCCAGGAGATGGTGGTGGTGATTTGGAACGCGCCTTCCACCAACGGAAGAATCGCGCCAACGATCATGGCCGTGCCGATACCCGCGCCGATGCCGCAGAGCGCTTGGAGTTCAAGTGTATGCAGGCTCCGGCCATGAACGAGTCCCAGCACCAGGGAACAGATCAGGTTGAGCCCGCCTACGGCAAAACCGGCTTTGATCAGGTCAAAGCGTTTACGGACATTCTGGCTGAAATAGACGGCGGTGAATCCGGAGAGAAGGCTGATGAGCAGGAAGGTAAAGTCCTGTCCGGTCAAAAGAGAGGCGAGCATGCTGACCTGCACAACGCTGAAGATTCCGGCCCGCGTGCCCAGCAAAAGGGTGATTAGGAAAGGAGCGAAGGCGCATGGGCTGAGGAAAAAGAATGGCGTCAAACCGGACGAGTCGTGATAAGGCCAGACGAGATAGAGATCTTTGACGACTAGAAGATTGAACCAAATCACGCCAAAAAAAAGAACCAGATAGGAATTGGTCCGCCAAACTACCGGGCACTCGAGCTCGAGCAGCATCAAGCCGCTGAGAAAAATGATAAAGGCGAGAATTTGATCCTGGCGGATATCATGCGCATGGCCCCAGGCGACGCCGAGGTAGAGCAGCACGATGAAGAGGACGAAGATAAGCAGCCGGGCAATCCTGCTCGATTCGATTTTGTCCTGCAGGCTATCTTCGGAGTGGCACAGGCGGGTTTTGTCACAGGCCAACCCCTTGCGCACAAGGCGGCGACGTTCAAACCAGTCGAGGATCATGGAGGAAAGCCTAGAGAGTCAGGCTGGTGGTTTTTTCGCCCCGGTGCGCTTTATAAGCGCGGATGATGCGCTGAACCAGTTCGTGGCGGATGACGTCGACTTCGTCGAATTTGGTAAAGGAGATGCCCTCGGTGCCGTGCAGCGCCTGCATGGCTTCAATCAGGCCCGATTTGCGGTTATGGGGAAGATCGACCTGGGAGGGATCGCCGGTAACCACACATTTGGAATCTTGCCCAAGCCGGGTCAGGAACATGAACATCTGTTCGGTGGTGGCGTTTTGCGCCTCGTCGAGGATGACAAAGCTATGGCTGAGTGTGCGCCCCCGCATGTAGGCCAGCGGGGCAATCTCAATGATCCCCTTATCCATGTAGCGTTGGATTTCTTCGTTTTCGATCATGTCATTAAGAGCATCGTAAAGGGGACGGAGGTAGGGGAAGATTTTTTCCTGTAAATCGCCCGGCAAAAAACCGAGCGCCTCACCGGCTTCCACTGCGGGCCGCGTCAGTACAATACGCGTGACTTCCCCGTTTTTCAATGCGGCAACGGCCATAGCCATGGCCAGGAAGGTCTTGCCGGTACCGGCCGGACCAATTCCAAAGATGAGATCATATTCCTTGATCGACTCGACATACTTCTTCTGTTGCAACGACTTAGGAACAATTGGAGGCTTTTTTGCCGATATCTGGATACGGGCAGAATGAAGGTCAGGCAGCTTCACCTCGGTTCCATTGGAGACCGAGTCGAGGGCGAAGTTAAACTCGTTTTTACGGATGTAGAGCCCCTTTTCGCGGGCGAGATGGAGTTGCTGAAAGACGTCGCGCGCTTTGGTGATCGACTCCGCCGGGCCGTCGATTTTGATCCAGCCTTCGCGGGTGGTGATTTTTACCCCGAAACGTTCCTCCAGCCGCCGCAAATTCTGGGGATCGTTGACGTAGAGGGCTTGGGCGGCCCGGGCATTTTCAAAATTGAGCGTTTCGCTGGTCGCCATCGGCGGCGTCACAGTATCGGGCATGGCCAGGATGTCAATTGTGCCGTGGTAAAATAGCGATTACACCTCGGGAACGTTATGTTCCGGGAGAGTGGAGAGATTTGAGACGAAGGGCTTGATTTTCCAGTCCGTTTTATGGTGTTCTGCCCTGTTGCCAAGGGAATCCTCGCCACGGACGTAATATTTTTGCCGCTTGCGCCCGTCGTACTTGAACTTTTCGTTGAAGACAGTCCGTTTCTTGCGGTAGTCCTCATAACGGGCATAGAGTTCGGGATTGGTCTGGAGGGAAAGGATTTCCGGCTCCACGCTATCAACGATATCGACCGGATAGGGGATGATCTGGGCGATCGGCTCGCCCCGGTTAAAACGGACGCGCGTATCTTTGGCGGTCATTCTCCAGTTCATGGTGAAAGGGTAGGGGACCCAATCGGTTTCAATCACCCCTTCGAGGGCCTGAATGCCATGCTTGGGATAGTTGGCCGGACCTTTGGTGATGATGCTAATTTTAGTTTCCGTCCAGAACATGAACTCCGCATGAAAGGTAACGACGCCGGAACCGAAATGGGACGAGGGCAGAAAATGTTTTTCGTTCTCGGTGAGTTCTTCGGTGGGCCATACTTTGAGTCCATTGGGATCATCCGTCCCGTCCCACTCCATTTCGCAAGGCACATCGTTAATTAGGAACCAGCCAAGGCTGTTGGCCATGACAAGCGGCAGGCAATGATAGGCAAAAGCACCTGGAGTCTTGTCCATCCATTCCCGGGTGCGGGAAGCGGGGACGAGACGCTGACACTTGTAGTCGAATGTCTTATAGGCAATGAGTTTCATGTGAAATTCTCTTTAAAACGGCATTCGAATCAGTTTAGCACAAACTCGTTGAACAATCACTTAAATGTGCTTTTATTTTAGTCTTAAGATAAGTCAAGGAAGCCCGGCCGGTTTCCCGCCCAGTTCGAAAAAGATCTTCGCGAAAATAAGGCCAGCCAGAAGTCCCGCTCCCAATCCGGCAAAAAAAATCACGACGTACCAAATCCGGCTCAAAGTATTTGGCGGTGGTTTGTTTTCCTGAGGGAGACTTTCCGTTCCCATTTGCGGGGAAGACCCCCTGCCTTCGGCCTCAGGTATCACCAGCTGCTGCCGGGGGTATTGGTGGGGCGCAACTGAACGTTCGGATATCAGAGCCGGGGTCACAGCGACCGTTTGTCTGGGAATTGATCTGGCCGATGAGCTCGGTGCTTTCGTGGGTTGAGGCTGGGATTGGGGAGGAGTACCCGTGATAGGAGGCTGTGGTTCGCGGATGGTAATGGCATTGAGCATTTCCGCATCGCTGTCGGTGGAGCTCACCTCCGGGGCGGCTAACTTGTCCTGAGGGATGGATGGTGGAGTCCATGGCGCTTCACCAATGTTGGGGAGCCGTTCGGTCGGGCGTCTCATGCTTGCGAAGTTACGCGGCATAAGCGGCGCCTTGGGTTCCGGTTCGACTTCTCCGGTCACCTCCGGATCGATTCGGAACGCCACCGAGCCGATATGCACGACATCGCCATAATTGATTGGCGCGCGGGTCGTGAGATAAGCGCCGCGCAGAGCCGTGCCGTTGGCCGAGCCAAGATCTTCGATGAAAAAGCCGTCGTCTTGATTCAAGATTCGGGCGTGGTTCCGGCTGACGGAGACGTCATCCACGTGAACATACGCTTCATCCGCACGGCCAACCAAAAATTCTCCAGCCGGAATCGGCATGGCTTGGCCCGTCTTGAGATTGCGGAATTTGAAGACAACCATCGAATGAAGAATAATTGCCATACCTTACAGAATTTGCCAAGTGGCAAGATGAATTAATTTGGGGGATATGGCACATAGGCGACTATTTACAGTATTTTTCGTAACAAAAAAGTTACAAAATTTTTGTTAAAATTCGGATATGTCTTGAATTGATTTCGTGGAGGTTTATTTCTCAAAGGGTAATGCCGGAGCACGATCCTCTCGCCTCAAAATCCGAACCCGAGGCATCCACGGGTGAATTTGATTTCGCCACGCCCCCGGGCGAAAATCCACGAGTGAAGAAGCGTTCGCTGAGGCTCAAGACGGAAAACAAACTCCGAACCGTGAACAAGACCGCATCGCTGACGCGGAAGCTGGAACGGGAGGCGTCTCCTCGTTCGGCGGCAGCCGCGGCCACGCCAGAGCCGCCAGTCCACGACGATGATGACGAAGCCGGGGAACTCGTCTCTCCGCCGAACCCGGCAACCACCTCCCAGCCCACTATTTCCAAGCCGGCCCAGCCCGGCGGCACGAAGACGGAAACAACTTCTCCGCACGGCACACGTCCCGCCACGTTTTATTACAGCACGGGCGCCAACAAAAATAAAAATAAGGAAACCGCCGCTCCCATGAAAACAACCACCGCTCCAAGCGCCCCAACGGCATCCGCCGCTCCCACCCAAACGCCTTCCTCTACGCGCGCCGCGGCATCTCCAACGCGTCCTGCGACGGTGATGGATTATCGCGCCAACATGGAGCGGCAGGCGCGCGAGCAAAAGTCGATTGGCAGCATTCTCGCCATCGTGGTGTATGTTCTCATTGGCTTCTTTGTCCTTGGCGCGGGCCTCGCGGGTTATGGGCTTTATAGTCTTTCCAAACGAATCGAGGGGCAGAGCGTTACTATTGCCGACTTGGACAAACGTTACAGCGCCGAGAGTCAAAAGCTGGGCACGCAAATCCAACAACTCGGCGCGCAGCTTCAGGCCGCCGATGAAAATCTGGCCCAGGCGCAGGTACAGATCGGTCATCAACAGGCGTTGCTTTTGCAGGAACAAGAGGAGATCAACAAGCTGATCGCCGCCAACGATAACACCGCCATGGCGTTGCGCCAGGAGCGCGCCGCCCGCGCCGACGAAGAGGCCGATCTCCGGGCCAGAATCCGGAGTCTCGAATATCGCAATGGTTCCTCCACGACGACGCAACGGTACTGATTTTTTCTGGCGATGATTTCAGTTGAATTGCAGCGCATTCTCGCGGAGTGGCGGCTGCGGTTGCAGCGGGTCAAAGACATTCTTCAGCCCCCTTCCTGGAACGAAGATGAGTGGCGCCAGTTTTCCCAGGCCCTGGCCCTGTTGGTGCGCGAGCACGGCAAAAGCTGGATTATCGATCCCAATGTCTATTGGGATCTCCGTTGGCGCCTGCAGGACGGCGCCGAACTCGTTTGCCAGATTGAGCATACTCCAGGCATAAAAACGTCCCTGGTCGTGGCGCAGAACGGCGGTTTCGCCGCCGCAGTTGGAAGCTACACTTGGCTGTGGGCCGAGTTCAACATGGAGGGTCTTTTCGCTCGGGATCCCTACTGGGTCGATGGCACCTGGAAAGACGCGCTTACCGCTCTGTTGCTGCCGCTCGACCGGCGCTCATCCTATCTCCTGGCCAGCCGGACCGAAACTCCCGAGGCTCTGCTATTGCAGGAGGGCGCGCGGCCCAATAACGGTGTTTATTCTCTGCCGTCGATTCCCGGTAAGCCGGGAGAATCATCATAGCAGTTTGTTCAGTTCGTCCACGCTGAGGCCGGCTTGACGGAAGGTTCTGATAAGAGGGCCCAGATATAACTCTCGATGGCCTTGGGAAATGCAGCCGGGCAGGCTTGGACATTCGCTTACCCATGCGCCGTCTTCACCCGGATAAACAAGAATCTGTCGCACGATGAAATGCTAACTCGGTTGAGATCATCGTCAAATCGCTTTCTGGACGGATATCTTGCCAAACGTATTGTTCACAAAGCGAAAGGCAGTCCCCGCATTGACCGTTTCTTCTCTTCGCGCTAACCGTTATTTCATGGCACAAAAATTGACCTGGAAAGACGCGGAAGAAATTGCTTACGCGCTGATCGACAAGTTTCCCGATCAGGACCCGCTCAAGCTCAGTTTTCCGAAGTTGCACAAACTGGTGATCGAACTGGAGGATTTCGGCGACGATCCCGAAAAATCGAACGAGGCCTCTTTGGAGGCGATCCAGATGGCCTGGTATGAGGAGGTCAAATGAGCGAGCGCGTGGCCATTACCTCTCCCGATGCTCCGCCGGCCATCGGGCCTTACTCGCAGGGCATTCGCGCCGGCTCCTTCGTTTTTCTCTCCGGCCAGATTCCACTGGTGCGTGACACGGGCAAATTCGTCGAAGGGCAGATCAAGGAACAGACCGAGCAGGTCATCCTCAATATCAAGGCGCTGCTTGCTTCGCAGGGGCTCGATTTAAACGACGTCGTCAAATCGACCGTCTACCTCGCCGACATGAATGAGTTCAACGCCATGAACGAGATTTACGCCAAACACTTTGCCGGAACGCCGCCGGCCCGTTCGACCGTGCAGGTGGCGCGGCTTCCGCGCGACGCCAAAGTGGAGATTGAGGTCATCGCCCAGGTGAGGAGTTGACCATGCCGGACGATTCGCGCGCCGCGCTGGCCCGCCGCATTTACGAAATGGCTCATATTACCGGCGAGTTCACACTTCGCTCCGGAGCGAAAAGTCATGAGTATTTCGACAAGTATCTCTTCGAGGCGGAGCCGAAGCTCCTCAAGGATATCGCCGAAGCGATGACGCCACTCGTGCCGCCCGGCATCGAGGCGTTGGCCGGACTCGAAATGGGCGGTATTCCCCTGGCGACCATGCTCTCGCAACTTACCGGCTTGCCCGTACTCTTCGTCCGGAAAAAGGCGAAGGAATATGGCACCTGCAAAATCGCCGAAGGCGGCGCGGTGCGCAGACGCCGGTTGCTCATCGTCGAAGACGTGGTTACGTTGGGCGGGGCAATTCTCGACGCGGCCCGGGCGTTGCGTGAGGAGGGAGCGGAACTGGGCAATGTTGTCTGCGTCATTGACCGCGAATCGGGCGGCCCGGCAAATCTGGCCAAGGTGAATCTTACGCTTAAGCCCCTCTTTACCATGTCGGAACTCAAACGGGCTGCGGGAGCCGGTTAACCGCGGCTTAGCTGGCTTGTCCGGAAAGAGTCTCGCCGACTTGGAATCGGCTGAAGCGGCGGATGACGATGTTTTCGCCCAATTCGGCGATCTTCGCATTCAGGAGATCGTTGATCGTCTTGGTGTTGTCCTTGACGAAGGTCTGCTCCAGCAGGCAGACGGTGCTGTAATATTTGTCGATTTTCCCGGCGATGATTTTCTCCACGACGGCGGCGGGTTTGCCCTGAACCTGGCCGGCGGCGACTTCCCGTTCGGTGGCGAGTAAATTTTCCGGCACTTCGTCCCGCTTGACGAAGAGCGGCGTGGCGGCGGCGACCTGAAGAGTCACGTCTTTGACAAAGGAGCGGAAGCTTTCGTTGCGCGCGACGAAGTCGGTTTCGCAGTTGATCTCGACGAGCACGCCGACCTTGTCGCCGGCATGGATGTAGGAGCCGATGACTCCTTCCTTGGCCTCGCGTCCGGCTTTTTTGGAAGCGGCGGCGGCGCCCTTTTTGCGCAGGATGGCGACGGCGGCTTCGAGATCGCTCTTGGCCTCGACCAGGGCTTTCTTGCAATCCATCATCCCGGCGTTGGTAATGTCGCGGAGTTTTTTGACGAGTTCGGGAGAAACGTTGTCCCCTCCGGAAGAGGCGGGTGAAGTAGTGGTCATAGTCCGATGGCAGGTTTTAGACGTGGGTTCTAGTACGGGGCTAGGCGGACACGCCGGTCAAAGATTCCTCCTCGGCGGTCTTGGCTGATTCCGGCGCGGCATGGGCGGAACCGGCGGCGCCTTCGATAATCGCATCGTTGAGGGCTTCGAGAATAATGGAGATGGAGCGGATGGCGTCGTCGTTGCCCGCGATGGGGAAATCGGCCAGATCGGGATCGGAATTGGTGTCGGTGATCGCCACCACCGGGATGTTGAGGCGCCGGGCTTCCGCGACGGCGATCGATTCGCGCGGAACGTCGATGATGATGATGGCGGCGGGGAACTTGTCCATGTCCTTGATGCCATCGAGATTTCGGTGCAGTTTGGTGTTTTCACGGCGCAGAACGGCGATTTCCTGCTTGGGAAGCTTGTTGATCTCGCCGCTCGTTTCCAGACCGTCGATATATTTCATCCGGGCGACGCTCTTGCGGATGGTGGCCAGATTGGTGAGGGTGCCGCCGAGCCAGCGCTCGGTGACGTAAAAGGAATTGCTGCGCTGGGCGAGCTCCTTGATCGTTTCCTGGGCCTGCTTTTTGCAGCCGACAAAAAGGATGCGCTTGCCGCCGCCGGCCACTTTGACGAGGAAATCCTGCGCGGTTTCGAGCTGCTTGACGGTATGCTCAAGATTGATGACGTAGATGCCGTTGCGCGCCTCGAAAATGAACGGTTTCATTTTCGGGTTCCAGCGCTGTGTGCGGTGTCCGAAATGGACGCCGGCATCGAGGAGGTCTTTGATATCGACTCGGTTCATGATGATCTGGCTTTCTCGTTTATGACCGGCGTGGCTTTTGGGCAAAAGCGGCGCTGGCTTCCGTTTCTACGGAATAAGTTTTCGTTGGTGTGCCGGCGGAACCGGCGTTATTTCCCGCAATTTCGCAAACAGGGTCTGAAAATCGCGGGAAGAGAAATTATGGGAAAAGCGCGGGAGGAAAGCAAGCCAGTACTCTTATCAAAAGTAGACATGGGTCGCGTCGGGAGAGATTGAGCCTTCCCATTAACCCGGGAAGGGGGCTGTCTGCGATGGGACGAATCTTACTTACCGCTCTTTTCGGCTATTTTTTTAAGTTCCTTCGCGAGTTCGGACAGAGAACGCGCCATGAGGTCAAGGGCAGATGAGACACGCCAAAAAATCGTCAGGAAGATGACCAGGATGATGAAGTTAATGAGAACAAGCGAAACGGTCATGATAGGGGAATTCATGCTCATGCGCGAAGCGTATCCCCGGAAAAGGGGAAGGCAAGAAACCGTTGCGGCGGCCTATTCTTGGCGTGAAACCGGTTTCATGCCTTCCTTGTGCCACGGCGCTTTGGCGAAAGCCTCGGCGAATTCAGTCGCTTCCTCAAGCCAAATAAGGTTTTCGCGGAAAGAACGGCTGGCGTCGCGGCGGAGCTGATAGAGTTCGGCCCCCTCCCAGTCGCAGGGCCAGGGTTCGGAGGGTTCATTAACTTTCATTGGGAGGATGGGTAAAGTTTCCGCAACTTATCAATGTCGATACGATCTTGGTCCCGGCCCGCGGTGGTTTTGAGCGCGATCAACGTAGATACTGATACCACACGAACTCGGACATTGGGAGCGATATTTTTCCACTCGCCCGCCGCATATTCGGTATCGAAGGTGAAAGGTTCTTGGGGAAAAATGTCGATGACAACGTCGGGATAACTGTCGCTGACGAGATTAAAGACTTTCATGTTCCGGTTCTCGGTCCAGTCTTTGCGCAACGCGGGATCGGCAAAATCGGCAATGGATACAGGCATGGCAGGGTGGTAACCGAGAGAGTGGAGCGCGGCCAAAGCGCGGGGAAGATGGTTGGCCGAAAGATCGAGCACCAAGTCCAAATCCTTGGTCAAACGGACATAACCGTGCGCGATGACCGCCAAGCCGCCGACGACGAGGTAACGGGCATCCGCCTCCTGCAGGGCGCCGAAGATGGCTTCGAGGCTTTTCAGTTTCACTTGAACTTATCTCAAAATTAACCAGGGGCGCGCGAAATGGATTTTTGCTTTTTAACGCGAAGTCGAGCGAGGAGCATAGCCAGAGTGCTACGTGACGAGCAAGCGACGAAGTTAAAAGGCAAAAGGATTTTCGCCCCGAAGGGATTGCGGCGAATTTGGCCCAACTCTTCGTTGCTCCCTCAGTCGAGATGTGCTCCGGCATCACTCCTTCCGTCGCGCCTCGATTTAGGCCAAATTCGACTCACAACGCGCCCTTGGTTAATTTTGAGATAGGTTCTTGGGCGATTTTGCTCTTTCCGGGAAAGGATTGGCAAGCGTGGGCCGCTTGCCTAGCGCAGCGGAGTCTGACATCTTGAAAAGATGCCCGAGGATGAGAAGGAGCCGGAACTGGAAACAAAGCCGTTTCTGGCCCATCTGGAGGATCTGCGGTGGACCATCATCCGATGCATCGTTGTGTTGGCGATCGGGATTGTGATCTGCGCTTTCTCGGCGCGGCATATTCTGGAGGCGCTCTACGAGCCGCTGCGCGACACGGGGCATGATCCAAAAGACTTTTTGCGAACGCTGGGGGTGGTGGACCCGTTTGCCATTCACATGGAGATCAGCCTCTTTGGCGGCGTGATTATTTCGCTGCCGTTCCTGCTCTATTTCACCGGACAGTTTCTTCTGCCGGCGCTGACCCCGCGCGAGAAGCGATTTCTCCTGCCAGTTTTTGCCGCGGGGGCGGTATTGTTCCTTATCGGGATAACGTTTTGCTACGCGTTTGTGCTCAAAACCACGCTGCGGTTTTTCCTGGCCTACAACGATTATCTCGGTTTTGGCGCTATGTGGACGGCGAAGAGCCTCATTGATTTCGAGGTGCAGATGCTCGTCGGTTTCGGACTGGCGTTTGAGTTGCCGCTGGTGATTTTTGTGCTGAATTTGTTCGGGCTGGTGTCGAGCGAACAATTGGCCAGCAAGCGCCGGCACGCGGCGCTGATCATTTTCATCGCTTCGTGCTGCATCATTCCCACGCCCGATTTATTTTCCCTCTCGATCCTCTCCGTGCCGATGTATCTTCTTTACGAAGCCTGCATTTGGGTGGCCCGGATTGTGGAAAGAAGAAAAAAGACGGAATGACGAGCAAGGAAGCGGCCTCAAGCTGATATCGCTGGTGAACCTTGATCTTGTTTAACGGCGGCGGCCTTGCTGATTAACCAGATCCGCTTCACCAATCAATGTCATGGACACGCGCGGGCATGAAAGCCGAAAAATCTTGAAAAGCAGAGAAGTGGAGAGAACATCACCATTCCCATTTTATTAGTTTCCCAACATGCATTCAGACATCACGGAAGGGGAGTCGTCCCCCGACCTTCCTCTCCTATCTCAAACCGGTCTGAAGTTATTTTTGCTCGGTTTTGCGACGCTCTTCCTGGAGCTTTTCTTCATCCGGTATTTGGCCGGCTCCATTTGGAACCTTGGCTACTTTCCAAACATCGTCCTGCTTTCCGTCTTCATTGGCATGGGCGTGGGCTTCGTCTTTCATGACCGGGTCAAAGCTTCTCTTTCGAACATCGTGTTTCAGTGCGGCTTCGCCGGCGCCGTGGCGTTGATTTTGTTTGTCTCCTTCAATCACCCGATCGTTCCTGGATTTGACGTGTGGCACTACAATCTCGATGGAGATCTTTATTTCTCTTTTGTCCCCTTCAAAGTCAGCGACCTCAACTACCTTTTCTTCACCCTCTGTTTTGTGATGGTGGCGCTCATTTTCGCCTGCATCTCTCAGCGCACCGCCAAATTATTCCGGCAATTCTCCCCACTTAACGCCTATACCCTCGATATCCTTGGCTCTTGCGCCGGCATTCTTTCCTTCATCGCCATCAGCGCGTTGTGGCTGCCCGCCTGGTCGTGGTTCGTTTTCTTCACCCTGATCTTCATCTTCGCTATGGCCGGCAAAAGAATTGCGCGCGTCATCCCTCTCATCCTGGCCCTCCTCGCCGTCATCGTCATGTACCGGCAGGACCATATCCTCATGCGCGATCCGGGTTCACCCTATCTTGTGGGAACCACCTGGTCCCCCTACCAGAAAGTCGAGTACGTCGAGGAACCGGGGCCGTCTGGCATCTTGCGGCGGCGCATTTTCGTGAATGGCCTCGACCATCAGGAGATACTTCTCAACCCGGAAAAGGTATTCTACGGCATTCCCTACCAATACCGGAAACAGGCGGGCCTCCCGGCGCCGCGAAATGTCCTCGTCATCGGCGCTGGATCGGGCAACGACGTGACGGCCGCCCTGCGCAATGGCGCAACCCATGTCGACGCCGTCGAAATCGACCCCGTTATCGCCAGGATTGGCCGCGAACACAATCCCTCCGGCGCCTACAACGATCCTCGTGTCGAAGTCCACATCGACGACGGCCGCGCCTTCATGACGCAGACCCATCGCAAATACGACCTGATTGTCTTTGCGCTCACCGATTCGTTGGTGAAGGTCAGCTCCCTGAGCCAGCTCCGTCTCGAAAATTATCTCTTCACCCGCGAATCGGTCGAGAGGGCCTACGAACTCCTGAATGACCACGGCAATGTCGTCTTCTACAACTTCTACCGCATCCCATTCGTTGCCCAAAAAATATATAACATGGTCAATCTGGTCACCGGCTCCCAGCCCCGAATCCTTGCCCAGCAGAGAGATTTTTATATGCTCTGCGGCGAAAAAATAATGGGATCGGCTGAATTACCGTATATTGCAGACCTGAGCCCTGAGATACCGACGGATGACTGGCCCTTCCTTTATTTGGCGGGACGCGGAATTCCCAGCCTATACCTGAAAGCGATGCTCGGCGTCTCCATCCTGATCATCGGCCTGCTGGCCGCGCTCCATTTTGGCTCCAAAGACAAGGAAAACGGCCGCGGCGAGGAGCTGCTCCCCATCAAGCTTGCGTTCATCTTCATGGGTATCGCCTTTCTCCTGCTCGAAACCAAAAGCGTTATCCAGTTCAGCCTCCTTTTCGGCACGACGTGGCTGAACAATTCGCTCATTTTCTTCGCCGTACTAATCTCCGTCCTGGCTGCCAACTGGACGGTCCAATGCCTCGCTCGGAAAGACCACGAAACGGCCTGGCTCCGGCTTTGGCTTCTTTACGGGTTCCTGGCCGCCTCGGTCCTGATTTCGCTCGTCTTTCCGCTCCATAACCTGCTCGCCATCGCAGGGATTTTTCCGCGTTTCATCGCGGCGAGCCTGCTGACTTTCCTCCCGATCTACTTCGCCAACCTCATCTTCAGCACGAGCTTCAAGGACCACAAATGCGCCGAGCACCTCTTCGGCTGGAATCTGCTTGGGGCAACCTTCGGGGGCGTGCTTGAATACACCGGCATGGAGATCGGTTACAACGCCCTCTCCTTGATCGTTCTCGGATGTTACACGTTGGTCTTCTTTCTTCTTGCCTGGCCCCAAATGGCGGCTCCGCGAATGCCCAAAAGGCGCCTTATATTTCAAAACCGGACAGTTCAGCTTCATTAATGGCGTCGCGATGGGCCAGACGTTCGGCAAGCTTAAGCAGATGATCAAGGCATTGGTCCTTGGAAAGAAGATCGGCGCGGATTTCGAGCGTTGGCTGGGCCGGGGGCTCGTAGGGTGAGTCGATGCCGGTGAATCCCTTGATCTCGCCGGCGCGAACCTTTTTGTAGAGTCCCTTGGGGTCGCGTTCTTCGCAGATTTCGAGCGGCGTGCTGATGTAGATTTCGGCGAAGGGAATTCCGGCTTTGCGGATGATCTCGCCGGCTTTCTTGCGGTCCTGGGCGAAAGGTGAAATGAGGCAGACCACGACGACTAATCCCGCTTCGGCGAGGAGCTTGGCGATCTCGGCGGCGCGGCGGATGTTTTCCACCCGGTCGGCGTCGGAAAAGCCAAGGTCGGAGCAAAGACCGTGACGGAGATTATCGCCATCGACGAGAGTGGCGGCATACCCGCGTTTGAAGAGACGCGTTTGGAGAGCGGCGGCCAAGGTCGATTTGCCGGAGCCGGAGAGGCCGGTGAACCAGAGCACGGCGCCCCGGTGGCCGAAATGGTCGATGCGGGCCTGGCGGGAAATGGGATCGTCGGTCCAGGAGAGATTGGTGCTGCGGATGATGTTGGCCGTTGGTTCGTACTTGGCGCCGAAGATGACGCCGCCGCCGCCGATGCGCCCATCCTGGATGACGACAAAACGTCCGGTTTCCTGAATGGTGTCGCTGTTGTCGAAAGCGATGGGACGACGGGCGCGCCAAACGAGTTCGGCGACTTCATGGCGGGCGATCTCCGAACCTCGGTCGCTCAGCGGCGTCAGCGTGGCTGAATCCATCCGGCGGTTGATACGGACGAGCCGCGCTTCGACTTGTTGGGTGGCGAGCTTGAGCGTGTAATTCTGGCCGAGGCGGATCGGCTCATCGTGGAGCCAGAAGACACGGGCCGAAAATTCGCGGCCTTCGATGGGATCATGACCGGGATGGGCGGCGATATGGCCCCGCTCGACGAAAATCTGCTCTTCAAGCGTGAGGGCGACCGATTGCCCGGCCTGGGCGCTGGTTGGCCGTGGTTCGGTGGGCCACGTTTCGATGCTTTTGATCTTGCTCCGTTTGCCATCGGGCCAGAAGACGAGTTCATCGCCGGTCTTGAGGGAACCCGATTCGATCCGCCCCGCGATGAGGCGGCGGTCGTCGAAGCGGTAGATATCCTGGACGATGAACCGCAGGGGGCGGTCGACCGGGGCGGGCGGCAGTTGCAGATGATCCAGCGTGGCGAGGAGAGTGGCGCCCTGGAACCACGGCATCTTCTCGCTCGGCTTGACGATATTATGGCCGTGCTTGGCGGACATGGGAATGAACTGCAGCGGCTGGATGCCGAAAGGTCCGAGAAACTCGCGGTAATCCTTCTCGAGACGGATGAAGGTTTCCTGCGAGAAATCGACCAGATCCATTTTATTGACGGCGACAAGAACCTGTTTGACGCCGAGAAGGGAGAGAAGATAACCGTGGCGGCGGGTCTGTTCCTGCAAGCCTTCGCGGGCGTCGAGCAGAACAATGGCGGCATCGGCGCTGGCGGCGCCGGTGATCATGTTTTTGAGAAACTCCTTATGGCCGGGCGCATCGACGATGACGTACCGGCGGGTCTCGGTGTGGAATTGAATCTGCGTCGTGTCGATGGTGATGTTTTGTTCCTGCTCCTCCAGCAGGGCATCGAGAAGAAAAGCGTATTCAAAGTCCATCCCTTCGGCGACGCATGCCTTCTGAATCTGCTCGATCTTGCCGTCGGGAAGAGAGTGGGTGTCGAAGAGAAGACGTCCGATAAGCGTCGACTTGCCATGGTCGACATGACCGACGATGACGATTTTGAGACGCTGGCTGTCGTCCTGGTGCGAATTGTTGGAGGAAGGAACGGAGTTGGGCATGAGCTGATTCCGGTTTACATGAACCCTTTGGCGCGAAGTTTTTGCATGGCGTTGCGCTCGTGATGATCCTGGGCGCGTCCGGCGCGTTCGGAGGTTTTTGTCACTGCCAATTCGGCGATGATGTCGTCGATGGTGGCGGCGTTGCTGGAAACCGGCTTGGTGATAGGCCAGCAGCCGAGCGAACGGTAGCGCTTGCCGTCGCGGGCGAAATACATCTGGGGGATCGGAATATTATTGCGCTGGATGTAGCGCCAGATATCGGTTTCGGTCCAGTCCAGCAGAGGCTGGACACGGACGTGCTCGCCGGGTTCGACAGCAGTGGTGAATTGGCCCCAGAACTCGGGGGGCTGGTCCTTGTATTCCCACTCGAACTGGGCGTTGCGGGGAGAGAAATAACGCTCCTTGGCACGGGTCGAATCCTCGTCACGGCGGATGCCGGTGATCAGGGCGTCGAATTTGTATTCCGTAAGAACCTGCTGGAGCGCGACGGTTTTAAGCTCATGGGTTACGGTTACCGGATCGTGCGTTTCGTAACCAACTCCGCGAGCGCGGGCTTCCTCGTTGATCTTGATAATGAGCTTAAGCCCATAGTGTTTCGTGGCCCACTCACGGAACTCAAGCATCTCCGGAAACTCGTATGTCGTGTCGATGTGAAGCACTGGAAATGGAATGTGCCCGCCGAAGGCCTTCTTGGCCAACCAGATAAGGACGTTGGAATCCTTGCCCATCGACCATGGCATGGCGATATTCTTAAAAGCATGCTGAGCCTCTCGGAAAAGAAAGACAGACTGATTTTCAAGCCGATCCAGATGAGTCATAGAATTAAAACTCTATAGGGATAAGGGATTTTTTAGGAAATGCAAGTTTTCCAAGATAAAATCTTTCAAGCATCCAATTTTAATGTGTATGAAGATCGGGTTTTGGAGACCCGGTCAAAAGCCGCGAGAGAAAATCGCCATCGGAGTAACGGCTCTCGTAGGCAAAGCGGACAACGACGAGATCGAGCGATGGAATCACATAAAGACGCTGCCTATAGGAACCGAGGCAGGCGATAAGGTCGCGAGGCCCTCCGGGATAGAGTTGGTCTCCATCAAGGGCAGGCTGGAGATCGCTCATACGTTGAGGCCGCGGGTAGGGCTCGGGATTGTTGAGCCAGAATCCAAGACCGTAAGCCGGATTTTCTTTATGACCGGTAAAAAGACGTTTAAATAGCTTGGGATAAATAAGTTGTCTTTTTTTATTTATTCCGCCATGACAGAGAAATTCACCAAACTTGGCCCATTCTTTGGCAGTGAGACTCATTCCGGCATGCAGTAACGGATTGCCCGCATCGTCATGTTTCCATTCATCGACGTCGATATCGAGAGGATCGATGAGCCGGTCCCGGATATAACCTTCGACGGAACGGCCGCGGGCGTGGAGCTTGCGCTTGAGAAGTTCGCCAAAGGCTTGATAACCCGCCGCGCCATAGTGAAAGTGGGCGCCGGGTGGATCGATGAGAGGGATGCGCAAGGCGGCGGCAAACTGATCGCGGGAGGAATAGATCGATTCGCCGTCGGGATCGAGGCCGCTCGTTTGGGAAAGGAGTTGGTCGATGGTGATGGACCGGCGCCGGTCGCCCCGCCACTCGGTCAAGGTTTGGGAAGCAGGCTCATCGAGGGTAAGCAATCCATCCTGCTCGGCGAGGAGAGCCGCGATCGCCACGAAGCTTTTGGTTCCACTGTAGATTCGGTGCGGCATGGAAGAAGAGAAGCCGGGGTAGTCATCTTCAAAAAGCGCCTTGCCGTTCTGCTGGACGTAGAGAATGAGGCCGCCATGAGCGCGGGAATAGCGGGCGGCAAGGGCAAAATGGCTGGGAGTAATAGAAAGGGTGGACGGCGTAACCGGATTGGCTGCGCCCCGCGCGGCAAACCATAGAAACAGCAGCCCAGTGGCGAGGAGCGGACGGGTCATGGGGCCTTCCTGCGGGTGAGATGGAGCCAAAGCCAGCCCCATCCCAGGATGAGGATAAGCCCGCCCAACGGGGTCAAAGGACCTGCCCATTTTTGGGTGGGGTCAAGGGCCAGGATATAAAGGCTCCCGGAAAATAAAATGGTGCCGATAAGCCAGCAAATGACAGTCCCTCGGCGGGCGGAACGGCCCTGGCCAATAGCCAGCAGGGCCAGGGCGTGGAACCACTGATAGGTAAGGGCTGTACGCCAGAGATCAAGCCGATTCCGGCTTTGCAGGTAATCATAAAGAAAACGGTCACCTTTATGGGCGGCTAATGCCCCAAGAATAATGGCGAATAAGGCAAAAATTGCGCCGAGACGCAGTGCGAGACGGTCGGTCAGGGGGGCCATGCGCAGGCGCTCAGAGGTAAAAACGAGACGTGAGGTAATCACATTAGCGGACGGAGCTTGTCACGCCAGTCTTTTTCTGTTATAAAGCAGGAATGATTACGGATTCCCGGCTTGCCCGTCAGACAGCTGAACGCCTCATCGGTTCGCGCGCACAACTCCTCAAGTTCCAGTGCCTGCTTGGTTTTGATGGTTTCGTGGATCAGATCTTCCACGTGGTGGAACAACGGCAGTCGCCGACGAAATATGCGCCGTTTACTTCGATCAAAAGCTTTGGCGCCAAGGTGGGGGCGTCCGCGGGCAAGGCGGCAAATTTCGAAATCGTTTCGCAGGCGACGAAGCTGGGGGGTAACGGTCCGATTATGGCTTTCGCCCTCAGCACACTGGGTGCGCCGGTCCACTATGTCGGCATGCTGGGGTATCCGGAGCTTCATCCCGTTTTCGGCGAATTCGCCAAACGGACGAAAGTCTATTCGATCGCCGACCCCGGTTTGACTCAGGCGTTTGAATTTACGGATGGCAAGCTCGTCTTTGGCCAGCACGGCACGGTGCATGAAGTTTCCTGGGAAACCCTCAAAAAGCGGCTCGGTGACGTGACGTTCCAGAAACTTTGGAATCAGGCCCATTTTGTAGGCATGATAAACTGGACGATGCTGCCCCATTTATCCGCCATCTGGAAGCGGCTTTTGAGCGACTACATGCCGGCCAAGCCGGCCACACGCAAGCTGATGTTCTTCGACCTCTCCGATCCGACCAAGCGCCTCGACGCCGATCTGCACGCGGCGCTAAAAATCATCGGCGAGTTTCAGCAGCACAATGATGTGATCCTCGGCCTTAACGAAAACGAGAGCCAGCATGTGGCGAAGGTGCTTCGCCTGAAGAAGACCCCGAATAACCCGAAAGGGACGGCTTCCCTGGCCGCAGCGATTCGCGAAAAGCTCGAGATTCACACCGTGGTGATTCACCCGGTCCAATATGCCGCGGGCGCCGACGCGCAAGGCGAGATTTTCGTTAACGGCCCCTACACAGCCAAGCCGAAGATCAGCACGGGCGCAGGCGACCACTTCAACGCCGGTTTTGTCATCGGGCGTCTGCTCGGTCTCGGGGTTGGGCACTCGTTGCAATTGGCGGTGGCGGCCTCCGGCTTCTACGTCCGGCATGCCGTCAGTCCGAACCGCGAACAGTTGGTGCGGTTCCTACAGACGCTGTAAAACGAGTTCTCAAGGTCGTTTGTTTATTACGAATGGTCTTAGGGGGTTCTATTAGACCCCAATGAGGCCAGAAGTATCTTTCGTACTCCTTAGGCTGCTCTAGGTTAAATCTGCTCTTCTTCTTTACATAATGCATTATCGTGAATTCGTCGTTATCAACGAGAGTTCCCTGATAATCGAATAGATGTTGAAAATCCGGGAAATAGGTA
>DATJMI010000040.1:0-5729 GCA_035508775.1 Methylacidiphilales bacterium
CATGTCGTGGAAGTGCTCGACGCTTGCCGGGCCGCGAGGTTGACCAATATCGCCTTCGCCACCAATCGTCCTGACAACAAAGGCGGGACTTAGAAGCCTCTAGTACTCTTATCAAAAGTAGCCATGGGTCGCGTTGCCTTAATTTTTTGGTCTCTGACGAGGCGCGAGGAGGGAGGATATCCGCAGTGGTTTCTGACCAACAAGCAACGAAGTCAAACGCCAAAAAATGGGCAACCCGCAGGGCCGGGGTGCTTCAGCCTTCCCACGTTGTCGCTCGGTCCTGCGGACGGCAGAAGGGCTTCGCCTGCAAGAAAAGCCGCCGTGCGCAGCACCTCGTCGCTTGGCTCCGCGTGGGAAGGCCGAATTCCTCCCGGCGCGACGCGTGTCTACTTTTGATAAGAGTACCAGGATCTGCTGTGCGCTATCATTGCCGCCTGCCGTTGACTTTCGTTTCGTTTCTTGCGGCGGTACTGCTGTCCGGGTCGCTCGCGGCGCAGGAGGCGAATCCGCCTGTTGCCCAACCGGCCGTTCCCGATACGAATGTTCCTCCGGTCGCGCCGCCTGCTTCTGTTCCGGGCACGCCGCCGGTGGCCCTGCCGGTGAATCCGCCGCTTTCACCGGCCGATACGTCTACCTCTACCAACACAACGCATGAGTCGCCAAGTACAGCGCCAGCTTCCTCAACGCCCGGTTTGGTTATTACCACCCCGGCGGTGGCGCGCTTTGACAATGCGATGGCGCTTTTCAATGCCGGGCATTATGCCGGCGCCGTCACCGCCCTCTCCTCGTTTGTGGTTGATTTTCCGCACGACCGCCATCGCGAGGAGGCGCTTTACCGGCTGGCCGAATCGTACCGGAATCTGGGCCGGGCCGATGATGCGCTGGGCGCTTACACCTACCAGGTGCAGGCCTATCCCGACGGCCCGCTGCGTATCAATGGCGAGTTGCGGCGCGGCGCGATTCTCTTCGATACGGGAAAGGTTGCCGATGCGATCGTTCCGCTGCAGATGGTTGCCGATAAAGGCGATGGCGAATTGCAGGAGGCGGCCAAATATCTTCTGGGCCGGGCGTTTCTCGCCACGCAAAAGGAGGCGGAGGGACGCGCGCTTCTCCAGGTTTTGGCCGGAGCCCAACCGCCCGGGAAATTCGCCGGTGGCGCGGCGCAAGCCCTGGCTGAATTGGATGATTCGCAGAGCCATTTCGCCGATGCGCTGCCGCTTTGGCAGGAGGCGCTCGGCCTCGCCAACGATCCAGCGGTCGCGGCGACGCTGGCGGCAAGGGGAGGGTGGTCGGCCCTTCAGGCGAATCAGCCAGCCGCGGCGGAAAAACTTTTCCAGGCGGCACGGCAGTTCGATCCGTCGGGCGATTCGCGCAAAATGGCGAATACGGGTCTGTTGAGAATTCTTTTCCAGCAAACGCGGTATACCGAATGGGTGGCCCTTTACACCGCGGAGAAGGACAAACTGCTCGATAGCGCGCGGGAGGAGACGCTCTACGATCTCGGCAGCGCGCAATTCAAACTGAAGCATTGGCCTGAAGCCGTCGCCGGATTCGATGAATTTCTCAAGGATTACAGCGCTTCCGATGCGGCGGTGACGGCGGCTTACGAACGGTTTCTTGCCATCAGTCAAATTGATCCAAAGCGGATCGTCAGCGAGGCCGATGCTTACCTCAAAGCATGGCCGCGGTCATCTTATCGCGCGCGCGTCGAGTTGTTGAAGGCGCAGGAGTTGACCGCCGAGCAGGATTTCGCCGCCGCCTTGCCGCTTTGGGAAAGTCTCGCCCAAAAACGGGACGATTCTTCCTTGCCGCATCTCAAGATCGAGCTCGAGCTAGGCCGCGCCTGTGATCAACTCGGCAAGTTCGAAGAAGCGACGACGGCGTATCAAACGTATCTCGATGGTCTCAGCAACCGTCCCGGCGACCATTCCACGGAGCGATTGCATGTCGAGGCCCGGCTGGCGGTCTGCCTGCAGAAGTCGAATCAATTGATGGCCGCGACGCAGGCGTGGCAGGCGGTGCAGTCGCTTGCGCCCGATGGGTCGCCTGAACAAAAGATGGCGCTCGAATCGCTGGGCCTTATTTACGCGCGCGGCGGACCGGATCAGGAGCAGATGATGGTGGCGACATTCCAAAAATTACTTAATCAATTTCCGCAAAGCGCGCTGCGCGCCGTGGCCGCCTTTTCCATCGGCGATTCCTTTTTCAAGAGTCATGACTACGCCGGCGCGGAGCAATATCTCCTCGATGCGCGCGACTGGGACGCCAAAACGTGGCTGCAGCCCGCGACCCAGCGTCTCGTGCTCGGCGCCTATGGAATGAAAAATTATGACAAGGCCGCCGCTTACCTCAAGGAATATGACACGCTTCCCATTCCGAGCGATCCGGCGGCGCAGAGGGAGGCCCGGTTGCCCGCCGCGTTCTTTTACTGGTTGGGCGAAACGGCGCGCCAGGCCGGTCAATGGCCTGATGCCGAAGTTTATTACACGCGCGTGACGAAACATCCCGATCCAGGCAATTTGCTGCCCGGGGCGTGGTGGCAGCTTGGCGAAACGCAAAGCCATCTCCGTAAGTGGGCGCACGCCGTAGAGAGTTACCAGCAGTATCGCATTCTCAAGCCCGAGGCGCAGAATGCAACGACGGTGCTGCTGGCGCTGGGCCGCGCTCAACTCGGCGCGGGCACCTTGGATGCGGCCAAGGTGACTTCGGACCAAGTGCTTCTCCAGGCATTGGAAGGCCCGAACAACGCGGTGGCGCGCATGCTGGCTGGCGAAGTCGCCTACGCCATGCGCGATTATGCCGGGGCGGCCAAGATGTTTGCTACGCTGTCGCTGCTCTTTGATGATCCGAAAATTACTCCGCAGGCGATGGCGCGCGCGGCTGATTCGTTCGAGCAGGCCGGTGAGGCAGGCAAGGCCGCTGACTGGCGGCAAAAGTTGAAGGCAAAGTATCCGCAGTTTCAGGAGACTTCGTATCTCTAGGCGAGCTTTTATGCGCGTCGGGCAGCACGACCGGAATGGCCAGTCCATTGAGGGAGGTAAAAAGCATAGTTCCGACGGTGTCCAGGGTTCTCCGGCGCCTAGTTTGCGTTTTCTGAGCCATTAACCTACGGTCGCTTCCCTTGATGCAAGGTGCTTTCCACCTCTTGCCAAAGGCCCCTCACTTTTTGTTCGAAAGAGCCTTTATTGAGGCGATTTGCTCCGAGGTTTTTTACCGTAATAAAGATTTCTCGGCGCAAAAATTGGTCTTACACTGGAGGGATGTTTCGTTTTCTCGAAAGCCTGCGCTCATGGTTCAGCGGTAAAGCGCCGCCGGAGGTACGGAATGGAAACGGTAGCACAGCCGTCCTCCAAACGGTGACAAGACTTCCCGAATCCACCCTGAAATCTGTGGAGCAGCTTGAATCGGCGAGAGATACCGAGCGAACGCCGGCACGACAGCCGGACCCTGTCCTTTCCGAGCCGGTGCGAGGGGAACCGAATGCGGTTCAGCCGTCCGAACCAAGTTCATTCACAAAAAAATTCAGCGAGCCGGTCTTTGCTGGACACGCCGAAATAACGGGCGTCCTCGACAACCCGGCCCGGCTGCGACAAATTACCGGGATGATTTCCGTGCAAGACATTGCCAATCGCGAGTTGCTTGATCTCGTTCCCTACGAACCGGGCAAGCCGGTCGAAGATGTGGCTCGTGAACTCGGCCTCGACCCGGCGTCGATCATCAAACTCGCTTCCAATGAGAATCCCCTTGGCCCTTCGCCCCTGGCGGTGGCGGCGATGCGGCGGGCGCTCGATTCGGCTCATTTCTATCCCGACGGCGGCGGTTTTCATCTTCGTACCGCCATCGCGCAGACTTTTGGGCTGGGCCGCGAAAACGTCGTGCTCGGCAATGGCTCGAACGAAATCATTGAACTCCTCTTTCACGCCTTTACCCGACCCGGTATCCACGAGATTGTAACGGCGCGGCACGCTTTTGCCGTCTACACGCTGATGGCGCAGCTTTTTGGCGTGCATGCCATCGTGGTGGACGACGTCGACTTTACGCCTGATTTGCCCGCGATGTTGCGCGTCATCACGCCGCAAACCCGGCTCATTTTTCTCGCGTCACCCAATAACCCGACCGGCACCCGGGTGACCAACGAGGCGCTGGGAACATTTCTCAGCGAGCTGCCGCCCCACGTCATCACTGTGCTTGACGAAGCCTATTACGAATTTCTCGATGATCCGCCGGATACCGTTGCGCAGATTCGCAACGGCGCCCGTGTGGTGCTGATGCGTACTTTTTCGAAAATTCAAGGCTTGGCCGGACTGCGCATAGGCTATGGGCTTGCTCCGGTGGAAATTGCCGATTTGCTCCAGCGGGCGCGCCAGCCATTCAACGCCAATTCGATTGCCCAGGCCGGCGCCATTGCCGGGTTGGCCGACGCCGAACATCAACGGAAAACCAAAGCGATTACCGATGAGGGCCGGCGCGTCATCGAGGACGCCTTCACGCGCATGGGGCTGCGTTACGTCCCGTCAGCGGCGAATTTTGTGCTGGTTCATGTCGGCGATGGAGGCGAAGTCTTCAAGCGCCTGATGAAAAAGGGTGTGATCGTCCGCTCGATGGTCAGTTACCATCTGCCCGAATATATCCGCGTCAGCATCGGTACGCCGGAACAGAACGCGCGGTTTTTGGCTGAATTGCCCGCCGCGTTGGAGGGGCTCATTTCTTTCAAGTCCCTGGCGGCGAAAACATCATCCGCGGCGTCGCATCCATGAGTTTCGGGGCCGTGACAATTATCGGTCCGGGCCTGATCGGCGGATCTCTGGCTCTGGCTTTAACCGAGAGGAAATTAGCGGACCGATTGGTGGTCTATGCGCGTTCCAAAAGCGCATTGATTGAACTTCAATCCGCTTGTCCTGGAGCCGAACTGACGACAGATGCCAAGCAAGCCCTGAAAGACGCCGATATGGTTGTGCTTTGCATTCCTATCGAATCGATGTTCGCCTTTGTGGCTCCCGTCGCGCATTTATTCAAATCTTCCGCGGTTGTGACCGATGTCGGCAGCGTCAAAAGCAGAGTCGAGCGCGATCTGGCGCCGCTTTTGATCAACAATGCGCACTGGATTGGCAGTCATCCCATGGCCGGAAGCGAGAAATCGGGCTTTGGCGCCGCACGGGCCAATCTTTTCGACGGCGCCACCGTGGTTATTACCCCAACAGCCAAAACCTCGCTTGTGGCGGATAAACGCGCCGAGGAATTTTGGCGGGCTGTCGGCGGTTGCGTCGTGCGGGTCGACCCGGAAACTCACGACAACTATGTGGCGCAGATCAGCCATCTGCCTCATCTGGTTGCCGCCGCCTTGGTCAATCATTCCTCCACCGAAGCCCGAGAACTGGCCGGGGGAGGCTTTAGGGACACGACACGGGTCGCTTCAGGTTCGCCCGAGCTTTGGACTGAAATTCTGGCCGCGAATGCCAAGCCTCTGGTAAAAAACATCGATGATTTTATTCATCAACTTCTCCGCTTTCGATTTGCTTTGGAACCTGAGCCAGGATCGGCTAATCCCTTTACCTCACTTTTGCTAAAGGCCTTGCAAAAAGCCCAGCGGACCCGTTCGGAACTTTTGGAAAAGAAGCCCAACTTTCATAAACGTCCATGAGCCGTTCTCCCACTTCCACGCTGGCCGTTCGCCCCGTCCGACAAATCAGCGGCGAACTCAGTGTTCCCGGCGATAAAAGCCTTTCGCA
>DATJMI010000041.1:0-2843 GCA_035508775.1 Methylacidiphilales bacterium
TGAACATCGACGATCAAGGGCGTGGACCAACCCGTCGCCTCCTGGCGCGGTGTGCGCCAAAGCTCCCGGCCCGTTTCCTTGTCCAGCGCCGCGATAAAATCCCGGTCCTCGGCATCCCAATTGACCACCACCGTGTCGCCCGATAGCGCGGGCGAGGCGCCCTCGCCGAAACCCATTCTCGTTTTCATTTTGCCAAAGTCCTTCTGCCACTTCAGGGCGCCGTTCAAATCGTAACAATAAAGGCCGCGCGAGCCAAAATACGCCAGCAACACCGTCCCGTCCGTCACTGGCGACGCTGAGGCGTAAGTGTTGTTTTCCTGGTGGCCCTCGTGCGGAACTTCCTCCCGCGCCACCTGTTTCCACAAGATTTTCCCGTCCGCGCGGTCCAGGCAAAGGACAGTGAACTGGTAGGCGCTCTTGGGCGTTTCTGAAGGCGTGACGGGACTCGCGTCACCTTCAGTTGACACCGCCGACAGCAGAAAAACGCGTTGGTCCCAGACGATGGGGGTCGCGTCGCCTTCCCCTGGAATCGGCGTTTTCCACCTCACGTTGTTGGTTTCGCTCCAACGCAGCGGCGGATCGGCCAGCGGAGCCACTCCCGTGCAGAGCGGTCCGCGCCATTGGGGCCAAAAAGCGTCAGCCGAGCCGGCGTTTGCGACGTTTGTCAAACAAAGCAAAAGAATCCAACCGCGCCAGATCGTCATCCCGCAGGCAATGCCGCAAAAGGCCCTTCAACGCCAGCGCAAAACGAGCTTGCGCCGCGCCCCTTTCCCAGCCACCCTAAGCGCCTTGGTCAGGCGGGGTAGCCAAGTGGTAAGGCGCGGCTCTGCAAAAGCTGTATGCGTCGGTTCGATTCCGACCCTCGCCTCTCTTTCTAATTGCTTGAAGGAGAATATCTTGTGTCGAAGAAAAGCGCCGACTGCCAGTGAAACTGCCAGTAAAAATTGAGCTTCACGCTTATTGCGGCGAGCTTGGTTCCTACTGCGGTCTTACTAGCTAACGCGGTGCATGGCATAGCAAGTAGTCTCTGAAACCGGAGACAATTATGCGATTGCAGCGGTATCGGTTATTCCAGTACCACGGCACCTTCTACGTCGAGAACGTGGAGACCAAGAAACAGGAAAGTTTGCGGACGAAAAGGAGCCCGGAAGCCCTTGTGCTTTTGGCGGCCAAAAATGAGGCGGCACGCCAGCCTGCGCTCAACCTCCAGATTGCCCGCACCTATCTGGCGGCAAGCGATCCGCTCATGCCGAAGCGGACGTGGCAGCATGTCCTGGATGAAATCATCAAGACCAAAACGGGGCAGACTCAATATCGCTGGACCAACGTGGCGAAGGACAAGGCACTTCTCCTCGTTTTCAACCGCAAGGTAACGGAAACGGTAGCGGAAGAATTTTTCCGCGCCATGCAGGCCGGGACGGTTTCAACGAACGTCTACTTGCGTCGGATCCATAACTTCGCCTTAGACATGAATTGGCTGCCTTGGCCGGTGATCCCGAAAAGGCAGTGGCCGAAATACTGCCAACGTGGTCGACATGATTCGCGGCGCGCGGGCCACGACGATCAATTCCACGCAATCTCCCACGTCCTACATCCCGCCGATGGGTGGCCGGGGCAAAGCGGAGGTCTTTCTGCTGAACCTGGGCAACAAGATTTACTTCACCGCGGCCGACCTGCAGGCGTCCGAGATGATCGCGGACGCCATCGGCAAGCACACCGTCAAAAAGCGGACTTTTGGCCATTCCGCCGGAAAAAGCACCATGAGCTGGACCGAACAAGACGAACACTGGATCAAGCCGCATGATCTCCGCGACTTGCCCAAACACACGGCCATCGTCAAGCATTGTGAACGGCATTTCCGAAAGATGGTGCTTAAGCCCACGACTTACACGGCGTCTTGATTGTGTGTTGATGGGTAATTTGAGTTTGCGACCTTTTCCCGAAAAGGTCGTTTATCCGAAAGACGTCTCCCTAAGGGATCAATATCCAGCCTTAATGCAAAAACGTCTTGGGTCAGCAATCCATGCAGACCATCTATCGAAACTTCGATCATTGGGGTGCGCCGCTCGAACGAGTTCCATCGCCCTCAGTTGCTTGTACGACCGCTCCGGACACCGATCCGGAAGATCGTAGGGCACGACACCGCCCACATTTAAACGGACGTGTCCTAATGCTGGTTGAGTGGCCTCGATTAACGTGCCAACGAAGGAATGTGGCACAATAACATCTTTCCCTGATCGATACAGGTTCTTCAACCTCCTAGCGGCTTGAATCAGGGCCGGACCGCGTGGGTGGATTAGACCCACTGAGAGAGAGCGTTCAGCGAGCTTCGCCCATGAAAACAGGTACTCGCCACGCTCAGCCAGCAAACGAATCAGGATGCTACGGAGAGCACAGATCGTTATGTCCACGGCAGCAGCGAGCCCAGCTTGGTTGCTGGAAACATAAGCCAGTAACTTCAGCAGATCGCGGTTCTCCTCAATTTCATCCTGATAGCTCGCCGCAGATTGCCATGACCGCGTGAGGGCTGCAAAATCGGTGGCAGTACCTGCGACCAGCCGACCTTCGGAGAACACGTGCTTGATGAAAAGGCTTCCTGTCTGGCTGGCAGCGAGAAGCCGATCCTGCGACATCAATAGTGTACTCGCCGCTTTGAAGTCATTCGAATCTACGTCCGTCACTTCAAGAAGATCGGTATCCGAATATGAGTCAGCCTCTCCGCGAGCCTGACTTCCAAAAGAGATGAGGAGATTTGTCATGGTAGGATGCGCTTGAAGGTCGCGGATAGAACATTGGAAAGAAGGGTAATGCCGCAGAAGACATCAAACATTACCACGAGATGG
>DATJMI010000042.1:0-33901 GCA_035508775.1 Methylacidiphilales bacterium
TCATCGGGAGTTTTCGTTTCTGGTGTTTTGATCTCGGCGGGAGGTTTTACTCCCGAAGCAGGAGCCACCTCTTCAACTTTCGGTGGAACGCCGGACGCGGGAGCTTTGCTTTCCGCTGGCTTGCCCGACGGGGCAAAAGCGTCAAAACCCGCAAATTCTTCGCTAGGCGCTTCAAGTTCACCTGGCTTCAGTTCCTGCCAACCGGTGGGAGCGCTTTCCTCTGTGCCCGATTGATCATCGCTCAGAAAAATTGATTCATTCAAGGGTGGGGGCGGCGTTGCCGGGAGATTAAGCCTGATGGGCTCGGCTCGCTTCGGTCCGGAGGGTTTTGTTTCGCTTTTGGCCGAGGCTGGTGTCTTGATTGTCAATGGGGGGAGTTTGGTCGGAAGTGGAGGTGGCTTGATTTTTTCCGCAGAGCTGGTGGGCGGCTTGTCCGGTTCCGGTTTTGGGGAGGTATCCGCTGGCGCGGGAGAAGTGCTTGCCGGAGGTGACGCGCTGCCCGGAGCCGGCTTGGCTACGGAGGAAAGCAAGACGACGATTTTACCGGCAGGTCCCTTTTTCACCGGCGGCGCCGGGGAGGGTGTTGGTGGCGGCGTATTTTCCGGCGCGGGAACATTATCCGGCATAATCCTCGGTGCCCAGGTAAGTGCCCAGGATGGAAAGCGACAGGTCAGCCGCCCGGCTTGCCGCCAGCAATTGGTTGGCGGCATGAATTCCGTCGACAGGCCGGGCCAAGGTTAAGCGTACCAGGTTGAAGACCATCGTTCCAGGCGCCGGTTTGGCGCGAAGACTAAGTGATTTGGCTTGAATAAAGTGGACTGGCATCGCGTGGAGCAGGCTTTTTACCGCATTTGCCGTGGATTTGCACTTGATTAAAATAAGGGCCCGGTTGGTTTCCAGAAACACCTTTTTTCTCTGCGGCGCCACGATAAAGACGCGCTGGGAGAGCGGAAAGGCTGGACCTCCTCCGGCTGGAAAATCGCCAATAATGGTCAAATGATCCAAAAAGTAACGAAAAGCTAAGGTTTTTTGCAAGAGCCGCGCCAGATCGGTTCCCGTGAGAAGGACAGTGGTTAAAGTTCCGGTCTGGAGACCATGCGCAAGTTCGGTCCACCTCCCTTTGAGGACAAAACGGTCGCAGGCGCCCAGATACCAGCGGGCAGGGGAGATGATGGCCGGAGCGCTTGCCTGAAGCAGGCCAATTTCCGGCTGGCCCTGTGCGTCCCGTGAACTTGAAAAGATTTCCCGGTAAATGGCCTCAATCGCCTTGGCGGACGGTTTGCCGCCGCTACGCCTGATCAGGCGCACAAGAAGTTCGTGTTCCCTTTCGGGAACATAAATCGCGGCCCGATGCAGGCGCTTGGCCTTGCCGATCTGGCGCGAAAGGTCAGTCCTTTGCTGGAGAAGCTTCAGGATCCTGAGGTCGATCTGATCCACCTGGAGACGCAGGGACTGCATCTGCCGGGTCCAAGCCGACTTCGAGTTGCTGTTGTTCGGGGGCATGAGAGGATTCGGGGGGCTGGAGCCGGCGGAGTTCGCCGGCATTGGGAAGCTCATCAAGGCTTTTCAAACCAAAAAGTTCAAGGAAAAGCGGAGTCGTTTCATAAAGGAGGGGGCGGCCCGGCTGCTCTGAGCGGCCGGCAATACGGATGACTTTGCGTTCGAGGAGCGTGGCCAACACACCGTCGACGGCGACGCCGCGGACCGATTCGATTTCGGCGCGGCCCAGGGGTTGGCGATAGGCGATGACGGCAAGCGTTTCGAGCGCGGGCTGGCTCAAGCGCGGAGCTTTGGCTTGATCGAAAAGCTTGTTGGTCCAGATGGCAAATTCAGGCCGGGTTTTTAATTGGTAACCGCCGGCAATACCTTGGACCATCAAGCTTGATTCCGATTCCTCGAGTTTCCGGCGCAATTCCTCAATGGCTGCCTCGACTTCGCTTTCACCGGCTTGATCGTGCGCGGCGGTTTCGGGCGCCGGGGAAAATTTGGCCGCCTCGCGCACGGTGTGGGAGATGGCCTTGGGGGTCAGGGGGCGGTCGGTGGCGAAAAGCAACGACTCGACAATTCGATACAAATCCATTCCACCATTTTCAAAAATCCGGGGCCAAAAGGCAAGAGGGGAGAGTAAAACTTATGCCATTCCCGAAGGAGATGGGGCTGGACCATTTTTCAGACAGCCTCTATTCATATTTCTGCCAGTCGAGCTTGTGCTGTTCGATCCAACGATAATGCTCGGAATGGTCCAGTCGCGCCGCCGCCGCCGAGTCGGCAATGACCGTGGCGCGGGGGTGGAGCTGCAGCGCCGAGGCGGGGCACATGGAGGAGACTGGCCCCTCGATCATGGCCTTGACCGCGCTGCTTTTTTGCGCGCCGCAGGCCAGGACCACGCAATGTCCCGCTTCCAGGATCGTCCCGATGCCCATGCTGATCACATGCCGCGGTTGTTCTTCCGGTGTTGGGAAAAGGGCCGCATTGTCCTTGAGGGTCTTTTCCGACAGGATCTTGATCCAGGTGCGCGAGTTGAGCGAGCCGGTTGGTTCATTGAAGCCGATATGTCCGTTGGATCCAATGCCGAGAAGTTGCAGATCGATGCCTCCCGCCTCCTTGATCGCTGTTTCGTAATCGAGGCAATGCCGCCGCAGATCGGCCGAGCATCCGTCCGGGATATGCGTCAGGCGCGCCGGAATGTTGACATGCCGGAAAAAATTCTCGCGCATATAGAAATGATAGGATTGAGGATGACCGGGCGGCAGGCCAACGTATTCGTCGAGGTTGAAGGTCTCCACCCCGCTGAAGTCGAGTTCTCCCGCCGCGTAGAGCCGGATTAATTCCAGATAGAGCCGCAATGGCGTCCGGCCCGTGGCTAGTCCCAAGACACAACGTGGCTTGCGCCGGACCAATCGCGCCACAATTTTCGCTCCTAAAACCGATACTTCTTCCGCTGAATCGCGAATGATCACCTCCATTGCCGTATCCTCTCGTCAAATTGCCGCAGCGAGCCATCCAGGTGATTTGAAGACGGGTTCAGAGACCCACCGTCTTCAAAAACCTCTCTATCTTTAAGCGGGCCGCCAGTGACTCCGGCCACCGCGCCGGGATGGCGCGCCATCCGTGTGCCGCGCCGAGAATCGTCCCCAACATCAGTCCACGAGCCGCCGAATCGCCGCCGGCCATGACGTTTTCCACCAGAGCTTCTTCAAGATCGTCTCCGTGCCGGAGGAGAATGGCAAATACCGCCGGTAGCGCCTTATCCAGCGGACAGGATGCGCCCAATTTTTCTACCGCTTCGGTGACCGGGAGATCGTGTGTTTCCTGGGCCTGACGCAAAAGTTCCTCCACGCGCAGGGTCCGGTAGGACAACATCGCCGCCATCGACAGGGCACTGGCAACCGTCACGCCGCGCATGAGCAAAAAAACCGTTTGCGCGATGAATTCCGCCGCATCCATGGCCACTGGCGAAGCATGGGTCAACGCCGTCTGGGCCCGCGCCGCGGCGAGAATCGTCGGCTGATCTTCGTTGCGCAAGGCGGCCAAAAGTGGAGCGATCCGCGCCGCGCCGCCCAATTCCGTTGAATCGGAGCCGGCCCGGGTCAGGCCGCATCCCTCCTCTAAACGGGCGAGGGTCTCTTTTGTGGCATGATCGCGATAGGCCGCTGATTCGTTCCAGAAACCGCGCCAGCGCCGGGCAAAATCGTCCATCACGAAATTGCCGCCGCAAGCTTCCAGCGACTCCAGAAGGATCAAGGTCTGATCGCCGTAGTGGGTCTGCGCGCCGCGCTCCTTGCCCGGATGATAGCCGTCCGGGGCCGCCGCTTGCAGCTCCATCACGCGGCCCCAGCGGCGCGCGATCTCCGCCTGGTCGTAAATCCAGTGGGCGCCCAGCGCCAGAGAATCACCCACGAGCGCCCCGTAAAGAAGTCCCGCGCACCGCTCACGGACCGTCAATGGCATCACGGCGGTCATCGTGGTCATGGTGTAATCTAGCGCACTCCGGCTCTAGTGGCGAATTGGATTTCATCCCCCGTTAGGGTTCTAATTGGCCTTGGATCAAGAACCGGTCTGTTCCGCCGGATGCAACCGCTTCCACCTTTCCATGAAAAGAAAGAGGACGGCCGGGCCGAAGGCAAAGAGCATGACCGAGATTCCCGTGGTTAAGCCGATGAATGTCCAGATTCCGGCGCAGCAATAATCCCTCCAGCGCGCCACGATGTGGGCCGGCACGGCGATCAGCAATTCAAGGATGCTGCCCTTAAACAGCCACCGGCATTGTCGCGTCACCAAATCGGCCGGCGGCGTGTTTCCGCTCATCCGGATAAAGATGAGCGACCAGACGCACCATGTCAGCAACGCCAGGATCAAAATGCTCCATTCCTGCCACGCATAGTTGAAGAATTGATCGGCGTAGACAAACTCGCCGAGGGAAAGGAGCGCCCCAATCGCCAGGCCGCCCGCCATCAGGCTGGTTGCCAGCACCGTCCGCCACACCGAACCGCGCGTGACGGGCCGCCGGCTCGCCACGCGAACCGGCACGGTCAGCAGGGTGAATTGGCTGATGACCATGACCGCCAGCCAGAGCCAATACGGCCACCACGAGTAGGCCTCGGCGGCTTGCCTCAATTTCACGCCCGGCATAAAAGCCAGCAGAATAACCGGGAACGTCAGGATGACAAGAATCGCGAAGTAGAGCGCCGCGACGATCAATGCCCAGTGTTTCATTTGGTTTCCGCCGGTCCTGGGCTTACCAGATGCCGGCAGCCCAAGAAAGATGATTATTTTCGCGGGTAAATCGAGACCCTGCCTCCCATTCAAGAAGCTTGTTTCACCGCCAGGTTTTGCTAGAGTCACCCTTCCGGCAATACTCGTCCGGAGCAATCCATCACTTTTATTTTTATGCCAAACGCGAACGAAATTGGAAAAGGACAGGCGATCAAATGGAATGGCGACATCTGTGTCGTTCTGGAGACCCAGCACCGCACGCCGGGCAACCTGAGGGCTTTTGTGCAGGCCACGCTGCGCAGTATGCGCACGGGGAAATCGTTCGTACAGCGATTCAACTCGAACGAGTCGCTCGAAGTGGTGCCGATGAGCCGCAAGCGTTACGAGTTCAGTTACAAAGACAATTCGGGCTACCATTTCATCGATCCGCAGACCTACGAGGATCTCACGTTTCAGGAGGATTTCGTCGCGAAAGTGAAGGATTTTTTGACCGAAAATCTCGCCTGCGACATCATTTTCACCGACGACAAGGTCGCCGACATCGAGCTGCCTGCCACGGTTTTGCTCAAAGTCACCGAATCAGCCGAAGGTGTCCGGGGCGACTCGGCCAACAACGTGCAAAAGATGGCGGTTTTGGAAACCGGTCTGCAAGTGCAGGTGCCGCTTTTCATCAAAGAGGGCGAGATTGTCAAAGTCAGCACGGCCGACGGCAAATATCTGGGCCGGGCCTGATTATTGGGGCGGCCTGAGAGTCAAGCCGACGGCAAGCGAACTCCACCAAAAACCGTAATGGCGGATCCATCGGCCAAAAAAGCCGAATAGGGCGGCTGGGAAAGCGCGGAGACAAAGCTTGGCCCGTAAAGAGCCGCGACGTCGCAGTCGAGCCTCGCTTCTCCCGCGGACCAGACACGCCAGCGTGGATGCTCGACCCGGTATTCGGCGGTTCCTCCGTCGCGTTGCCTGGCGTAACCCCAATAATGTTCGATGATAAACTCTTCGTGGGAATTTTCCGGCGTCTCAACGGCTTCGCCTTGGGTGAAAAGTTCCAGGCAGTTCTTGCGGCCCTGGAATGTCCAAGTATAGGCGATTTTTTGCTTCAATCCCCCCGTCTCTTCCCATTTTTCATGGCCCATGGGAACGGCCAAATAATTTTCGTTATAAAAAGTCCGGGCCACCCAGGCGATGGCCCGCCGGGGGACGAGTTCTTTGATGAAAACGACGCCCCGGCGCCAACCTTCCGGCCCGGAACGCCGGACATAAAACCGAAGATTGACCTCTTCAAAATCGGAATGAAACGGAATCGACACCCCTTTGATCCGCGTTTTCAAAAAGAGAAATCCGACGACGCTGGCAAAAGTCTTCTCTTGCCACTGATCAAGCTCGGTGCCCTTGGGCAGAAAAGGTGACAGGATGACCGGATCGATCTCATAATTGAGCATGGCGAGGTAACGCCATTCCGCGGTCAGGAAGCTTGGGGCGGATGATTCCATGGCGGAGATGCCCGCTTTAGAATACCTGCGGCATGCCTTCAATAAGAAAGCGGATTTCCTGCAGGATACCGGCTTCACTCCCGGCCAGCATGAGGCGCTGGGCCGGCTCGTGCATCGGTTCGTAACTGAGGCGATAGGTCCCGAAATGCATCGGGACGAACGTCCGGGACTTCAATTCATGGAAAGCCTGCACCGCCTCCTCGGGCCCCATGTGAACGTCGCGGAACGAAGGCGGCTCATAGGCTCCGATGGGAAGAAGGGCAATCTCGGGCGCGAAACGGCGGCCAATTTCGCGAAAGCCGGCGAAATAGGCCGAATCACCGCAATGATAAACTTGCCGCCCTTCGAACTCGATGACATAGCCGCCATAGCCCCGGTGCCGGTCATGCAGCACGCGGGCACCCCAATGCTTGGCGGGCGTGAAGGTGATTTTGAGATCGCGGTAGCGCCATTCGTCCCACCAGTTCATTTCATGGACCCGTTCGAAGCCAAGATCATGGACCAAATTGCCGACGCCGGAAGGAACGACAATGGGCTGGCGCGCGGCGATGGCAGCGAGAGTGCGGCGGTTAAGATGGTCAAAGTGGGCATGGGTGATGAGGACGAGGTCGATGTTGGGGAGATCGCGGATGGCGAGGCCGGCTCTTTTGAGCCGCTTGACGACAATGAGCCAATTGGCCCAGTTGGGATCGACGAGAATATTGTGGCGCGGAGTCTGGATAAGGAAGGAGGCATGGCCAATCCAAGTCAGACCGATTTGGCCGGGCTGGAGCCGTGGGAAAACAGGCCGGTGTTGCATTCCGGTTTTGCGGATGAAGATGGACGGAATGAGAACTTCGGTGATGAAGTTGCGTTCATTCCAGCGCGTGGCCTTTTTTTCTCCCTTTTTCCGTTTTTCGTAGGTAGGGGACATGATTAATTTCAAAACAATCTCCACTTTAAACCTGCATCAAGACTGTGTTGACGCAACCCCGGGAACATGGACGGTTATCGACTACTCTTATCCAAAGTAGCCATGGGTCGCGCCGGGAGGGATTCGACCTTCCCACGCGGAGCCGAGCGACGAGCATAGCCGAAGCGCTACGTGAGGAGCCAGTGACAACGTGGGAAGGCCGAATCCCTCCGGCCCTTCGGGTTACCTCTTTTTGGCCTCTGACTTTGTTGCTCGTCGGTCAGAGACCGCTGTGGGTATCCTTCCCCCTCGCGCCTCGTCAGAGGTCAAAAAATAAAGGCAACGCGACGCGACCCATGGCTACTTTGGATAAGAGTACTAGAATGAGAATACGATTCCCCACCCATTTTCAAGAAAGAGCTGAAGGGAAGATTTGACATGAAAGACGATTCTTCTGTTCCCGCGCGTCGGGCCAAGCAGGCCCTGCGGCGCGAAATGCGGGCGCGTTTGCGGGAATGGAGTCCGGCGGCGCGAGCGGAGGCGTCTTTGCGGCTTTGCCAATTGGCGGCGCATCTTCCGGAATTTGCCGGTGCGGACAACATCGCCCTTTTTGCGCCGTTGCCATCGGAACCGGACATCAGTTTATTAATCGAGAAAGCTTGGGCGGACGGAAAACAGGTAGCCCTGTCGCGAGTGAAGATGGAAGAAAAGAAACCGGTCCTGGAATGGTTCATCGTATCCGCCTGGAGCGAATTGCTGGAGAATGGGCCGTTTGGTTTGCGCGAACCCAATGCCGGGCTTTGCCTGCAAATGGAGGTGAAGGAATTCGATTGCGCGTTTGTTCCTGGATTGGCCTTCGATGAAAAAGGTTTTCGTTTGGGACGTGGCGGAGGTTACTACGATTGTTTTTTGGCGGAAGCGCCGTCACGGCTCCCCTGTATCGGACTGATGTTTTCCTGCCAGGCGGTGGCGAAAGTTCCGCGCGAACCGCACGATACCCGCTTGCGCAGCGTGCTGACGGAAGAGGGATTGAGAATATTCGGATAGCGACAAATGGAGTTCTAATGCTCGCGGCCCGACGCGGATTTGTGCGATAGTATCTTTACGACTTATGGCCGACCGCGAACACACGCTTTTTCTCCTCGATGGCATGGCGCTGGTCTACCGGGCTCATTTTGCGTTTGCCACCAACCCGATCCGCACCGCCGCGGGCCGCAATACTTCCGCCATCTACGGCTTTACCAACACGCTTCTTGAGCTGCTGACGAAACAATCGCCGACCCATCTCGCCGTTGTTTTCGACACCGCCGCGCCGACCGCGCGTCACCGTGAATTTGCCGCTTACAAATCTCAGCGTGAGGAGATGCCCGAGGAACTCAGCGCCGCGATTCCCGGTGTCAAGCGCCTCATCCGCGCCTTCAATCTTCCCGCGCTTGAACTCGATGGATACGAGGCCGATGATATTATCGGTACCCTTGCGCGCGCGGCCCGTGCTCAGGCCGAAAAATTTGTCACCTACATGGTCACTCCCGATAAGGATTTTGGCCAGCTCGTCAACGACGACGTTTTTATCTACCGCCCCGGGCGCATGGGCGAAGGGGCGGAAGTTCTGGGCGTTCCCGAAGTTCTCGCCAAATGGGGGATCAAACGCACGGAGCAAGTGCGGGATATTCTCGGTTTGTGGGGCGATACCTCCGATAATATTCCGGGTGTGCCGGGTATAGGGGAAAAGACGGCGCAAAAACTTATCGCTCAATACGACACGCTGGAAAACGTTCTCGGTCATGCCGCCGAACAAAAAGGGAAGTTGCGCGAATCGCTCGAAAAATTCCGCGATCAGGCGCTTCTCTCGAAACGTCTTTCCACCATCGACGTTCATGTCCCCATCTCCTTTGAGCCGGAAAAATTGCGCGTTGGCCCCCGCGACGATGCCGCGTTACGCGCTCTTTTCACCGAGTTTGAATTCAACTCGCTTGGCCGTCGCCTTTTCGGCGAGAGTTTTAAAGCCGGGCGCGGGGCATCTGTCGCCGCTCATGAGCGTCCCGCTTTGAAGACTCCTCCGGCAAAGCCGGGCAAATCCACTTTTTCCGCTTCCGGTGGCTCTTCTGAACATTCCGAGGGATCAGATCGGTCTTCTTCTGCGCAAAATTCTCCCGTCCCACCCACTCCCGCTGTGCTGCGTACCATTGATGACGTCAAACCCGATTATGAATTAATTCTGGAATCCGTTGGATCCGATCATGTTTGTGCCGTGACTGCTTTGGAAAAGCTTTCTCAATCAAACGTTGTTTCAGAAATTGGAATGGCAATCGATTTTGGTTCTAACGGATGTCTCATGGGAGTCGCGATTGCTTCCAGTCCCGCCCATGCTTTTTATTTCCATTGGCCCGGAGATGACCGGGAATTGCTCAAATACACCTTAGGCTTTTTTCACAAAACAACCGTCATCGGTCATGATTTAAAGCGGGGACTACGCGCGTTTTTCGCCATGGCGGGAGAAGAAAAGCTCAAGCCGGATCAAGGCGATTCCTCCAGCTCGGCTCAGGATCGATTCCTGCCGCCGCTGCATTTAAAAGTATTCGACACCGCTCTCGCCCACGCCGTCGTCTATCCCGACCTGCGCCACGGCCTGGAATTTGTCGCCGAGTCGCTTCTCAATTATACGCCGATCCCCGCCGAGCCGAAGACCGGCCAGCAAGATTTTCTTGCGGCGATGGAGGCGCCCGATGCGAACCAGCTTTCGGCCCGAAGAGCAATGGAACGCGCCGATCTTGCGCTTCAGCTCCACCCCATTCTTGCTCCAAAACTTGCTGAATCGGGCCAGGAGAGAGTTTTTTACGGGATTGAATCGCCGCTTCTTCCCGTGCTGGCCGCGATGGAGAACGACGGCATTCGCCTCGACCCCGCCACGCTGGAGGAGGTCGGCAAAAAGCTTCGCGCCGATCTTGCCCGGCTCGAAAACTCGATCTATAGCCATGCGGGCACGGCTTTCAATATCGGTTCACCCCGGCAGCTCGGTGAAATTCTTTTCGGCAAACTGGTCCTCGACCGAAGCGCCAAAAAAACCAAAACCGGCCAGTATGCCACCGATGAAGCGACCCTTGCCGCCCTGGCGCCGCTTCATCCCATCGTTCGGGAAGTGCTTGAATACCGCGAAGCGAGCAAGCTTCTTTCCACTTATGTTGACGTGTTGCCCGCGGCCGTCACCGCCGATGGACGCATTCATACCACTTTCCAGCAATTGGCCACCAGCACGGGCCGTCTCAACTCGCAAGATCCCAATCTGCAAAATATCCCCATCCGCACGGCGCAGGGGCGCGAGATTCGCCGCGCGTTTGTGCCGCGCAATTCCGATTACACTCTGCTTTCCGCCGACTATTCACAGATTGAGTTGCGCATTCTGGCCGCGTTGACGCGGGACGCCGGCCTGCTGGAAGCCTTGGCCAGCGGCGAAGACATCCACCGCGCCACCGCGGCCCGGATTTTTGGGCTGCCGCCTGGCGAAGTCACCAAGGAGCAGCGCAATCAGGCCAAGATGGTCAACTACGGCATCAGCTATGGCATCTCCACGTTTGGACTTTCGCAACGGCTCGGCATACCGCGCGCCGACGCGAAAAATCTCATCGAGGGTTATTTTGCGCAGTATCCCGGCATCAGGAATTATATGAACGAAACGGTCGCGCGCGCGAGAGAGAGCGGTTATGCCGAGACGATTACCGGACGCAGGCGGTATTTGCCCGATCTCCGCTCCGCCAATGCCACCGTGCGCGCCGCCGCGGAACGCAATGCCATTAATATGCCAATCCAGGGTTCCTCCGCCGATCTCATCAAAATCGCGATGGTGCAGATTGCTCAGGTCGCTCGCGAAGAGAACTGGCGGACGAAACTTCTCCTCCAAGTACACGATGAGCTCGTCTTCGATCTGCATCTGTCCGAAAAAAAGCGCGTTCTCGAAGTTGTGCAGGACCGGATGAAGAACGCGCTGCCTGAACTTCGTGTTCCCATCGTCGTCGAGGCGGGTCTGGGCGCAAACTGGCTCGAGGCGCATTAGATCGACACATCCGCTCCTTTTTGAATTTCCGCTAAACACTCGCCCCTCTTTTCGCCGTTTGCTAGGACTTCGGCGATGCACTACGCCATTATCTTCGTTCTGCTCCTGAGCTTCATTTTCGGGCTGGGATTGCTCGCGCGAAGACTGGCTATTCCCTATCCGATTCTTTTTGTCATGGGAGGCCTGTTCATTGGATTCATCCCCGATTTGCCCACATTACGGCTCGATCCCGACTTTATCTTTTTCATTTTTCTGCCGCCCCTGCTCTACATCCAGGCCTTTTACACTTCATGGCGCGATTTTCGCCGGGAACTTCGCCCCATTGCCTTATTGGCCATCGGTCTCGTCTTTGTCACCACTGTGACCGTCGCCTATGCCGCGCACTGGATGATTCCCGATTTTCCCCTCGCGGCCGGATTCGTGCTGGGCGCGATTATTTCCCCGCCCGACGCGATCGCCGCCTCGGCCATCGCTCAGCGGCTCGGTTTGCCCCGGCGGGTCGTTACTATCATCGAGGGGGAAAGCCTGGTCAATGACTCGACGAGCTTGGTCATTTTCCGTGTCGCGCTTGCCGCCGTCGGAATGAACGGCGGGCTCTCTTTCATCGGCAGGGCCTGGCTTCCGGGCGAATTTCTGGCCGTGAGTGCCGGTGGTATCGCCGTCGGCCTGGCCGTCGGCTGGCTGTTGCGCCATGTTCGCCAATCGATAATGAATGAAGGTTCACAAATCGCCCTCACAGTTTCGCTTCTGACCCCTTTCGTCAGCTATCTCGCCGGTGAAGTGACCCATGTCTCCAGCGTTCTCGCCGTTGTTTCCACCGGTCTTTATCTCGGTTGGGAAGCGCCCGGCTTTCTCACCTCCGCCGTCCGGCTGCAAGCTCAGGCTGTCTGGGAGATCATCGTCTATCTTCTCAACGGTTTCGTTTTTGTGCTCATCGGTCTGCAATTGCCCGGCATCCTGGGAGGAATGCAGGAACACTGGTGGGCTCGCCCCTTTTTCTACGCTGTAGTCATCAATCTTGTTTGCATTCTCGTGCGTATCGTTTGGGTTTTCACCGGCGCTTATCTGCTGCGCCTGATCAAGCATATCCGCCAGAACGAGCCGCGTCCCGATCCGCGGCATATTTTCATCATTTCCTGGTGCGGAATGCGCGGGGTCGTCTCGCTGGCTGCCGCCCTTGTGCTCAACGCTTATCCCGATTTTCCGCGCGGGCATCTCGTTCAATTCATCGCCTTCAGCGTGATTCTGACCACGCTGGTTTTACAAGGCCTCACTCTTCCTTTTTTCATTCGTCTGCTGGGCGTCGATGACGATGGCACCGCGGCGCGCGAGGAACGCGCGGCCCGCACCCGTATGTTGGAAGCGGTTCTGGGAAAAATCGCCGAGGAACGGCGTGAGGAAAAATATCCCACGCCGGCACTCGATAACCTTGAGCAAATCTACCGCGAACGCACCCGCGCGCTGCAGGATGATCTAGCCGGTCAACTCGGGTGGAGTGATCGGCTTTATTATCAATTGAGCCTGTGGCGGTTGCAGCGCGTTATGATTTTAGCCCAACGCGATGTCCTCCTCGCGTTACGTCGGGAGGGCATTATCGGCGACGATGTCCTGCACAAGATCGAACGGGAGCTCGATATTGAAGATGTCCAGCTCAAAGCGGAAACCGGGAAAATCTAAACCGGCTTTCTGCCGGAAAAAATTATTGGAACCCTTGGGATCTAACCTAATAGGCCGTTGACCTCCCAAGTCAAAGGTTTTAGCCTCCCCTCCAGCCGCGTTATGACCACCTCGCTTCAGCCACCGGCTCCGGCTCAGTCCAACGACAAACTCTTTATCATTTTGTGCCATCTTTCCCTGATCCTCGGGGTGGGTTTTATTTTGCCCTTCATCGTCTATCTGGTTAAACGGAACGAGTCCGAACTGGTCACCGCTCATGCCAAGGAAGTTTTGAATTTTCACATCTCACTGGTGATCTACGCCCTTTGCTGCCTTCCCCTCGTTTTCATTCTCATTGGCATTCCGATGCTGCTGGGATTGAGCCTGATGGCATTCATTTGCGCGATTATCGCCGCCATCCAGGCATCCGATGGCAAGTTTTACCGTTACCCGCTGACGATTCGGTTGATCAGCTAAGCTCAATAACCTGATAACCTAATCGGTATCAATCTCGCGGGCCCAGTCGCGATTTTCGGAATACCATTGCGCCAGCCGGCTCAGTCCGTCGCGAAAACCGATTTTGGGCGACCACTCCAGCATGCGCCGGGCCTTGGAGATATCGGCCCACGTCGCCATCATGTCTGCCGGATGCCAGGGCCGGTAGTCGATCTTGGCTTTGCGACCGGCCAACTCCTCAATCAGCGTGATCATCGCGTTTAGTTTCAACGGTTCGTCCGAGCCGAGGTTGAAGATTTCATAGCCGGCGGGACGCAGGGCCGAGATCGTTCCCTGGGCGATATCGTCCACATAAGTAAAGTCGCGCGACTGCGAACCATCGCCGAAGACGGTGATGGTGCGGCCCTCCCAAATGCGTTGCATGAACCGTAATGGCGTCATGTCGGGCCTTCCCGCCGGACCGTAGACGGTAAAGTAGCGCAGGACGCTGACGTCGATTCCGTGCAGGAAGTGGTAGGTGTAGGCCATCGCCTCGGCTGCTTTCTTCGTCGCGGCGTAGGGCGAGAGCTGCCGGTCGGTGTTCATATCTTCGCGATAAGGCGTCGGGTGTTCCCGGCCATAAAGGCTTGAGGTCGACGCCAGTACGAATTTTTTCACGCCAAAGGCGCGGCACATCTCCAGCAGGTTCAAAGCGCCGCTGACGTTGGCCTCGACATAGACCGCCGGGTTTTCAACCGAAGCGCGGACGCCCGCCCGCGCGGCCAAGTTGATCACCGCGTCGAAGGGCGCCGTCCGGCCCGTGGTGTGTTTCTGAAGAAGCTTCGTCAGTCCCGCCGAATTGTTCAGATCGATCCGGCACAGCTCGATGCCACCCATTTTTTCAAGCTGCGCCCAACGCCAGTCTTTGAGCCGACGGTCATAGGCGTCGTTGAAATTATCAATTCCGGTCACTTCCCGGCCTTCGCCGCGCAAGAGGGCGCAGACTCGTGCGGCGATGAATCCGGCGGCTCCGGTAACCAGGATTTTTTGCGGCGTGGCGGGAGTGGTTGGCACGATGGGGGCGAAAATTCAGATTGGACGAAAAAGAGACCTTGCCAAAAAGGAAGCGATCAAATCGAGCACATTCCTTCAGGCCATGGCGATCTTTCACTTCTCTAGAAACGTTTCAGCCAGGCGCGATATCAAGACCTGTGCTTGTCCAAACCCGCTTGAACCTCTAATCTGGCCGTTTGATTTGATGAATATCTTAATCGAGATCGCGCGGTTTTCCCGGCCTTATCTGGCCCGGTATTGGTTTCGCTTTGTCACCGGCATCGTCCTGGGCATTCTCTTTGGCGCTTCCAACGGCCTTTTCCTGGGCAGCGTTTACATCATCGCGCAGCGGCTGGATGACCCCAGCCATGTTCAACAAGTCACCGAAAGAGGCCGTGAAGCGGAGGTTAAAAAGGAAGAAGGGGAAAATCCCACCCTGCGTAGCCTAAAAGCGAAAGCGAGCGCTTGGAAGCAGGACTTTTACGTCTTGATCGATCCCTGGCTTCCGCAGAAGGGCCGCGCGCTCGATTGGAAACAATGCCTGGGTTGCATCTTGCTTATACCATCCGTTGTCGCTTTGCGCGGCCTGCTGGGCTACGGCAACAGTTATCTTCTGGCCTGGAGCGGGCAGCGCATTACTAACGACGTTAAGATCGATGCCTTCCGTAAAGTCAGTTCCCTTTCGCTTGATTTCTTCCAAAAAACCACCACCAGCGAATTGCTGGCCCGGGTTGAGACCGATGGAGCCTCCCTCAATACGTTTCTCAAACTTGGCCTGTGTGATATGGTTAAGGAGCCGAGCACCATCGTCTTTCTGCTCATCATGATGTTCAGCATCGATTGGAAACTCACTTTGATTGCCCTTGGCTTTGCGCCTCTTTGCATCATTCCCACCCGGCTGGTCGCCAAAAAAGTCAAAGATCTCGGACGCCGCGATTTCGCCACTAATGTCGGCCAGGGTAGCATCACCATGGAATCGTTTCAGAACATCCGCATCACCAAAGCTTATGGTCTCGAGGAAGTCCACGCCCAGGCCTTCTTCAAATCGGGCCAACAATCGGCCTATTTCAATGTGAAGAGTATCCAGACCCGCGAGATGCTGAACCCCATCGTGCAGACCGTTAATTCTTTGGGCATCAGCGCCGTTCTCCTTTACGCCTTCTGGATTCAGTGCCGCTTTTCCACGCTGATGACGTTTATCGGCGCCCTCTTCGCCTTCTATACCCCATTTAAAAAACTCAGCGGCATCGGCGTTTATATCACGCAGCTCGTGCTCGCGCTCGAACGCCTCATCGCGCTTTTTAAACTTAAGCCCAGTGTCCGCGAGATCGATGATCCGGTCGCCATGACCGCCTTTACCCGGGCCATCGAATTCCGTCACGTCGGTTTCTCTTATGGCGATGGTACGGTTCTCGAGAATATCAGCTTTACCCTGCTCCGCGGGCGGCGTCTCGGTTTGGCGGGTGAAAGTGGCTCCGGTAAAAGCTCGCTCCTCAATCTCTTTTTCCGTTTCTATGATCCGACCGCCGGACGGATCGAGATTGATGGCGTTCCCATCCAATCGCTGAGGATTGCGGACCTTCGCGCCCATCTTGCGCTGGTCAGCCAGGACGTTCTCCTTTTCAACGCCACCGTGGCGCAGAACATCGCCTACGGCAAGATTGGCGCCACCCGCGAGGAAGTTATCGCCGCGGCCCGCGAGGCCCACGCGCATGAATTTATCGAAACCCTTCCGCAAGGCTATGACACGCCGCTGGGCGAACGAGGGACGCGCCTTTCCGGCGGCCAGCGCCAGCGGATTGCCATTGCCCGCGCTTTTATCCGCAACGCGCCGATTTTGGTGCTCGATGAAGCGACAGCCTCGCTCGATTCGGCCTCCGAGGCCGAAGTGCAAAAAACGATTGATCATCTGGCCGAACACCGCACGGTGGTCTGTGTCGCCCACCGCCTTTCCACCCTCCGCGCCATGGATCACATCCTCGTTCTGCAAAAAGGGCGCATTGCCGAACAGGGAAGTTTTGATCAACTCCTCGCCGCCCGGGGTATTTTTACGGCCATGGCCGCCCGCCAGAGCATTTTTCCCTAGGCCGCGTGAACTTTAGAAAATAGCGATGAACGTAAATCTTCTCGATCTCAAGGCGCAAAACGGCGCGCTGGAACCGGAATTGCACGAAGCCTTTTTACGGGTGTTGCGCTCGGGTCATTTCATTCTCGGGGCGGAAGTCGAGCGGTTCGAACGTGCCTTGGCGGAATTCACCGGCGCGAAGTACGCGCTGGGCGTCAGTTCGGGCACCGACGCTATCCTGGTGGCGTTGATGGCGCTCGGAATCGGCCCCGGGGACGAGGTGCTTTGTCCAACTTTCACTTTTTTCGCCACGGCCGGTTGCGTGGCACGGCTCGGAGCAAAACCAGTTTTTGTCGATTCATGCCCGGTCTGCTTTAATCTCGACTTACGTGACGCGGCCCGGCGAATGACGCCGAAGACGAAAGCTATCCTGCCCGTGCATTTGTTCGGCCAGGCGGCGGATATGGACGGCGTGCTGGCTCTGGCGCGGGAGCGCGGCCTGCGCGTGATTGAGGATACAGCGCAGGCGATCGGCGCGACCTATCGGGGTAAACAGGCGGGAACGCTGGGCGATTTCGGCACGATCAGTTTTTTCCCGACGAAAAATCTCGGCGCGCTGGGAGATGCCGGCGCGGTGCTGACGAACGACCAGGCGCTTTTCGAGCGGGCGCGCGTGTTGCGGATGCACGGCATGGAACCGAAATACTATCACGCCCATATCGGCGGTTGTTTTCGGCTCGATGCCCTCCAGGCCGCCCTGCTTGCGGTGAAATTGCCCCACCTCAATACCTACGCGGCGGCCCGCCGCCGTAATGCCGCGCTCTATACGGCCCAACTCTCAAAGTTGCCCGGCGCGCGAGTCGCGCGGACGGAGGATTGCGGCTGTGTCCATGCCGGCACGGCTCCGGATGTCGCGCGATTCGTGCTGCCCACCGCCTATCCGCACAACGGTCACACCTGGAATCAGTATACTCTGCGGGTGACCGGCGCGGGCCAACGCGATGCGTTGCGCGCTTTTTTGACGGCTCGTGGCATTGGATCGGAAATTTACTACCCGGTGCCTCTTCATGAGCAGAAATGTTTTGCCGGACTTGGCTTCAAGCGGGGCGATTTTCCCGTGGCGGAACGGCTTGCCGGGGAAGTGATCAGCCTGCCGATTTATCCGGAATTGCCCGCCGAACAGATCGAACACGTCTGCGCGGCGATTGCGGAATTTTTTGGGAATTAGCTAGCGGCTACGAACTGTTTTTCGCCGGCGTCGCCTGGACGAGCTTGGAGCCGGCATTGCGGAGAAGGTTGGTGTAATCGGTCATAACATTGACCGTTTCATCGAGCTGCGGATCGTCAGTGGGATTGTCGATCGCATCGTCGATGTCCGGGCTGCCATCGGAATCGGCATCATCGCTCGCGGCGATTTTTGGTTTTTTAGTGGAGGGTGGCGCGGCCGGAAGATTTTTGTCGACCATGTCCAGGGTGATCTCGAGCATTTTGTCACGGGTGGAGGCGCGCGCGGCGAGATCCTTTTTGCGCGCGGCGTACTGGGTCTTGATGTCCGTCTGTTCTTTTTCGCGGGTGGCGAGATTGAGGGAAACCGTCGGGTCATCGATTTTCTTCTTGAAGTAGGCGATGTCCTGGCGCACGTAGCCGAAATCGGGCGAGGCATTGACGCGGGCGGCGGAATTGGCGCGGAGAGTGGGCAGATCATCCGCAGTCAGATTGAGGTAATCAAAATCGGCGCGGGGAACAGTGTCATAGGGGAGATAATACGGAAGCGTCGTCTCGCCGAGCTCGAGCGCGTCAAATTCGGAAGGCAGAATGATGTCGGGAACGACTCCCTTTTGCTGGGTGGAACCGCCGGCTACACGGTAGAATTTCTGGATGGTGATCTTGACGCTGCCTGGATCGCCGACAAAGCCAAGCGGGGCGTTATCCTTGAGCTCGACGATGGTCTGGACGGTGCCTTTGCCGTGTGTGCTCTGGTCGCCCACAATGATGGCGCGGCCATAGTCTTGCAGGGCGCCGGCCACGATTTCCGTGGCGGAGGCGCTGGCCTTATTCACCATCACAATCAGGGGCCCATTGTAGATCTGGGAGGTGTCTTCGGGGCCAAGCTGGTCGATGTAATTATCGAAACGGCGAATCTGAACCACCGGTTCGTGTCTTACGAAAAGCCCGGTAAGATCGACGGCTTGGTCGAGCAGGCCGCCTCCATTGTTACGGAGGTCGAGGATAATGCCAACCACTCCTTCCTTTTTGAGCCGCTGAATGAGCTTGGCGACATCGGAGGTCGTCTCCTTGTAGAATCCCGGAAGGGTGATGAGGCCGATTTTTTCGGCGGAGCCGCCGGGCAGCTTATGCTCGATGATATCGGCTTTGGCGTGGCTTTCTTTGATGCTGACCAAATCGCGCTTGAGGAAAATATCCTTATGGACGGACGAATCGGAGGCGCCGGCCGGAAGAACGACCAGGTGGACGGTCGTGCCTTTGCGGCCGCGGATCATGTCGACCACCTTGTTCAGCTCCAGGTCGGCGGAATCGACCGGCTCGGCATTGCCCTGGCCGACGCCAATGATGCGATCGCCCGGCTGGAGGCGTTTGTCGAGATCGGCGGGACCGCCGGGGATAATCTGCTCGATGGAGGCGTAACCGTCGTCGTCGGTGCGGAGAACCGCTCCAATGCCGGTGACCGAGAGGTTAATGGATTGGATGTTAAAGTTTTCCGCCTCATCCGGCTCGAAATAATCGGAGTGGGGATCATACGCCCGGGCCAGGGAATCGAGATAGTAGCCGACGATGTCCATTTCTTCCTTTTCCTCGCGGTCGCGAAGAAGGGCGCGGTAACGCTTGGTCAGCCGCGCGACGGTTTTGTCGGGGGATTGCTTGTCCAAAAGACCGTTGAGAAGGTCGGATTTGACCTGTCCACGCCAAACGGCTTCATCATCGGCTTCATTGGCAATCCAGGGTGACTTGTCGGTATGGATGGTGAACGTTTCGTTCTTGGTAAAGTCGAATTTTTCATGGAGAAGCTTTTCGGCCAGAGAGATGTTGCCGTACAGGCGCTCCATATAACGATTGAAGATGTCAAAGGCGGGCGCAATGGCCGCCTCGGCATCGTCGCCATGGACCAGGTTACCGAGATTGTTGCCGTACTTGGCCGTGAATTCATCGATGTCGCTTTGCAGAAAGAAGAGATGAGTCGGATCGAGTGTCTTTAAATAATTTTTGAGCCAACGTTGCGATATTTCCGGCGTGATGGGAGTTTGCAAATAGTGGTTTTCCTCGATGAGGCGGGCCACCATGCGGCTGATGTCGTAATCCCGGTCGGAATGGACGACAATTGGTTTGACGGGCGGAAGAACCGTGTTGTCGGAAGCGGAGGAATCATCCGTTTGGGCCGTATCCGGGGCTGCGGCGGAGGCTGGAACGGAATTGGTTGCCGGAGCGGCTGGCGGCGCGTTGGTATTGCCGGCAGGTGGCGGCACGATATCGGGCGGCGACAGGACATTATCGGCCTGGCCGGTAAACATGAAGGCGAGGCAAAGCACCGTCAGGAGCAAGAGCTGACGGAGACGGATATACTTCGATTGAGATGACATAAATTTCAAAACTAAATCTGCTTTTGACCGCCGAGGTAGGATTGCAAGGATTCTGGAATAAGAATATGGCCGTCGGCCTGCTGAAAGGTTTCCAGCAGCGCAATGTAGAGGCGGGGCAGCGCCAGGGCGGAACCGTTGAGGGTGTGGCAAAAGATATTCTTCCCTTCGTTATTTTTGTAGCGGAGATTCATGCGGCGGGCCTGGAAATCCTCGAAGTTGCTGCAAGAGGAAACTTCGAGCCAGGCGCCCACGCCCGGCGCCCAGACTTCTATATCATAACACTTTGCCGCGCCAAAGCCAATATCTCCGGTGCAGAGGGAAACGACGCGATAGTGGAGGCCAAGATCGCGCAGAATTCCCTCGGCGTGGCCAGTCAGGCTTTCGAGGGTGGCATACGACTCCTCCGGAGTAACAATTTGGACGAGTTCGACCTTGTCAAATTGATGGACGCGGATGATGCCGCGAGTCTCTTTGCCCGCTCCGCCCGCTTCGCGGCGAAAGCAGGGGGTGTAAGCGGCATAGCGGATGGGCAGACGGTGGGCGGACAAGATTTCCTCGCGATGAAGATTGGTGACCGGGACCTCAGCGGTCGGGATGAGATAAAGCGGCGGCTGTTCGTCGACGCGGTACATGTCTTCGGCAAACTTGGGCAGCTGCGAGGTACCGGTCATGCTTTCGCCACGAACGAGAAAAGGAGGTGAAACCTCGATATATCCATTGCGGGTGGTATGGATGTCGAGAAGGTAGTTGATCAGCGCACGCTGCAGACGGGCCCCAGGCCCTTTGAAAACAATAAAGCCGCTGCCGGAAATTTTTGTGGCGGCTTCCAGATCGATCAGACCGAGTTGCGCCCCGAGTTCCCAATGGGGCCGAGGCTGAAAATCGAACTGGGCAGCCTTGCCCACCACCCGCTCGATGCGGTTATCGGCGGCTGTTTGCCCAATGGGGACCGAGTCGTGATTGACGTTCGGAATGCGAAGAAGGAAATCGTTCTGCTCGGCTTCCACCCCGGCGCGTTCCTGTTCCAGCCGCCCGATTTGCTCGTTGATGGTTTTGACGGCGGCCGATTTTTCAGCAACATCGGCTCCTTTGGCTTTAAGAGCGCCGATCTCCTTACTGGCGCGGTTCCGTTCGCTTTTGAGCGCTTCTTCTTCCTGAAGAAGTTTGCGGCGCTGTTCGTCGAGGTGAACGATCCGGGCGATAAGTTTGTCATCGCCGCTATGGCGGCGGGCGAGACGTTCCCGGTAAAAATCGGGATTTTCGCGGATTTTGCGGATATCCAACATGGCCGTGGGAGCTTGAATATCCTTTTTACCCGGGCATTGCGCAAGCCTGTGGGCAACAGTTAACAAAGATTTAATTTCAGGCTGCCATTTCAGGCCATCCCTGCCTATGTGACTTTTTCGGTCTGGGGACGGCGCTTGCGCCGGAGTCGAAAGACGTTATTCCACGTTTTCTTCAGGGCACCAGCAGGGGTAAGGTATCGCTGGCGCAAGGCCGGCCCTTTACGAATGGCTTCCAGGACGCCAGCCAGGGAAAAGGTATTCGCCTCGAGGATGCTATAGGCTGTGCCCAAGGCAGCGCTGTCGTGGGCGTCGCTGGCCGCGGTCATCGGAAGCCCGCGCTCCTGGGCATAGGTGAAGGCCTGGCGATTGTAACGTTTCAGGGTGGTGGCGGCATTAAAGACTTCGAGCGCGTCGATATTGAGAGTCTCAAGGACTGGTTCTCGAATCCCCGCCCGGAAAAAGTCGTACGGATGAGGCGGAATGGCGAGACCGCCGGCCTTGTGAATCAGCTCAACGGCCTCTATGGCGGGAATGCCCTTGAGATCGGGAAGGCGGACACCGAGGGCAAGGAGATGGCCTTCCGCGGTGGTGATCTCCTGGCCGGGAATAATGAGAAGGCCGTCGACCGGCAAGCCTTGCCTGTTGAGGAATCCATGCTGCTCGAAATAGTCGACACAGGCGCAGGTATTGTGGTCAGTGATGGCAAAACCGTGGAGGCCCTTGGCGCGGGCTTCGGACACGAGCGCCTCGGGTTCGGCGACGCCATCGGCGGAAAAGCGGGAATGACAGTGGAGATCAATCAAAAGTTGCATGGGTGAAAGAGAGCGGAAGGAACATCCCTTCCCCTACTCTAGAACCTATTTCAAAATTAGCCAAGGGCGCGTTGCGAGCCGAATTTGGCCCGGAAAGTTATACGGCATTGGCCAGGCGTTCGGCGAGCCGGGCGGGAAGTCCGGCATTCATGATTTTAGCCTGAGCCTTGGCGAGATCGTAGGGGAGCCGCCGCAATTCGATGGTGTTGGCGCCGGAATCGTAAATGACGTAGGCGGCGCGCCAATCACCGTCGCGAGGCTGGCCGACGCTGCCGACATTGACGAAATATTTCTTCTCCGGCTGGATGTCGATTTTCTTGTAGAAAAATTCGTGGACTTTGGTGTCCCGGATGAAGACATGAGGGACGTGAGTGTGCCCGAAGAAGCAGAGAATGGTTTTCTGGTATTGGAAGCTGCTCTCCGCTTCCAGGCAGGAAAAGACGTAACCCCAGCGGTTGGGTTGATCGAGGGTCGAATGAACCACCGTGAAAGCGTTGACGGGCCGCTGCAGAGGCAACGCGCGGAGAAATTCGCGCTGTTCCTTGGTCAGCTGGGAACGGGTATAGCGAATGGCGGAAAGAGCCATGTCATTGAAGTGTTCCACTTCGCGGCCTTCGGAGGCTTCTTCATCGTGATTGCCTTTGACGATGGGACAGCCCAAGGCGCGGACGATTTCGAGGCACTCACGCGGATTGGCGTTGTACCCGACGATGTCCCCGATGCAAACCGTATGCGTGACTGCTTGGGCCTGCATGTCTTCGAGGACGGCTTCGAGTGCCTCGAGGTTGCTGTGTATATCTCCAAAAATGCCAAATCTCATGCGAATCGTCCGGGTTACAAATTCCGGCAGTTTAACTTAATAAGGTGTTCTTAATTGGGAAAGATTCTTTTTTCCTTTGGAATTGCAAGTTTTTGTTCCAAACGCCTGATTTCCTGCTCAATTCGTCCCCCCTCATGCCGTGGTTCGGCCCGTTCCGCCGGTGTCAGGCTCTCCCAAAGGGTCTTCCACGCCTCGTAAGCAGACCAATCGTCTCCGGCCCGGCCATACATGATCGCGGGAAAGCGCTCATAAAAAGTTGGGCAATTGGGCCGCTTGGCTGCTTCGGCAAAATAATAGGCCGCGGTCTTAAAATCACCCAGCCGTTGCTCGTAGAGCAGGGCGGTATCGGCCCAGAGACGCCAGCTATCGGGATTGTTTTCAATCCCCCGCAGGTAAATGTCGAGGCCGCGTTTGATCCAGAAGAGGGAGGCTTTTTCGCGGCGAAGCTGGTTGGGAAGGCTGAGATCTTTGGTGGCGGCAACAGAAGCATTCCAGGCGAGTTGCCATCCGCCTATGTCCCAAAAGGTGACGAAGCGGGGCTGGAGGGCGGTGCAGAGATTGATCAACCCCCCCATCCGGAACCATTGCTCGTTTTCCCAGGCGATGGTGACTTCCAGCCAGATCAGGTCAGACACGGCATTGCCCATGCCGCTCAAAATGCCGAGGGTGAGGCCCTGGCCAAGTTGATCGCTGAGCTTGCGCGTGAGGACGATGCCCTGGTAGCGGAGCTGGTTCTGCGCCTGGGCAATGTGCCGTTCCCAGACGATCTTGGCCGGCGCCCAAAGACTGAGAATAAGGGCGACAAAAAAAGCGCGCTGGAGCCGGAGGCGGAGTGGTAGACCGGTCATAGAATACTAAATCTCCCGGTAATCGAAGACGGCGATGCTCAAGGCTAAAAGAACGATAAGATAGACCCCAGCGTAGCCCAGCAGGTCCAAAGTGTGGGACCAGGGGATATGATTCCCGGCGAGAATCTCATCAACGATGGTGAAGGAATTCATGTCGGGAATGAGAAGCGAGAGCAAACCGGCCAAACCGCTTTGCCAGATGGAAATCTCGGCGCCGCGCTGCAGCCAGACTTCCCGGGCGATGTTTTCCAGATGGCCGATCAAATAGATCAAAAAAGTGGTGATGATGGTGAAAATAGACGAAGTGGCGAAGGTAGAGATAAATAGGGCGATTCCGGTGGTCATGATGAGCTTGGCGAAAAGGAGGAGAATGGCCTCGATGAGTTGAGGGTCGCGAATTTGCTCCTGGATCAGGCGAACGTCGTGATCATAGTCTTCGACGAGATTTTTGGCGCCTTCCCAATTCGTTTCCTGCGCGCGGTACTTGTCGTTGAGAGCCTCGATTTTCCGCATTTGGATTGCGGAATCGCCGCCCCCCGCCTGGATGACGGCGGCTTCGGCTTCGTACTGATGAACTTTGTCCACGAGTTCCGGGAAATTATGGGCCATGCCCCCATAAATCGCATCGGCATAGGCCAGGCCCCTCATTTCCTGCCAGTAAAGCGACAAGCCAAAGGCGGCGGACATGATCGCGGTGCACAAGGCGACGAGAAGCACGACGCCGAGAAATTTTCCCAGGAGAAATTCGGAACGGCGAACCGGTTTGGCCAGAATGGTGTAGACGGTGCGATTATGCAGTTCCTGGGGAATGAGCTGGGCGGTCGACAGCACCGCGATAAAGAACCCGAAGAGGCCAATGGCGCCGCAGCCAAAGTCTTTGACGAATTTGATCTGCGCATCGAAGAGGCCGATGGCGTCAAGGCCAGGGGTGGCGATTTGGGAGACAAGAACGGAACAACCAACCAGGACGACGGCAAAAACGAGAAGAACGCTGAGAACTTTTTGGCGCACCGCCTCGGTGAGAGTGTTGCGGCCAATGGCGATGATGCGGTAGAGCGATGCGATCATAGGCGTGGCCGGGAATCCCGCGCGGAAGATTCCGGCTGGGTCTGAACGGTGCGGAGGTAGAGCTGTTCCAGCGAGAGGCGCGGACGGGAGAAGCGAATACCGGCGGGATCGATGCCCGCCTGGCCGAGAAGCCGGCAGACTTCTTCTTGCCGGGAGGAATCGAGGTCACCGGGAATCCGCACCTGGGTTTCATGGCTCTCGGTCAGGAGCGAATCGAGCGAGCCTTCGAGCACTTTTTTGCCGAGAGAAAAGATGGCGACGCGGTCGGCCACTTCCTGCACTTGTTCCAGCAGATGAGACGAGAAAACAACGGTTTTACCCATTTTTTTGAGGCGGAGGATGAGGTCCCGGATTTGCGCCGAGCCGAGAGGATCAACGCCGGCGGTCGGTTCGTCGAGGAAGAGAAGATCGGGATTATGAATCAGCGCCTGGGCGAGCCCGATGCGCTGGAGCATGCCCTTCGAATAGGAGCGCAGCGGACGTTCGCGCCCGTTTTGCAGGCCGACCAGGTCGATGAGTTCCTCGATCCGTTTTTCGAGCGCCGCGCCGGAGACGCCGCAAAGCTTGCCATAGAAGCGAAGAGTTTCGTCGCCGTTGAGAAAGGAATAGAAATAGGGATTTTCCGGGAGAAATCCGACATGGCGGCGCGCCTCGAGACTGTCGGGAGGCTGGCCAAAAATGCGCGCTTCGCCTTCATTGGGAATCACCAGGCCAAGAAGCATTTTGAGCGTGGTGCTTTTACCCGAGCCATTGGGGCCGAGCAGGCCGAAAACCTCGCCGGAACGAACCTGAAGGTCGAGATGGTCCAGGGCGACCAGGATTTTCCTTTTCCACGTCAGAGGATAACGCTTGGTCAGACCGCGGGTTTCGACAGCCAAAACGCTGGTTGATGAAGTTTCCACCAGTTTCTATTTAAACAGGGCCTATTCTTCGGTCAAATTACTTCGCGGAAGTGTGGCGGTGGGATGGGCGGTGATGCACCTGAAGCGTCGTCCCGGTTATTGGAAAACACGGCTGGAATAGCCGGAGTTGCTTCATATTTTTCCCTCGTTCCCGAGTTGAACTTGGAAACGCCCGTGGAAATGAAGCTGAGCTTCGGGCCTATTGCAATGGCTGGGAAGAAACGCTAAATCATACCTTGCGTATATCTCGCAAAAAAGTATGTCCTTGCTACTTTTTTGCCGGGATGCCCGAAAATTTTGATACCGCCTTCGCGGGCGTGAAGCAGTTGGCCGAAAATTTTAAGGCCAATGAGCGATTTTACCTTTCACCACAGTATCAGGAGGCCGAGGCCCGGCGCGATTTTATCGACAAATTCCTGATTTTGCTCGGTTGGGACGTAAACCACGACAAACAGAAGAACCCCTACGAGCAGAAAGTTAAAGTTGAGCGCAAGGAGCACGGCGTCTCGCAGCGCCGCGCCGATTATCAGTGTCGAGCGATAAAAATAGAGATTTTTACGAAAACAAGTGCGCTATGCTGGATCGGCAAATTGATTCGCTCGTTTACGAGCTTTAGGGCCTATCCGAAGATGAAATTAAAATCGTGGAAGGAACGGTCGGCTGACGGCTTCTAATTCTTGCTCTCGGCGCGGCGCCGTTTGGTTTCGTCGAGGATTTTTTTGCGCAGGCGCAGGCTGCCGGGCGTGGCTTCGACAAATTCGTCGGGACTGATGTATTCGAGCGCCCGTTCCAGGCTCATCTTGAGCGGCGTGTCGAGCTGGATGCCCTTGCCATCGCCTTGGGAGCGCATGTTGGTGAGGTGCTTGGCCTTGCACGGATTGACGGTCATGTCGTCGGGGCGGGCATTTTCTCCCACCACCATGCCCGCGTAAATGGGGTCGCCGGGACTGATGAAGAGCCGCCCGCGTTCCTGAATGTTGTTGAGTGCGAAAGCAGTCGCTTCGCCGTCTTCCATCGAAACGAGGACGCCGTTGAGGCGGGTGGCGATCTCGCCCCGTTTCGGGCCATATTCCTTGAAAAGGTGGCTCATGAGGCCCTCGCCGCGGGTCAGGTTGACGAGATCGGTTTCGAATCCGATGAGGCCCCGCGTCGGGATGACCGCTTCGACCGAGACGGTGGTGGGATGGTGGACCATGTTGACGATTTCACCCTTGCGGTTGGCCAAATTTTGCAAAATATCGCCGAGCTTTTCCGATGGCGCTTCGATATAGAGCGATTCGATCGGCTCGAGCAGATTGCCCTGCTCGTCCTTGTGGAAAATCACTTCGGGGCGCGAAACCATGACTTCGAAGCCTTCGCGGCGCATCTGTTCGACCAGAATGGCGATCTGCATTTCCCCGCGAGCGCTGACCTCGAAAACGCCGGCGCTGTCGGTATCGGCCACCTGGATGCTGACGTTGGTCCGCGTTTCGCGCACCAGGCGTTCTTTGATGTGGCGCGCGGTGAGGAATTTGCCGTCGCGTCCGGCCAGGGGCGAATCGTTGACCACGAATTGCATTTTGATGGTCGGAGGGTCGATGTCGACGAAAGGGACGGCCTCGCGTTCTTCCGAGTCGGTCAGGGTTTCCCCGATGAAAATATCCTCGAAGCCGGCGAGGCCGACGATGTTGCCCGCACTGGCGTCGTTGATCTCGATTTTGGCCAGGCCGGCGTGCGAAAGAAGTTTGGTGACAGTACCTTTTTCCTTCGTCCCGTCCTTATGGATGCAGACGATTTTGTCGCCCACCGTCACCTTGCCACCGGTGATTTTGCCGTAGGCGATGCGGCCGAGATAATCGCTGTAATCGAGATTGGAAACGAGCATTTCGAAATGTTTGTCGGCATTGGCCACGGGCGCGGGAATTTTTTCGATGATGGTGTCGTAGAGCGCTTTCATTCCCGCGTTGCGCGTGGCCTCGTCGAGATGGCCTTTCCATTCGTGCGTGGCGAAGCCGAGCTTGGCCGAAGCGTAAATCGTGGGGAAATCGAGCTGCGCGTCGGTGGCGTGCAATTCGAGAAAAAGCTCAAAGACCATATCGAGCACCTTGTGGGGCCGGGCGTTTTCGCGATCAATCTTGTTGATGACCACCACCGGTTTCGCGCCGGCTTGCAGGGCCTTGCGCAGCACGAATTTGGTCTGGGCTTGCGGGCCGTCGAAGGCGTCGACGACCAGGAGCACGCCGTCGATCATCTTGAGGATGCGCTCCACTTCACCGCCGAAATCGGCGTGGCCGGGTGTGTCGACGATATTGATATGGTAGCCGCCGTATTGGAACGCGGCGTTCTTCGCCTTGATGGTGATGCCCTTTTCGCGCTCGAGATCCATCGAATCCATGACTCGTTCGACCACAGCCTGGTTGGAGCGGAAGGTGCCCGATTGGCGCAGGAGTTGGTCCACGAGCGTAGTCTTGCCGTGGTCAACGTGGGCGATAATGGCGATGTTGCGAATTTTTTCCATAAGGGCGGGGGAGAAGAACCCGAAAGGCTAGCGAGGGAGGAAGCTGGTTACAAGGAGGATTTTGATTTGGCTTCTAAGTCTCAAGACCCAAGCCTCTTCGGCATAATTACTTCGTCCCGGCGAATCTCGCGATCCGTTCCACCGCTATTTCGAGCTGGTCGAGCGCAGTGGCGTAACTGCAACGGACGTAGCCTTCGCCGCCGGGGCCAAAGGCGGAACCGGGCACGACGGCGACTTTTTCCTGCTTGAGGAGGCCGAGGGCGAAATCCTGGGACGATTTTCCCGTCGGCTTGATTCCGGGGAAAAGATAAAACGCGCCGCGCGGCTCGAAACAGGGCAGACCCATGTTGCGGAAGGCATGGACAAGAAAGTTGCGCCGGCGCCGGTACTGCTCGCGCATTTCGAGCATATCGTTGCGGCCATGGCGCAACGCCTCGAGCGCCGCCTCCTGGCTGACGATGGGAGCGCACAAAATGCCGTATTGATGGATGCGCATCATCGCGTCGATCAGGGGCGCGGGAGCGCAGGCGTAGCCGACGCGAAAGCCGGTCATGGCGAAGGCCTTGGAGAAACCGTGCAGAAAAATCGTCCGCTCGCGCATGCCCGGTAGCGAGGCAATGGAGGTGTGGGGCTCCGAGTAGGAAAGCTCCGAGTAAATCTCGTCGGTAATGACCAGCAGATTGTGCTCGCGGCAGACGGCGGCGATTTCCTCCAGTTCCGTTTTCGACAGCGCTGCGCCGGTCGGATTGGTGGGAAAATTGAGCAGCAATACTTTCGAGCGTGGCGTGATCGCCGCCCGCAACGGGCCGGGACGCAGTTTGAATTCGTCCTCCTCGCGCGTGCTTACCGCCACCGCGCGGCCATGGGCCAGCGCGATGCTCGGGCTGTAGGAGACGTAACAGGGTTCGTGGTAAATCACTTCGTCGCCCGGGTTTAGCACCGCGCGCAGCGCCAGGTCGAGCGCCTCGGAAACGCCCACCGTTATCAGCACTTCGGTGGGTGGATCGTAGCTCAAGCCATAATTCTCGCCGGCATAGCGCGCGATTTCTTCGCGTAGCGTCAGCAGGCCCAGGTTGGACGTGTACCCGGTCTTGCCCCGTTCCAGTGCGTAGATGGCGGCTTCGCGGATGTGCCACGGCGTGACGAAATCGGGTTCGCCGATGCCGAGGGAAATCACGCCCGGGGTCGATTGCACGATCTCGAAAAAATCGCGGATGCCCGAGCGCGGGATGGCGCGCACATGGTCCGCGATAAAATCGGATCGTGACGGCGAGGACACGGAGGAGACGGGAAGATGCATGAACGGGGAGGCCTGTTTTGCCGGAGGCCCTTTTAGGGGCTCACCTTCAGGCGTTCTTCGTGGGCGATGGCTTCGCGAAGAACCCCCTGCTGTTTGTAGGTCTTGAGATTGAAATGGGTCGCGGTGGAGAGGACGCCCGGCAGCGTCGAGAGTTTCTCGGAAACGAAGCCCGCCACTTCCTGCAGCGTTTTTCCCTCGATGAAGACCAGGAGATCGAATCCGCCGCTCATCAGAAAGCAGGAATGGACTTCGCGGTACTGCGCGATCCGATGCGCCAGCCGGTCGAATCCGCCCTCGCGTTCCGGGGTGACGCGCACTTCGATGACCGCCTTGACGTGGTTGCGCTTGGCGCGCTCGTCATCGACGATGGCTTTATAGGCGAGGATGACACGGTCTTTCTCCAACTGGCCGATCCTTTTTTTGATCTCAGCCGGAGTCGAGTTGAGCTGGGCCGCCAGCGACTCGGGAGCCGACAGGGCGTTTTCTTCCAGCAGATTGAGCAGAGCCTCGTCCATCGGATCAGCCTACAGGTTTCGCCGGGAATGTCGAGATGGGGGTGGAGTGGGTAGTGTATCATTTTGAATCCGGCTATTTTTCGGAGTAACTCCGAAAAGAAAAGTAGACCCCAAAGCTGATCATCAGGATACCAACCAAAAAGAGAACAAGTAGAAATACCAATGGAGGTCTAACCGTGGTTAATGACGTGATTTCAGTTATAGGTAACGTGACGCAATAACTTCCGCTTAAAAACAAGGAAACGGGTATCAGATGTTTCATGCTCTTGATTCTCTATCCTTGAGGCAGCAAAGCAACCACTTCCTCCAAGCTCCGAACGTGATCGGTTATGGGAGAACCCATCCAACAGTACAACCGCCAATCGAGCAGAGCCGAACTCAAGGGACCGAAGGGGGAGGGGGTTGGCCATGCGGAAAGCCACGCAACTGGCGTCGCGAGCATAAATGCCGCGAGGGCAAACAGTACTCGTCTAAACCCCAATTTTTTCTTTCTCAATATCCTTGCCGGCATCTCCTTTCTCCCGACAGCTTCTAATTTTCTTCCGCCCGGCCCACGCCATGAGCCAGGGTCAATAACACATCGGTTTTGGCCAGTGAACCGACCAGTTTGCGGTCTTTGAGATTGTCGATCACCGGCAGGCGCTCGCCGTCATGCCGCGCGAAAATTTCCAGCGATTCTTTCAGCGAAGCGTCGGCGGTCAGCACCGGGATGTCATCGCGCATCAAGTCCAGCGCGATGACGACCTGCGGCAGATCCTGGTCCTGCAAAAACGGCTTCAGATCCTGCAGCGCGATCGAGCCGAGGAATCGCCTATCCTCGGCCACCACATAAAGATACTTGAAGGTGTGCGCCGCCAGGGCACTGGCCACCGTGCTGAAGCGCGACGTCTCTCTTACGCTGAGAGGATCTCTCTTCATCAGGTCCCGCACGTGGAGCAGAAAGAACGGCGATCCGGCGCCCGCTTCCGTCCGATGCAACTGCCGGCTGTAGACCGAATCGGCGTGGAGGTTGCGCGCGACATAATAGGCCGAGACGCAGGCGAGCATCAGGGGGATAATGGTCGCATAGTCGCGCGTCATTTCGACGATGATGGTGATCGCCATGATCGGGGCTCGGGTCATGGCGGCCAAAAAGCAACCCATGCCGACGACGGCGAAGCTTCCCACCGTGACGTGCTCGCGCGGCAGCAGTGCGGCCAGCGTCACGCCGAAAAGGGACCCCAGTGCCGCTCCGCAGAAAAGAGTCGGGGTGAAGACGCCGCCCACCGCGCCGCTGCCCGTGGTCGCCGCCGTCGCGACAACCTTGAGAACCAAAATGGTCACGAGCGCGTCCCAGGTCCACGGATTGTTCAAAATCGATTCCACCACGGCGTAGCCGTTGCCCCGCACATCCGGATGCCAGATGGAAATCACGCCGACAATCAATCCGCCCAGCCCGAGTCTGGCGATCACCGGCAAATGCGTTCGCTGGAAGAATACTTCTCCGGCCTTGAGCACCATGAGAAAAAGAGGCGCGCACAGGCCGGCGAAAACACCGAGCAGGGCATGCGCGATCAATTGCCAGTTGGGCACCGCGCCGAAGTCCGGCATGTGATAAACCGGCGCCGCGCCGAAAAACTGGCGCGCCACCACCGTCGCCACCACCGAAGCCACCACCAGCGGACCGAAGCTCTCCATGGCGATGGAGCCGAGCACGATTTCGGCGACGAAAAACGCGCCCGTCACCGGCGCGTTATAGACGCAGGCAATGCCCGCCGCGGCGCCGCAGGCGACCATGAGACGCAGCCGCGCGGGCGAGACCTTGATCAGGCGCCCCAGGAGCGATCCGAGCATCGAGGCCAACTGCACCATGGATCCTTCCCGTCCAATCGAGCCCCCGCTGGAAATTGTCGCCAGCGAGGAGAGGCTTTTCATCAGCGTCGCCCGCACCCGGATCACGCCATTGCCCAGCACGACGACTTCCATGAAATCGTGCGAGCGGCCAACCGTCGACCATTTCTCGCCCAGCAATAAAATTCCTCCCGCAACGATTCCGCCCGCGGTCGGGATCAGCAGCCGTTCCCACCAGGGCAAATTAGCCGTCTGGTCGATTTGGGATGCATCGTATCCCAGCAACATGCCTTGCAGGTGGTCCAGCGCTTCCCGGAAAACGACGGAAGAAAGCGCCCCCAGCACCCCGACGATCGCCGCCCAGAAATAGGTCGATTCCCACAGATCCGACGGGCCCGTTTCCGTCAACCAGACCTGCACGCGCAGGAGAAGAACCACCCATTGACGAAGAAATCGCCGCCAGGGAGTCGGCGGATTGGCGCCGGCATTGGGGTCAGCCGGCGGAGGCAGGTTCATGAGAAAAAACGGAAATCAATTTTCTGATTCTGTCATCCCGAGTTTGCCGGGGGATCGGCCGCCGGACAATGACCGCTGCTCATACGGAAGTTGATCCACCGGCAAGTTCGGGATGAGGGCTAGTTTTGAGAACGACTTTCGCAACCATATCACTCTAACCCTACTCCGATGGCGCGGCGATGCAAAATCGCGGCGGACTTCCAGGATCAGCGGGGGCTGCCTTCCGAACCATTTCTAAAAACCTTCCGGTGAATCGGGCGGACCAGCCGGATAGGAAGGCGGCGGTTTGACCGGCGCCTTCGAGCCGAGCGTATCATTCAGCAATTCCGCCAGGCGCCACGCCGCGAGTACCAATTGCCGCCGGGCGATCGTGTTCGCGGCGGAAACGTATTCGCTGCTAAGACGGCAATATTTCGGGCTTTGGGTGGCGGTCAACCGCCGGTAGACAAAATCGCGCGCCAATGCATTGCTCTCTCGCGCCCATTGGTCGATGGATGTCTCCAGGACGGCGTCCCGGGGCGGAGTCATTTTCGCCAGCTCCTCCGCGAGCGGACGGATGATGGATGCGTCATGCGGGAAGGTCTCGTTGTAACGGCGATCGATCATGACAAGTCCGCTCGCTCCGTCAAAAGAGGCGCGCCAGGCCGAATCCCAAAAATAATGGAGATTGAATTGCGGATTATCCGCCGGGGCGTTCACGACCAATTCCTTGTTGCCGCCGGCGTCATGACGCAGCATCCCGTCCGGTGTCCGGAAATACTTGGTCGCGGCATGGAGCGGCTGGTGAATATCGCCAACCAGATGCATCACCATGGCCAGGGCGATCGCTTGAGACTTAACATAAGGGTCGCTGCCGCCTTGGAGGACGACCAGCGCCCGCTTGAGGCCCTGAACCACATTGCCCCGCGTTTCGTTGTCGTCACCCGGCTCGAAGGAGGGCTGGGGATCCCCCGGCTCAAGGCCGAGATCGATGAAATGCCAGGCTTTAAACAAACCGCGGTAAGGCGCGGGTGCATTATCGGACTTCAAATCGTCCATCCAGCAGGCGACGGTGATCGCATCATAAGAGGGGCCGGCTTCCCGGGCCAGCGCGTCGACGGCCTGCCGGGCTTTGGGATTAAGGCGTTGCCAGGCTATGGTCGCGATAATCTCATGACCGCCGGAATCCCAGGCATCGGCGATGGAGAGGAACGATGCGAGGGAAATAACCAACACGGAAAAGAAACGCACGGTAGACTGTAGGGCGTGTTTCCCCAACGGGACAAGCGAATCGGAGAAGGCAAAGCGGTGTTTCGCCGGGGTCTTTGCCGGTTTTGTCGTTAAAGATAATATCGAAGCTTTAGGTGTGACAAAAAACAGCTCGTGCGGTAGGCTCTCCTTCCATGCAACCCGCTGAAATCGTCGCACTGATTATTATTGCCGGGATGGTGGTTTCCATTTTGACTGCTGCGGTTAGGAAATAAGCAGCTAAGGAAGTTGCCGAGGCGGAGGGATGGCTAGACGGTTAAAGCTAGCCACAGCGGGGTTTTGTCAGGTGCTGCGCACCGCAGGAG
>DATJMI010000043.1:0-34575 GCA_035508775.1 Methylacidiphilales bacterium
CAACATGGAGGCGTGACCATGTGGTTTCTGTTGCGATGCTGTTCGTGGCAATTACATCCATGTTTTTGTCGTTATAGTGATAATAGACGTGATACGTTCTGATTCTGAGGCTGTGAGCACTATGGCCAACACCAGATTCAAGCTTGTCCACAATTCCGACTGTATGCACCGCCTGGCCGGCGAATTGGCTGTCGAGATAGAGGTTGTGCGCGCCGTGGATAAAGAGAATAGCAGCGGCAAAGAGAGCCGTGATCCCTTTAGGAATTCGAAATAAATTACCGCCAACTAAGATAGCAAGAGCGAGAATTAAATAGTAAGGAAAACTGTCACCTAAAACTTGCATTTTCGGATTCCCGGTCGCATCTTGATCTGTCTGAATCGGAGATACCACCTGGGCCGGATTGTAACCGAATCTCCTTTGCAGTTCCGGCGATAGCTTTTCAAAGGGTATGGTTGCCCCCCCATCCTCATCGAGGATGGTGACGGTTAAGGCATCGTGCTTGATAACCCTGATGTTCTTATACGTCTTTCCGTCTGCTGTCGTCCAATCCTCGGCATGGATTGGTACGCTGATCAGGACAAACAAGATGATGAGATTGATTCCTAGCCGCTTCGTAGTTAAAAGATTTTGCATGCAAAGACAACTAAGGGACAAGGTCAAAGCCGGGCTTTACCGTCATTCTTTCTTTCGTTCCCCAGTTGCTGAAGCTGCCCCGAAAAAGAGGACAGGGGGTTGGGAAGGGTGATTGAACATCACCCTATGAATAAGGAAGAAAAAACGAAAGGATGGCAATAGCCTCCGCTTACGCCGCCGCTCCCTGCAACAATCCGACCGGCTTGAAGTTGTGACTGGGCAGGACGGTCTGGATTTGCGGATTGCCCAGGTGGACCTTCACGACTTCGCCGAGGACGTCGCGGAAATCGGTGGTGTGGAGAAGATCGCGGCCCTGGTGGAGTTGATCTTTCAGCAGGCCCGGCCATTTGGTCAGGACCGGTTTCACGATGCCGCCCGGAGTTTTCGTGGCGAGGCCACCGCCGAGCGCGAGCATGCAATTGGCCCAGCCGTGATCGGTGCCGCCGGTGCCGTTTTCAGCCGCGGTGCGGCCAAAATCGCTCATGGTCAAAACGAGGACGTCGTTGAGCCGGTCGCCCAAATCCTGCGCGAAAGCGGCGAGTCCCTGCGCGAAGGCTTCGACGAGGTTTCCATATTGCCCCCCGACACCGCCCTGATTGGAGTGGGTATCCCATCCGCCGTAATCGATCTCGGCCACTTCCAATCCGAGATTGGCTTTGATGACGTGGGCCACTTCCTGCAGGCGGCGGGCAAACTCGGTTTTGGGATAGGCGACGCTGGAGGTGTACCCTTGGGCCAGGCTCTTTTTCAGGAGCGCCACGCCTTCCAACGTCGTCTCGGCCGTCGAGGCGAGCAAATCGCGCGCGGCGTCTTCGTGCTCGCGCGGCGGCGTGCAGTAGGCGTGTTCGATGGCGGCGAACATTTGGGCGTCGTCGATGTTTCCGTAATTGGGCAGCGCCAGGTCCTCGATGCCGTGCAAGGCGAAAGCGGGCGCTTTGCCCCGCAAGATGCGGGGGAGGACATCGCCAACCGAGAGAGCCCGAACGGGGCCGTGTCCCTGCGAGGTGAGAAGATGGCGGTTAAGCCAGCCGTCGGAATTGACGGTGTTGCCGGTGACGCCCGTTTCCCAAGTGTCCTGTTCCTCGAAATGGGAGCGGGTATTAAGGTCGTAACCGACGGCATGAAGCGCCATGGCGGTTCCATTTTGAAAGAGAGGCGCAAGAGCGGCGGCGCGGGGATGGAGTCCGAAAAAGCCGTCGAGATCGAGCACGCCTTGCGGCTGGCCGGGATCGCTCAGGTTGAGGCTCCGGCGCAGAACGTGATAACCGGGATCCTTGTAAGGCACGATGAAATTGAGGCCATCCATGCCGCCCCGGAGAAAAATGGCGACGAAGGTTTTCCCGCGCGTCACCGGGTTGATATCGGCTGGGGTGAGGCCGACATCGGCGAGCGTGCGCAGCGGATTGATGCCGCAGTAAAGCGCCAGCGCTCCAGTGGATTGAAGGAAGTAACGGCGGGTGATGTTCATGATGAATTTCCTTTCAGAATCTAACGTAGACTTAATTCGGGCAGTTGAGAAATGAAAGTGGCGAGGATATGAAGGCGCGCGTTGGGGTCCTGCGGCGCGCCGCCCAACAGATTCATCGTCGCCTCGTTGGAAGAGGCGCTCAAAACGTTTCCGGTCATGCGCACGGCGGCGAGATCAGTCAGGTGTTGCAGAAATTCGGGCGTCCAGGCCGTGTTGGGACCGGGCCGCCACGCATTGGGAATAAGGCCGTTGGCGACGAAAGCGTTTTGGACGACCTGGGCAAAATGCCAGCGCTGCAGGAGCGCGTTGGAACTGGAGAAGAAGCCGTCGGCTTCCGGATAACCGTCCGGTGTGGCGCGGTCAAACATGCCCATTCCGCTATGGGAGATAAAATTATTCACCGCGCCGGGATCGGGCATCCGGGCCAGACGCGCGAGACGAACGCCGAAGTCAATCGGGCTGGCGACTCTGGCGGGCGCGTTCCAAAATTCGGGATGATCGAGCATCGCGAGGAGCATCTCGCGCATGTCTCCACCGGTTTCGAGGTAAACTTGAGCCAGAGCGCTGACCAGGGCCGGGGGCGCGGGATCGGACACGTAGTGCTCGATCAGCCGCCGGCTGATAAATTGAGCGCAACTCGGATTGGCGGCCAACATTTCCAGGGCCATTTGCACGCGGTCGAACCGTTGCCCCGGTTCCGAGCCGGGAAATTCAACGCCGAGGATGGTGCAGGCGTTGTCGGAATTGAGATAAGGATCGTACCGGAAGATCTGCTCCAGATCGGCGTCTCCATCGGGCGACGCTTCATCAGCCAGCGTCCAGCCGGTCAAAAGATCGGCCAGGGTGGTGACGTCTTTCTGGGTATAGCCGCCCTTCACGCCCAGGGTGTGCAGCTCCATGATCTCGCGCGCGTAGTTTTCATTCAGGCGGTTGGCGAAGCTGTTGCGCTGATCGAGGTAAATCAACATGGCCGGACTGGTGGCGGAGGCAAAAAGCATGTCGGAGAAAGGCGCCGGGCCGAGTTGCAGAAAGCGGTTATGCTCCTGCGCCTTGTCGGTCGGGCCGTCTTTATTGATCCAGGTGGAAAAATGATTTTCGGCCCACATCAGAAAGCGGGCGCGCACCGGATTCGGATCGGTCAGCAGATATTGAGTGGCTCGGGCGACCAACTGCCCTCCATCATGCTGATTGGGGAATTCGACCCGCAAACCCGCCTGCTCGTTCTGCTCGCCGGGCGAACCGGAAGTTTCCATGAGGCGCGAAGCGAGCCACGCCCGCAGGCCCATGGTTAAAACGGCGGCCAGTTCACCCGGCTCCGGCCCATAACCAAAACGGTTGAGGAGAAAGATGGCGCGGGAATACGTTTTATCCGCCGCTTGTCCCGGACCGGCCACGTTGAAAGAGATCTCCTGCGATGGACCGGTCAGACCTGCTTCATTTTTCGCCACGACCTGAAGGACATGCGCACCGGGAGCAAGCCCGCGCGTCAGGAGCGGGAAGAGAACCGGCCCGAATCCATTCTGTGGACGAAGATCAAAGTGTTGGGGCCGGCCGTCGATTAGAAGATCGGCGGATGCGACCGCTTCATTGTCGGTGATCCGCGCCACCACCGCGTCAACCATTCCCACCGTTTTGCCGTGCTGCGGATAGAGGATGGCGGCTTGCGGCGGCGCGGCGTTATTCTCCACATCGCTGACCGGCTCAAAACGCAACGATTTGACAAAAAGATTCCGGTCGCCCTTGTTCGGATCGTAGGCGTCATTGGCGTAACGCACGGTCAGTTGTTTGGCGCCGGGATGAAAAGTCGCCCTGGCCACAAAAACTTCGGACATGCCCGCTCCGGCCGGAACTTCCCCGAGCTTCGTTTCTTCACCGGCCGTGTTTTGGAGCAAAGTTAAAAGCGGCGGCCCTTGAAAATTGGTCCCACGCGCCTCCGCGAAGATTTTATAATCGCCGCTCAGGTTATAAGGAAGGCTGAGGACGGCATCGCCCTTGGCGTAAAAAGCCGCCACTCCGGGTTCATTCGGATGCACGCGCGCGGCCATGGATTTGTCCCAGGCCGGATCGTAAACCGTAAACCGGTAGGCCGGTTGCAAAACCGCGCCGGAAGGCGTGATCCCGGCGGGGACATACACCTTTTCGACAGGGCTGGAAGCGATCAAGCCGTTGGACAAAGCGGCCTTTAACTGAAGAGTATTGGCGCCTGCAGTGAAGGCTGCGGCATCGACCCGGAACTGGGGCTGGCCGGAGGTTTCCTCTGCGACCAATTGCTTATTAACGAAAAGTTCAACCCGCGGTGGCGGGTTGTGATTGCGGTCAGGCCACCAGCAGACGGCGTGCACATTGACGCGACCGGTGATGTACTGGCCGTCCAGCGCGTCCCTGAAAACGACACCAAAGTTGCCGGAGTTGACACTGGAACCGCCAGCCTCGGCCTCCATCGTCATCGTGGGGGGCATCATCACGCCGTCACCAGCCGAGGCGGACTGCATCATCATCGATTCGCCGCTCATCGTGTTCGGATCGCCATTGGAGGCCAGCAGCGGCCTGGCGGCTTGATCCACCCGGGCAAACTCAAATTTCTCCAGCAACAGTGTCCGGCGATCGTCGTGTGTTCCGTAAAAGCCGTTTTGTAACCGCACTTCCAGAATATGAAAACCGCGATCAATCTCGATGGGATGGCCCACCGGTATTCTTTGCCATTCCGTGGTCGCCAAGCGGGACATCGTGGCTACACGGTTGGTTTCATCCACCCGGATGGAAATGGTCGCTAGAGCATTGCCGCCAATATCGCCCCGCGCATTGACGAAAAGCTGGTATTCTCCTTTATCCCCCGCCTGGATGTGAAAGGAAAATCCGCCATCCCCCGGCACGACCATGCCATGCGCATATTTTTTGTCATTGACCAGATGAACCGGCGGCCTGGCCACAAAGGGAATGCGGATGTAGTTGATGAAATCTTTGCAGGCGCCCGTCAGCAGGTTTGCCGGATCGGGCGCAACTGCCATGACGTAGAGAGGATTGCTGACGATTTCCTCCTGCCCTTCATTTCGTTCCACGGCAAACAAGGCATTGACTCCCGGCCGCAGGTCCTGGGTATCAACATTAAAAGAAAATCGGGCATAAGGCCCCGGCTGTTGCTCCGGCACAGGCCGCGCGGCAAGTTCTTTCCCATTGGGAAGCCGCAACACCGGCGCCGGCCGCCGCACCAGGGGATTGGGCTCGAAACGCTCCACTCCGACCGCGAAAGCGCCCCAAACCGCCGCGCCCTCGGTGGGCGTCACAATTTCCGGTTTGGTCTGATCGATCGCGCTGACCGTGGTGTCTTTGATAATATCGATCTCGATCTTATTGCCTTCCAAAACGAGTTCCGTTTTGCCTTCCTGCACGGCGCTTAACCGGATGTAGCCCAGCGTTTGGCCGGGCATGAGGGCGGGAGGCATGAGGACGTGGACATAATTTTCGTCCGCCTGAAACGAAAAATAGCGTTTATTGGCCGGCGCCTGGTCTGCCCGGAAGCAAAGCATTTGTGACCGCCCCAGCCAAAGCCGCGTTTTTTTCGTCAGGAAACCGACTCCATTTAAATCAGTCACCGAATCTGTGGACGAGTTCGGCGTGATAGAAGCGTCACTTTCCGCCCTGGAAAGGGCCGGGATACCCGCCCCCAGAAGAGCGACAAGGGCCAGACATGCAATAGCGCAATACTTTCCCCGGCTATCTCCCCTGAGATTAAGGGCCGTCGGCTTCATTAATAATTATTTAAACCCTAAAATAACAAAAAAGTTTTCATAAAAATGTCAATGATGTGACACTCAAGCGCCTTTCCTGAGAGAAAGGCCGGTAGTTAACCCGGTGCTTCAGCGCTGGGAAAAAAACTTCTGGCATTAAGTCCCGCCGGGACGGCAGACACTTTCTTTAGCGAGCCGGCAATCCGGGCGGTTTCACGCCATGGTCCATCGCAATCTTCTCACACTTTTGCCATGCCGGGTCCGTATCGTAGGCTTCGACGCGCTGGCAGACCATGGGAACATCCGCTATTTCCCCTTTCTGCATGGAAATGATATCCAAGGTGTCTTCTTTGGCGCTTTCCTGCTTCTCCTTTTGCTCCCACGCCGCGCAATAGGCGGCCCACGCGTTCCGAAATTTTTCCGGACAGCCGGATACATCGATTTTTTTGATGAGCTTCAGATAGTCCAAACCATGCATTTGCACGCTCAGGATACTCCCGCCATCGATGATAACGTGTACGCAATTAACGCCGGCTTGTTCTTTTTGATTCAAAACTTTGGCGATAGCTTGATTTTCGCCCGCAGCCTGGGCACAGAATAGATAACCGGAAACGGCGAGCGCCCCAAAAGTCCAAAAAAAAGTCGCAAAGATATATTTCATGTTGATTCCTTCCAAATAGGGGGTTGGTTTCTTTAACAAAGCGGCCAAAAACAAATGGCCCGGAATAAGCTTTTAGCTTTTATTATCCAAGTCACCCTACCTTAAAAAGGCAAGGCTTTCCTTTCATTTTTGCGTTAGGTTGAGCGGAAGCATGTCCGAAGTAAAAGTGCTTTCGGTATAAAATCTTGCCTTCATCATTTGCAGAGTCTTTAACAACCTGCCTTAAACTTCCATGCCGTCCTTAATCCTCCCCGAAGAAGCAAAAGCAAAACTGCTTTCCGCCACCCAACATAACATCGAACGTGTCTATAATGATCCGGCGACCACGGCCCGGGACCGAACCAGCATCGATGAATTGCTGACCCTGCAAGCGTGGACGGAACTGGATGACCGGTTCTTCCGCGACATCGCTTTCGGAACGGGAGGCATGCGGGGACGCACGGTGGGCAAAATCGTGACGAAGGCCGAAGCGGGCCAACCGCAGCCATTGGGACAGCCCGAGTTTCCTGGAACCGGAACGAACATGCTTAACTTCGGGAATGTGCACCGGGCCGTTTCGGCGCTCGGGGCCTACTTGACGGACGTTTATCCCGGGGAACACCTGAGCGTGGTGATTGCGCACGACACCCGCTTTTTCTCGCGCGATTTCGCCTTAAAGGCCGCGGAGGCGCTGAATGCCCTCGGTGCCGACGCGCTCCTCTTCGCGGAAGATCGCTCGACGCCCGAGCTTTCGTTTTCGGTGCGGCACTGCGGCGCTCACGCGGGCATCATGATTACGGCCAGTCACAATCCACCCCATGACAACGGGATGAAATTTTATTCGAGGGATGGCGGGCAGGTGGTTGAGCCGCATGCGTCCGGCATCACCAAAAAGTTCCAGGAATTTGCCGCCAATCCGGCGGCCTTGGAGACTTTGCTGGGGACGGTCCGGCAAAAAGGCAAGGTGGTGACGCTGGACGTCTCCGTGGACTCGGCCTACCAGGACGCGGTGGCCAGCCTGGTGCTGGAGCCGGAAGTCATTTCCGCCACGCGTGAGAAAATCAAGTTTGTCTACACGCCGTTGCACGGAACCGGCAGCCGCGCGGTTCCGGCGCTGCTGGACCGGTTCGGTTTCCGTTACACCGTCGTGGAAGCGCAGAGCCGGGGAGACGGGCGGTTTCCGACGGTCAAATCGCCAAACCCGGAAAATGCCGAGGCGTTGGAATTGGCCATCCGCCAGGCGGAAGCGGAGAACGCGGACATTGTCATGGCGACCGATCCCGACGCGGACCGGATGGGCGTGGCGGTGCGTGACGCCCAGGGGAAAATGACGCTCCTCACCGGCAACATGATCGGATCGATCATGGCTTATTACCGCTGCTCGCGGTTGACGGCGCAGGGTGTTTTGACCGAAGAGAACCGGAAGCACGGCGTGCTCATCAAAACATTCGTAACCACCGACCTGCAAAAGCGGATCGCGGAAAAATTCGGCGTTTGCTGCATCGAGACGCTGACCGGATTCAAATATATCGGCGAAAAAATGCACGGCTATGAAGAGGAGCTGCATGATCCCGGCTACGGCAAGAAACCGGCCCGGGAACGGCGGGCCGAGGCGCTGGCCAAGGGACATTTTCTGATCTTCGGCGGTGAGGAAAGTTACGGTTACACCGGAGGCGATTATGTGCGCGACAAGGACGCCGACGCGGCTGTGCTGATGTTCGCCGAAGTGGCGGCCTGGGCCAAATCCCAGGACCAGACGCTGACTGAATATCTCGACGCGATTTACCGGGAAGCCGGTTTCTATACCGAGCGGCTCGGCACCCTGACCTTCGAGGGCGCGCAGGGCGCGCAGCAAATTGCCAAACTGCTGGCATCATTCCGCGCGCAGCCGCCGCCAGCTTACCAGAGGCAGGCGGTGACCGGCGTGGAAGATTTCGGGCTGCAGGATTTCCATGATGCCGACGGCAAGAAAATTCCCAAAGAGACCATGCTGCTGTTTCACCTCGCCGATGGCAGCCGGATGGCCGTGCGCGGCAGCGGCACGGAACCGAAGATCAAATTCTATTTCTTCACGCGGGCCGATGCCTCGGGCGACCTCGAAGCGATCAAAAAGCAGCGCCGCGCTTTCCTCGATTCGTGGTGGGACGAAGTCCAGGAGGATGTGAAGAAGAGGGTGGAGTAACTTGGAGCTTCCTCGACAAACCGGGCCCAACCGGCCTTAAATCGCCAATGCCCAAACCAGCTCTAGGCAAAGGTCTCAGCGCCCTGATCGGCGGACCAGCCAGCTTGGCCGCGCCCGAACCGGTCGTGGAACGGGGCGAATCGGTCCGGCAGATTCCGCGGGAAGATATCGTGCCAAGTCCGCTTCAGCCGAGAAAGGCTTTCCGCCCCGAGGAACTGGCGGAAATGGCCGAGTCGATCCGTGAGCGGGGCGTCATCCAGCCGCTCATCGTGCGCAAGGTGGGCGCAAAGTACGAGCTGATCGCGGGCGAGCGCCGCTGGCGCGCGGCGGGCGAAGCCGGAGTCAAGTCGCTGCCGGCCATCGTGCGGGAGGCGAACAACCGCGATGTGCTGGAGCTGGCGCTGATCGAGAATCTGCAGCGGTCCGATTTGAGTCCCATCGAGGAAGCCGAGGCCTATGCGCGGCTGATAAAGGAATTTTCGCTGACGCAGGAGATGGTGGCGAAACAAGTCGGCAAGGGACGGGTGGCCGTGGCCAACGCGGTGCGGCTGCTGACGCTGCCGCCGCAAATCCAGGCGTGGGTCGGCTCGGGAGACCTGAGCGCCGGCCACGCGAAAGCGCTTCTGGGACTATCCGGCGCCGAGGAGCAAATGCTGGCAGCGGACCGGGTTCGCAAGGAAAACCTGAGCGTGCGGGCCACGGAACGGTTGGTGGAATCGTTGCGGGCCGGGACGAAAACACCGGCCAAGCGCAAAACCGCGGCGGTTTCCAGCGCCAGCGAGGCGATTTTTATCGACCTGGAAAAACGATTGCAGCAACATCTCGGCACGCGGGTGCGGATCGCAGGCAAAGAAAATGCCGGGAAAATTGAAATTCAATATTTTTCCGCGGCGGATCTAGAGCGTATCCTGCAAATGCTTCGGCTACCTTCCGTATAAGTTAAGATAAGAGTCGAATAACGCTTTTTTATTTAAGACGTAAAAAAAATAAGAAAAGCTTACAGGAATTTTGATGCCGTTGAATGGCCGGCCGTAAAGCAAAAGCATGTGCTGGCCTCGAGTTTCTTCTTGTTTGGCGAGAATGGGTTGCTTAAAAAATTTGTTGTTATTGTAAATTTCGCCATTGAACATTTTCCGAAATAACTATAAAAAGCTAGCTCATGGCAGATTCACCTCCTCCTACTCCGCCGCCCAAGGATACAAAATCTCCGCAACGCGAGACACTCCGAATCAGCCTTCCTCCAAGGCCACTCAAACCGGCTTCAACCAAGATTACAGCGCGTCCGAATATTTCCGCGGCAACGACCTTGCAGATCACAGGTCCCGGGGGCACGCAGCAGTTGCCTCCCCAGACGATGCCACCGACTTGGTCAACTGCGGTGACCAAACCGATTCCTAATCTGTCGCAGCCCCCTTCCGGAGCGATTCCCCAGCTTCCACCCAAAGCGCCCACCCTCACGGGCGCCAAACCGGGAACCAAGACATCCCCTCTTTTCCCGCCCCGTCCCCCTACCCAGCAATCGGCCGCAACATCACCCATCGTATTGGACAAACCATCGACCAAGGTGATCCAAAATCCAGGCGTAACACCGGTATCGGTGCCGGCGTTGCCCGGCCAAGCTGGCACACTGGCCGTTCCACCGCCCGCCTCGCCACCAACACGCGTAATCGTGGCGCATCCCCAGGCAAGGGTCTTTTTGGAAAGCGGGGCTGAAGAACCGGAAAAGGTTGAACCCATTCCCCATCAGGCGAAACCTCCAAATGTATCGACGACGTCGGCGGTTTCCATCGTGGCCAAGAGCCGCCCGTCCGCCACTCCACCGGCGGGAATTACTCAACCGGTTGAAACGAAAGCGCCCCCGCAATCCATTCCCACACCGAAGCCGTTGACACCGCAGCCTCCTCTTTCGACCGAGCCCAAATCGGGCATAACGGAGCCTCCAGGCCGTCCTCAACTTCCCGGCGGCGGAATAGCTCCCGTTCAATTAAAACGCCCGACGAGTTCCCTGCGCCTGGTCGATTTGCCGCCGAAGCCGGCGGCGCAAGAGATGACTCAACAATTGGAAGTGAAACCGCCGGTCGCTCCCCCAGTGCCACTTACCATGGCTAAATCAGCGCCCATTAGCGCTCCGACGGTGAAGCTGCCTAAACCGGAGACTACGGCCCAGGCCCCTTCCGCCCCGGCAACGCCTGCGCCTCCACCGGTGATACCTGCGGCGAAAGCTCCTTCCGCTCCCGCAATGCCTGCGGCGACAGTTCCTTCCACTCCTGTAGTGCCCACAGCTCCACCAGTCAGACCGGCGGCGATGGTTCCCCCGGTTCTGGTGACCCCGACAGCTCCTCTGGTCAAACCGACAGCTTCTTCCGCTCCCGTGGCTCCTTCCGCGCCTGTAGTACCTGCGCCTTCTTCGGCCAAAAGCGCCGCACCGGCGGCGGCGCCAATCAGCGTCCCGACAGTGAAACTGCCGATGCCGGTTGCCCCGCCGGCGGAAGAGATAACAGTGAAGGCTCCCACGCCTGTTGTACCCACGCCGCCTCCAGTCGCTTCTCCCGCTCCAGGTGCGCCTCCACTTCCCGAGCAAACGGCCAAGAAATTACCGGCAACCGCGCCCCACGGTGGTGTCACGCCACCGGCTGTATCGCCACCGCTGCAACCACCTAAGCGGAAAACGACGGGGGGAATTCCTGCTATAACCGCACCGGCTCAGCCCCCAGTTAAGACTGACCCAGTTAAGACTGAATCAGCTCCTACCGCGGCAGCCGTTCCACCAACGGCGCCACCAATTCCAGCAAAGATCGCGCAAGTGGCTCCTCCTCCGATGAAGCCGGAGAGCAAGGTCGCAGTTCCGCCACCCACGCCCTCGGTTCCAATCAAGAAAGAGCCGCCCGTGCCTCCGCCATCCGAGGCTGCTCTAAAAAGAACCGCCGTCGTTGTGCCGCCACCTTTAGCCCCCGAAAAGAAAGGTCCACCCGCATCTCCAGTGCCGGATGCCGCGTTAAAAAAGACCGCCGTTGTTTCACCGCCACCGCGTACCATGCCACCATCCGTGACAACTCCGCCTGAGGGCTCAAAACCAACGGTGCCGGTAACCGCCGCCCCGGCGCCAAAGCCCAAAACATCGGCCATCGTGCCACCTCGCCGAACCCAGGCCATGCCCGTCGCCGCCGCCGCCGTGGCCGCCGCGGCCACGCCCAAAGTAATGCCGGTAATGCCTCCACCGACAGCGGTAAAACCGGCGACGTCCCCAGCCGTTACTGGTGCGCCACCCGTGGTCAAGCCTGTCGTCCCGGTAACACCCGCAGCGCCCATAACACCTGTTGTGCCTGTAATGCCAGTAACGCCAACAGCGCCCCCAGTTACAAAACCACCCATATCAGCCACCCCAACGGTAAGCCCAATTAAACCTGTCATCCCCGGCGCGGTTACACCACAGGCGCCGGCCTCCGTTGTTCCAAGTCCGGTCAAGCCGGTTCCTTCCGCGGCGACAACCCGGCCAGTGGATCCCCTCACCCCCACCGCCGCTCCGCCGAAACCATCGGCCACCACAATCATATCCGAATCACCCGAAGCCAGTAAAAAATCGGGGATTTCCGTAATCAAAGCCCAACCCAAAACCCAACCACCCAAAGAAACCGCCCGGATTACCGTTAAGCCAAGCATCCCCGGAACTGCGGGGGGAGGAGCCAGGCCTGGCGCCCTTGGAGCAGCTCTTCCCGCCGCCAAACCGGGAGCGGGCATCGCAGCGGCAATAGCTCCGGCTGCCGCCGGGGCTGCGGCAGCCATGGCGGCGAAACCACAAACGGTAACGTCCGCAGTCAAACCCGGCCTCTCCGCAAGTACGGCAGCGCCAATATCAACGGTGCCAACGCCGGTCGCGCCGGTAAAACCAGCCGCGCAATCGATCAGCTTCGAGGAACCCGAGGAAGGCTCGACGCTCATGACCATTTTGGCCGCGTCACTGGCCGGATTGACTTGGCTCATCGCAATCGTTTTGATTGCCGGCGTTTATGAACTGATTTAAGTTTTCCATGGATCCTCAACCCAATCCCTCGGCAACAACGCCCATCACGGGGGCGCCTCCACCACCCAAAAAATCAGGCACATCCGTCATTAAGGCTTCCTCGGCTCAACCGCCGAAAGAGACCGCCCGGATCACGGTCAAGCCCAGCCTGCCCGGACGGAAAAGTTCCCGCATTCTGAAACCCGCCGCGCCTGGAGCAGCCGCTCCCGCCACCTCGGGACCCGCAGTAAAACCGAAAGTGGTGACGACGGTTCCCCAACCAGCCGCTCCAACCGCTACCGCGCCCGCAGTCAAAGCGCCGTCGGCGGCGCCAATCCGATTCGAGGAATCCGAGGAAGAGGCCGGTTCGCCGCTCATGACGGGTATCGCCGCCGGGCTGGCTGTCGTCATGTGGGTTACAGCCGCCTTCTTGTTCGCCAGCCTTTTCGACTTCATCTAGCCTCGCCCTTCTCCCTTCTCATGGCTCAGGCAACTTTTCCCGAAATTCCGCCGACCACTGGCATTTGTGCAATTTTCTGATAGGTTAAGGGCAATGAGCAACCAAGTATTTACCGTAGGATCGCTCGATTTCGAGCGCGAAGTCATTCAAGCCGACAAGCTTGTCATTGTCGATTTTTGGGCCGAATGGTGCGGCCCGTGCAAAGCCATCGCCCCCTTGCTAGACGATATTGCCCGTGAACTGCCCGCCAAAGTTAAAATCGTCAAAGTCAACGTGGACCAGGAACCTGAATTGGCCCAAAAATATGGCATCTACAGCATCCCCACCCTGCTGTTCTTCAAAGGCGGGGAAATTCGCGAGCAAATGGTTGGCGGCGCCGCCAAGAAAGTTTTGATCGAAAAGATCAATTCCCACGCCTGAACCGGTGTGGTACATATCAGACCGCCCGAAATCGAGCGAGTGTGGCGTAAAGGTAGCGCGCGAGCTTCCCAAGCTTGAAGTCGGAGTTCGATTCTCCGCACTCGCACCAAACGCCATGCCAGAGGGGGGAATCGAACCCCCGACCAAGGGCTTATGAGTCCCCTGCTCTACCGCTGAGCTACCCTGGCGTTTGTTGCTGATTTGCAAGGCCTTGCAATTTTGACTGTCTGCGCGAAATCTGGTATTCTGATACCGCAATCTGATACCTTTTATGGATACCGCTGAAAACCCGCAAAAAGTCGAACTCAAAGAATCTCCTTGGGAAAATTCGACAGTAGCAAATCTTGTCCGTTGGAAAAGTTCAAAAATTTACTTTGCTCGTTTCAAGGTGGGCGGGCGGCTTGTTCGTAAGTCCCTCGATACGCCATTACTCAGCGTTGCCCGCAACCGCTTAGAAGACCTCATCAAGCAGGAAAGGGAAAGAGAGAAGGGTCCCACCAGGATTCTCTCGAATGATCCTGATTCACGCCAACTGCCAGATTTTCAGAAGAGTCTCGCAACGTAGTGTAACTCGGATCGGCGGACGCCGAACGCATTGCCGAACGAGGAGAGTCGTGCAGATTGCAAGCCCGTTGTGGGGCGGATGAACTTTGCGATTATCGTGGTGGCTCTTTACTCCACGGAAAGCTGTTCGTATAAGTTACTCAGCGCGAAGTAATAGCTTATTTTATTCAGATCACCCCTCCTGATTTGCGAAACAGTTTTGTGGAATCGAGGTAAGTACCCAGCACTCGGTGCGTCATCTGCTAAGTAGTCAGGAGCAAAAGGGCAGAAGGGCGATTTGGGCGCTGCTCAGACCCAATGAGAGCGATCCGATGGCTCAGCTATTTTCTTCATCCTTCGATTTTGCCGCCCGGGCCGTTGCTGCCGGCATTCTCCTGCTCATCACCGGCGGTGTTTATGCCGCATATCTGCTGAATCGCTCGCCGTACTGGACGAATGTAGGGGTCGAGCTGCCGCAGCCGGTGCCCTTCAGCCACCAGCATCACGTCGCGGAGTTGGGCATCGACTGCCGCTTTTGCCATCGGACGGTGACGAAAGCCGCATATGCAGGCATGCCCGACACCCTGACCTGCATGACCTGCCATTCACAGGTCTGGAAGGATGCGCCGATGCTCGCCCCCGTTCGTCAGAGCTACGCCAAAAACACGCCTCTTCATTGGAACAAAGTGAATGAGGTGCCGGAGTTTGTTTATTTTAACCATTCCATTCACGTGGCCAAAGGCGTGGGCTGCTCAAGCTGCCATGGGCGAGTCGACGAAATGCCCATCACCTACAAGCCAGTCGATTTTGAGATGCAGTGGTGTCTGCGGTGCCACCGGCACCCGGAGGAATCGCTGCGTCCGCAACTCTCCCAAGTCTTCCAAATGGACTGGAAGCCAACCGCGACGCCGGCTGAAGCACAAGCGATCGCGACCGCACGGCACATCGACGCGGAACACTTGAGCGATTGTTCGGCCTGCCATCGCTAAAAACTATGGCTCCATTTCCGATTCCAACTGCGGTTCAGTTCGCCCAAGGCGGTCCTCGCTTTTGGAGGAGCCTTGAGGAATGGATGCAAAGCCCGGACTTTCTCCCATATCTTCATCGCGAGTTTCCCGTCCTCGCGAGCGAATGGCCTCCGGGGCTGAGCCGCCGCCGGTTCCTGCAATTACTGGGCGCCTCGCTCGCCTTGGCGGGATTGAGCGGATGCAGCCGGCAACCGCAAGAAAAGCTGGTGCCGTACGTGCGCCGTCCCGAGGAAATCGTTCCGGGAAATCCGCTCTACTACGCGACGACATTTCCTCTACGCGGTCGCGGCAAAGGCGTGCTGGTCCGCACCGAGTCGGGCCGGCCGATCAAGATTGAGGGCAATCCGGACCATCCGGCCAGTCTTGGCGCCGCCGACGTCTTTACGCAGGCGTCGATCCTCGGCCTTTATGATCCGGATCGCTCCCAGGTGATTCGGCGGGGCGAAGCGATTCAAAGCCGTGACGCCTTTCGCCAATTCGTCGCCAGTCGCGTCGCCGCCCATGCGGAGGACCAAGGCGCCGGACTTTTCATCCTTACGGGCACGAGCGGGTCATTGAGCCTTTGGGATCAGATGCAGCGGCTCCATCAGAAATTCCCAAGGCTGACGTGGTGCGAATACGAGGCGGCGATGCCGGTTCGGGCCCATTCGACTTCGAGAAGACTCGCCGTGCCTAACTACGATCTCAGCAAAACCGACGTCATCCTGTCGCTGGATGCCGACTTTCTTGGCGTGGGCGCGGATAGCATTGCGCTGACGAAAGCTTTCAGCGAGCGGCGGCGGCGGCCGGAATCAGATTTCAGCCGCTTTTACGCTGTGGAATCCGCGCCAAGCATCACAGGCGTGAAAGCCGACCGTCGCTGGCGCCGCAAGCCGTCGGAAATCGTGCTCTTCGCGCAGCAATTAGCCGGCGCCGTTCTGGCCAACGACAAGAGCGTCGCCCCGGAAATTCAAAAACTCGCAGCCGATCTGCGAGCACACGAAGGGAAATCCGTCGTTATCGCGGGTGATTATCAACCGAAGGTGATTCATGCACTCGCCTTTCAACTGAATCAGGCGCTCAACAATCTCGGCGCCACGGTACGGTACTTTGAGGAACCGGAGCCCGTCGCGGCGCGCGTAGGCATCACCGAGTTTCTTGCCCGCTTGCAGTCAGGAGATGCCACCACACTTCTCATTGCCGCGGCCAACCCGGTTTACAGCCTCCCGGCTGACGCGGATTTTGCGTCCCTGCTTTCCCGAGTGCCGATGTCGATTCACCTTGGGCTCTACGACGACGAAACGGGCACCCGCTGCCAATGGCATGTCCCGGAATCACACTACCTGGAAGCGTGGGGCGACGTTCTCGCCGCCGACAATACGCCGAGCCTGATTCAGCCCGTCATTCAAGCGCTTTATCCCGCCGCCTTTTCCCTGCCGGAAGTCTTGTCGCTATTCGTCGACTTGCCTCCTCGCCCTGGTTACAAAATCGTGCGTGATTTCTGGGAGCGAAAGTTCGCTCCTGACCAACTGAATGCCTGGAATCAATCTCTTAGCAAAGGCGTGCTCGTGGGCCTCAGCTCGGACGCGGTGCCTGCGCTCGTGCCGGTGACGAGCGTCGCGAATGTTAATCCGGGAGCACCCATCGATTCAACGCAGCTCGAATTAGCCTTGAGCCCTGACCCAGCCGTGGACGATGGCCGGTTCGCCAATAATGCCTGGCTTCAGGAGTTGCCGCGTCCCATGACCAAGCTGACGTGGGACAACGTGGCCGCACTCAGCCCGGCTACTGCCAAGCGTCTCGGCCTTGCGTCCGGGGATGTCGCCCGCATCGAGGTTGGCCGGCGTCAGATCGATGCGCCGATTTGGATACAACCCGGCCACGCAGATGAGTGCATCAGCGTCACGCTGGGCTATGGAAGAACAAATTCCGGGCAGGTGGCGAACGGAGCGGGCTTCAATGCCGGCGTCCTGCGCTCACCCGATGATCCGTGGGTATTGAAAATCAGCAACGTCACCTCGACGGAACGCCAGCACGAACTCGCCGCGACGCAGCATCACTTTGCAATGGAGGGTCGCGACCTCATTCAGGTTCAAACTCTCGTCGATTATCAGGCCGATCCCGCGCGGGCGCGCGAAGCCGAACCGGAACCTCTCGCGAAGGACGATCTTTATCCGCCGCACCAGTACAAGAATTACGCCTGGGCGATGTCGGTCGATCTCAATTCGTGCATCGGCTGCAATGCCTGCATCATCGCGTGCCAGGCGGAGAACAACATCCCCGTGGTCGGCAAGGAGCAGGTGCTGCGTGGGCGGGAAATGCATTGGCTGCGCGTGGACCGCTATTTCGAAGGTGACCCTGACGAGCCGGCGTTTCATTTCCAACCCGTGCCCTGCATGCAGTGCGAGGATGCGCCGTGCGAAGTAGTCTGTCCCGTCGGTGCCACTGTTCATACCAGCGAAGGCCTCAATGACATGGTCTATAACCGCTGTGTCGGCACCCGATATTGCTCGAACAATTGCCCGTACAAGGTCCGGCGCTTCAATTTTCTGAAGTACGACGACACCTCCCACCCGACACTCACGCTGCAGAAGAATCCCGATGTGACCGTCCGCACACGTGGCGTGATGGAAAAGTGCACCTATTGCGTGCAGCGCATCGAAGCTGGGCGCATTGCCGCGGAGCGCGACGGCCGGTCCATTCGTGACGGCGAAATCGTCACCGCCTGCCAGCAGGCGTGCCCGGCGGAGGCCATCGTCTTTGGCAACCGCAACGATCCGCGAAGCCGCGTGGCGCGCTTGCAGGCCCAGCCCCGCAATTACGCCCTTCTCGCACAGCTGAACACCCACCCGCGGACGACCTACCTCGCCAAGATCATCAACCCGCCAACAACCTGAGACATGGACCGCACTTCCGAAGATCAACCGCTGTTGCCATCGGGCTTGACCGACGAATCGGTCAGCGAGCGCGTATCGGCCATCGTGCTAAAGCGTCCGGTCACGCGCGGCTGGCTGGGAGGATTCGCCATCGCGTTCCTGCTGCTGATGATGTTCAACTACGCGATCGCCGTGCTTTTCACCTACGGTGTCGGCATCTGGGGCCTGCAGATCCCGGTGGCCTGGGGCTTTGCCATTGTCAACTTTGTCTGGTGGGTCGGCATCGGGCACGCAGGAACATTCATCTCCGCCGTGCTGTTTCTCTGCCACCAGCAATGGCGCAACTCGATCAATCGCTTCACGGAATCGATGACGCTCTTTGCCATCGCCTGCGCGGGCAGCTTTCCGCTGCTCCACCTCGGCCGTCCGTGGCTGTTCTACTATCTCTTCCCTTACCCCAACACGATGGCGCTCTGGCCGCAGTTCCGCAGCCCGCTGATGTGGGACATGTTTGCGGTGATGACGTATGCCATCGTTTCAGTGGTCTTCTACTTCGTCGGACAGCTTCCGGATTTTGCAACGCTGCGCGACCGTGCGCCTCATCACTGGCAGCGGGTGATTTACGGCATACTCGCGCTCGGCTGGCGAGGCTCGGGCCGACAGTGGGCGCGCTACCAGGCCGCCTATCTCATCATGGCCGGACTGGCAACCCCGCTCGTCGTTTCCGTGCACAGTATCGTGAGCCTCGATTTCGCGGTGGGCATCGTGCCCGGCTGGCATTCCAGCATCATGCCGTACTACTTCGTCGCCGGTGCGTTGCTCTCCGGCTTCTCGATGGGCCTGACGCTGGTCATTCCCGTGCGCCATTTTTATCACCTGGAGGACCTCATCACCGGGCGGCACCTAGCCAACATGGCCAAGCTGATGATCGCCACGAGCCTGGTCGTGGCGCATGGCTACATCACCGACACTTTCATGGCCTGGTATAGCGGCGACTCCTACGACAAGTTCATCACCATCGACAAATTCACCGGCGCCTACGCGATTCCCGGCTGCCTTTTTATGCTGATGGATGTCGGCGTGGTCCAGTTGCTCTGGATCCGCGCCGTGCGGGAGCGCCCGCTCGCACTTTTCGTCATCGCGCTCGTGGCGAACGTCGGCCTCTGGATGGACCACTTCATTCTCGTCGTGCAGAGTTTGCATGAGGACTACCTGCCATCGGCCTGGAAAGTTTACCTGCCGACGCAGTGGGACTGGATGACTCTCTTCGGCAGCCTGGGGCTTTTCCTCACGCTGCTGTTTCTCTTCATCCGCATTTTTCCGATGATGGCGATGAGTGAGGTGCGCAAGCTCGGGCACGAACTGGGCTCCGGAAAGGCTGGCGCATGAGCGAGGAAACTCTCTACGGCTTGCTCGCCGAGTTTCCGGGTCCGGAATCGCTGGTCAAGGCCACCCGCGCCGTTCGCGCCGCGGGCTTCACCAGGGTTGAGACGTATTCGCCTTTTCCGATCGCCGACGTGCCGGCGGCTCTCGGTTTCAAGCCCAGGGCGGTGGCAGCGATCTTCCTCGTCGCGGCGATCTGCGGCGCACTTGGCGGGTTTCTGATGCAGTACTACGCGGCGGCGATCACCTATCCGGTCAACGTCGGTGGGCGGCCGCTCAACAGTTGGCCCTCGTTCGTTCCGATCACCTTTGAATTCGGCGTGCTCGGCGGGGTCCTTTTCGGCGTGCTGGGGATGTTGCTGCTCAATCGGCTGCCGCGCTTTTCGCATCCTGTCTTCAACGTCGAGCGATTTCGCGCGGCCAGCAGTAATGCCTTCTTTCTCTGCCTTGAATCGGCCGACCCGAAGTTCGATTCCGAAAGAGCCAGGGCGCTGCTTCTGGAAAACGGCGCGACTGCCCTCATGGAGGTACCGGCGTGAAGGCGTCTCTCTCCGCATTTCTCGCCCTGGCTGTTACCACCTCCTTGACCGGGTGCCATCGCGATATGTACGAGCAGCCTAAGATCCTGCCCGAGCAACAAAACGAGTATTTTCCGAGCCAAGCCGTCGATCTGGCTCCGCCGGCACATAGCGTTCCGCGCGGCGGCGTGGCGGATGACTCGCCGTTTTATACCGGGCATGACGGCGCGGCGCTCACCGACCGCATTCCGATTCCCGTTACCCCCGCGTTGATGTCGCAGGGACGGGACCTTTTCGAGATCAACTGTTCGATGTGCCATGGCCGCGACGGCTACGGCCAGGGCATCGTCGTCCAACGCGGATTTCCCGCGCCGCCCTCCTATCACACGGATCGCCTGCGAAAAGCACCTGTGGGGCATTTCTTCGAGGTCATCACGAATGGCTATGGCGTTATGTACCCGTTTGGCTCACGCCTTTCGCCCGAAGAGCGCTGGGCCGTCATCGCATATATTCGCGCGCTGCAATTCAGCCAGGACGCGCCGCTCAGCGAGCTGAATCCCGAAGATCAAAAGAAAGTGGAGGCGTCACCGTGATTTCGCGAGGATTGCCCAATCTACACCGGGAGGCGCCGGCGCTTGGAGCGATTTTGCTACTGCTCTGTGCCGCCGTCGGATTTTTTTGGCCGGCTGACTTTTTCGCCGGCTATCTTAGCGCCTTCATTTTCTGGGCCCAAATCGCCGTGGGCTGTCTCGGTCTCTTGCTTTTGCAGTACCTGACCGGCGGACGTTGGGGGGCGGCCATAACCCGCTTTCTGGAGGCAGGAGCACTCACGCTGCCCGTCCTCGCCGTGCTTTTTTTGCCCGTGTTTTTCGGAATGCCCTACCTGTTTCCGTGGATCTATCCGCACACCCCCGAGCTGCAGCGCCTCGTCGCGGGCAAGGCCGCATACCTCAACGTCCCCTTCTACGTCATTCGCTATGCGATCTATTTCCTTATACTCGGCTCGCTCGCCGCATGGTATCGCCGGCTGAGTCTCCACGGGAACGCCCACGATATTGCCGTGGCGGAAAAGTGGAGCGGCCCGGCGCTCATCGGTTTCGTCCTGCTGATGAACTTCGCGACCATCGACTGGGTCATGTCGCTGAAGCCCGAGTGGTATTCGAGCATGCTCAGCGTCGAGTTCTGCGCCGAGGCGGCCACGGCGACCATGGCATGGTCGATCATCACCCTCCGCGTTCTCGATCGAAACAGGCTGAGAAGAGATCTGGTCGACCAAAAGGTCACGCACGACCTCGGCAACCTGCTCCTGGCCTTCACCTGCTTTTGGACCTATGTCACTTTCTCGGAATTTCTCATCATCTGGACTGGCAATCTGCCGCATGAAGTTTCCTGGTTCGCGGATCGCAGCTCCAACGCATGGAAAGCGGTCGCCGTGGCGCTCGTTTTTCTGCATTTCGTCATCCCGGTTTTTTGCCTGATTTTGACGGCTATTTCCAAAAGGCTGGATCGCTTGGCATGGGTGGCCGGGCTCATGCTCGCCGCGCACTTTGTTCAAATTGTCTGGTGGGTAGGTCCCGGCTCCCAGAACGGACATTTTCCGTGGTTCACCCCTTTTCTCGTTCTTGGCGTGGGGCTGATTTGGTCTGGCTTCTATGTGCGCTTTCTGCAGAGTGCGCCGTTGATGTTGGCCGAAGGCACTCATTCCGCTTCGCCGGAGGTGACCGCATGAAAGCCGAGGACAAGATCCCGTCGCCCGCGTCGCCCTCCAACCACGAGGCTTCTGGTCTCGAACCTGCGGTGATCCTGAAAACCGTGACTATCATCCTCGCGACATTGCTGATGCTGGTGCTTGCCGGGCTTCTCCTCTTCAGAGGTTTTGCCCGGGAATATCCGCACCGAACAAGCGAGGCTGCTCCGCTGGAGGCGAGTTCGGACCTACCGCCCGAGCCTCGTCTTCAAACCCAGCCGCTGCTGGACCTTCAAACCGTCCGGGCACGGGAAGATGAGCATATCGACCGCTATGCCTGGGTTGATCGCACACGCGGCATCGCACAAATTCCGATCGAGCGGGCGATGGCGCTATGGGTTGCCAACGATCAGGCGCCGCCGGTCGATACTGCTTCGACCAATGCCGCGCCTGTCCCGGTTACTGAACTCATGATGCGCCAGCAAAAAGCAGAAGAGGCGGACCATGCGCCTTAACCTCGTCCTCGCTTTTTATTCCGCGCTGCTTTTCTGCGCCACGGTACGCGCGGATTCCAGCACACCAATCGATTACTTGCGCGACGTCCGCTTTGACCAAAAGCTCGGAACGCAAGTCCCATTGGATTTGCCGTTCGTCTCGGAAACCGGCGCGCCGGTACAACTCGGAGACTATTTCCACAAACGTCCCATCATCCTGATCCTCGACTACAACCGCTGCCCGAATCTCTGCAGCATCGTGTTCAACAGCCTGATCACGTCTCTCAAGCAGCTCACTTTCAACGCGGGCGACCGCTTCGACGTCGTCGCGGTGAGCATTGATCCGACCGACACGCCCGCGACGTCCGCCATCAAGAAGCTCGGCTACGTCGACAGCTATCAACGGCCCGAGACCGCCCAAGGCTGGCATTTTCTCACCGGTTCGCCGCAATCCATCAAGACGCTGGCTGACGCCGTTGGATTTCATTACGTCTACGTTCCCGCAATAAATCAGTACGCGCACCCGAGCGGAATTGTCATCCTGACGCCGGGCGGAAGAGTCTCGCGCTATTTCTTCGGCATCGAGTATCCGCCCGCAGACCTGCGCGATGCCCTCGCGACAGCGGCGGATGCCAAGGTCGGCAATCCGGTCGAGGATTTCCTGCTGCTTTGCTGCCAATATAATCCCCTGCAGGGCAAATATGGCGTCGTCATTTTCAACATCCTGCGCTTGGCCGGAATTTTAATGGTGGCGGCGCTCGCGGCATACGTCTTTCGTGCGATTCGGCAAGAGACCCGCCAGCGCGCCCGTACGGAAGGGAGGCAGGCATGAGCGTGCTACCCTATGAAGATTCGAGCTACGCCAATGCCGTCGACTGGATCTTCGTGCTCGAAACGGCGCTCTGCACCGCGATCACCTGTGTCGTGCTGGCCGTTTTCGCGTGGTTCTGCTTTCGCTACCGGCACGGCTCCCGCGTCGATCGCACTCCCGATGTGACCTCTGAGCGCGAAATCCAGATCGAGTTCGCCTGGATACTCATTCCCCTCGTCATCTTCCTCGGTCTCTTCATCTGGGCGGGAAATGTTTACTACAACATGTTCAGTCCGCCCGCCGATGGCATTCCAATCTACGTCATTGCCAAGCAGTGGATGTGGAAAATCGAGCACGCCGACGGCATCCGTGAGATCAACGAGCTGCATATTCCCGCCGGCCGTAATATTGTGCTGACGCTGACTTCACAGGATGTCATCCACGATTTCGATGTACCGGCCTTCCGCATCAAGCATGACGTTCTTCCCGGGCGCTACGTGCGCATGTGGTTTCGCGCGACCACTCCCGGCCAGTATCATCTGTTTTGCGGGCAATACTGCGGCGCGTTTCATTCGCAAATGGTCGGCACAGTTGTTGTCATGAGTCTTTCCGACTACGCCGCGTGGGAACAGCGGGCGGGCGCGAGCGCTCCCGGCACTCTAGCAGCCCAAGGCTCCCGCTATTTTCACAGTCTCGGTTGCAGTGGCTGTCACGAGGGCAGCCAGGTCGTCCACGCGCCATCGCTCGACGACATTTACGGCCAGCCCGTGCCCCTGCAATCCGGCCAGATTGTGGTGGCGGACGACACCTATATTCGGGACTGCATCCTCGAGCCTGCGAAGAACGTCCCTGCCGGTTACCAGCCGATCATGCCTTCGTTCCAGGGTCACCTGACGGAGGAGCAGATCGTGTCCTTGATCGCCTACATCAAGTCGATGCGAAGCGATTCCGCGGCTACGCAAGGAGGTTCTCCATGACCGTGTCACCTCCAGCGGGCATCATACCCCGTGACAACTATCTCACCGGCAAGCAAACGTTTGCCTCCTGGTTCCTGACGCATGACCACAAGCGCATCGGTCTTCTCTATCTCGCTTCCATCACGTTCTTTTTCCTCATTGGCGGAGTAGCCGCGATGCTGATGCGCGTTGAGTTGATGCACCCGCACGGCGATCTCTTCACCTCGGCCACTTATAACAAACTCTTCACCATGCACGGCGTCATCATGGTCTGGTTTTTTCTCATTCCGGCCATTCCCAACGTGCTCGGCAATTTTCTCCTGCCGCTGATGATCGGCGCACGCGATGTCGCCTTTCCCCGCCTCAACCTCGTGAGCTGGTATGTCTTCATGTTCGGCGGAATTTTCGCTGTCGGCTCCATCCTCGTGGGCGGCGTCGACACGGGTTGGACGTTCTATACACCCTACAGCAGCACCTACTCCAACGGCTGGGTCATCGCCATGGCGGTGGGCATCTTCATCAACGGCTTCTCGTCCATTTTCACCGGCCTCAATTTTATCGTCACGGTGCACAAGTTACGGGCGCCTGGCATGCACTGGTTTCGCATGCCGCTGTTTGTCTGGAGCCTCTACTCAACCAGCCTGATTTTTGTTCTGGCCACCCCGGTCCTCGCCATCACGCTTTTTCTCGTCGCGCTGGAGCGGCTCTTCGGCGTCGGCATCTTCGATCCACGCATCGGCGGCGACCCGCTCCTCTTCCAGCACTTGTTCTGGTTTTACTCGCATCCTGCGGTTTACATCATGGTCCTGCCGGCCATGGGCGTCGTCAGCGAGCTGATTGCCGCCTTCTCCCGCAAGGCGATCTTCGGGTACGACTTCGTCGTCTACGCCAGCCTTGGCATCGCCTTCCTGGGTTTTCTCGTCTGGGGCCATCACATGTTCGTCAGCGGACAGTCCGTCTACGCTGGAATGATTTTTTCACTCCTGAGTTTTTTTGTTGCCGTTCCTTCCGCCATAAAAGTCTTCAACTGGACGGCCACCCTGTACAAGGGAAGCATCTCCTTCGAGACGCCGATGCTCTACGCGATAGGTTTCATCGCCCTCTTCACCATCGGCGGGATGACCGGCATCATGCTGGCCTCGCTGGCCATCGATGTCCACGTCACGCAGACCTATTTTGTCGTCGCGCATTTCCATTACATCATGGTCGGCGGTGCGGTCATGGCCTACCTCGGCGGCATCCATTATTGGTTTCCGAAAATCACGGGAAGGCTCTATCCGGAACGGCTCGCGCGCTGGGCCGCGATCATTCTTTTTGTCGGCTTCAACCTGACCTTCTTCCCGCAGTTCATTCTCGGCTACATGGGCATGCCGCGGCGCTACCACGTCTACCCCGAGGAATTTCAAATGCTCAATGTGCTCTCGACGCTTGGCACTCCACTCCTCGGCTTGGGCTATTTCTTACCCCTTTGCTATCTCGGCTGGGCCAGCTTTTTCGGTCCGCCGGCAGGACGCAATCCATGGAACGCGACTGGCCTCGAATGGCAGACATCCTCTCCGCCTCCCGAGGAGAACTTCGGGCAGATTCCCACAGTGACCACCAAGCCGTACGCCTACGAACTTCTTCCGCAAGGAGAACCCTCCGATGTCCGCCGACACCCTTAACCACCCATTAAATCATCCGTTCGAGGATGCCGGCCATCAGCGCGAAAGTGCGCTTTTCGGGATGTGGATTTTTCTCGCCACCGAGGTGCTCTTCTTCGGCGGGCTCTTCACCGCTTACCTGGTCTACCGTTTCGAGCACGAACAAGCCTTCGCGGAGGCGGGCCGCCACCAGGAGTGGTACCTGGGCTGCTTGAACACGGCGATTTTATTGACCAGCGGATTCACCATGGCGCTCGCGGTTGGGGCGGCCCGGCGTGGTAGCCGAACCGTGCTGCTTTCACTCTTCGCCGTCACATGGCTCTTGGGCGCCCTGTTCCTTGGCGTCGAGGGCTGGGAATACGGGGCCAAATTTCACGAGCATCTCATTCCGGGCAGCGCTTTCCGCTTTCAAGGATCCGATCCCGCTGCTTCGCAAATGTTCTTCTGCCTCTATTTCACCATGACCGGCCTGCATATGTTCCATGTCACGGTTGGCCTTGTCCTGATTGTGTTTTTTGGGATTTCGTGTTCCTGCCGTTCTTTGATCAATCCAAATCGCTTCGAGGTTCTGGGCCTTTACTGGGCGTTCGTTGATATCGTTTGGCTTTTTCTCTACCCGCTCTTCTACCTCGTGAATCCCCAATGAATTCGTTCGCTGCTCACTTTCGGATCCTCCTCGCCCTGCTTCTTTGCCTTGGCGCGAGCACAGGCATCGCCTTCATTCCGCTTGATGGCTGGAATTGGCTGCTCAACCTTGCCCTGGCGCTCGTGATGTCCGGGCTCATCGCGCTTTTCTTCATGCGCGTTCGCTACAGCGAACCCTTGATCGCGTTGACCTCCATCGTCGGTCTGTTGTGGCTCGCGCTCTTCTTCTTTCTAATCATGCTCGATTACATTTCGCGGCCCTGGCCTCGGTGAGACTGCTTCATCCGTCTTGCAAAACGCATCGCGCGGCGCTGATTTTTCTGCAATTCGCTTGAGGGTCCGATCACATCAGCGCCGAACGATGCTGATTTCCAAGGAGATTTGCCCCTTCTGTTTTGTAACTGAGGTGCGGCACATCACGTGCGAATACAAGATCAGCCAATTCCAAAAGAAAGGTCGATTCATGAGCATGACGGTCAGCGATTTTCTCATCAAGCGCCTCAATCAATGGGGCATCTCGCGCATCTTCGGATTCCCGGGTGATGGCATCAACGGCATCATCGGCGCCCTCGGCCGCGCCGGGGACAGTGTCCAATACGTTCAGGTTCGGCATGAAGAGATGTCGGCCTTCATGGCCTGCGCGCATTCCAAGTTCGCCGGTGAGGTCGGTGTCTGCCTGGCCACGAGCGGGCCGGGCGCCATTCATCTCCTCAATGGCCTCTATGATGCGAAGCTGGATCACCAGAGCGTGGTGGCCATCGTCGGTCAGCAAGCTCGATCGTGTTTGGGGGGACATTATCAACAAGAAGTGGACCTCGTCTCCTTGTTCAAGGACGTCGCCGGGGACTACGTCCATATGGCGACCGTGCCTTCCCAGATTCGCCACCTGGTTGATCGCGCGGTCCGCATCGCCAAGGCGGAGCGGACTGTCACCTGCCTGATCATCCCGAACGATCTTCAGGAACTTGCCTACGAGGAGCCGCCGCGGACCCACGGCTCGCTCTTTAGCGGCATTGGCTATTCTGAGCCGCGGGTGATTCCGCAGCAAAGCGACCTGCAGCGAGCCGCCGAAGTTCTCAATGCCGGCAAGAAAGTCGCCATGCTCGTCGGAGCCGGCGCGCTTGGCGCCACTGACGAGATTCTGCAGGTGGCCGAGATTCTCGGCGCGGGAATTTCCAAGGCCCTTCTCGGCAAGGCAGCGGTGCCGGATGAAGCGCCCGGGGTATGCGGATCCATCGGGCTGCTCGGCACGAAGCCAAGTTGGGACATGATGCAGAGCTGCGACACGCTGCTGGTCGTCGGCAGCTCATTTCCCTACTCGGAATTTCTCCCGAAAGAAGGCCAGGCGCGCGCCGTGCAGATCGAGATCGACGCGAAAATGATATCCATCCGCTACCCGATGGAGGTGCCGCTGGTCGGCGACAGCGCGGAGACGTTGCGTGCCCTCATTCCCCTTTTGCAGCGAAAGACGGATCGCAGTTGGCGCGAATCCATCGAGAAGGGAATTGCGGAATGGTGGAAGGTCCTCGAGGCGCAGGCGATGAACGCGGCGGATCCTATCAATCCGCAGCGCGTCTTCTGGGAGCTGTCACCGCGCCTGCCCGACAACTGCATCCTCAGCGCCGACAGCGGCAGCTCCGCCAACTGGTTCGCGCGGGACCTGAAGATTCGCCGCGGCATGATGGCCAGCCTCTCAGGCACGCTCGCCACCATGGGCCCGGGCGTTCCCTACGCCATCGCAGCCAAGTTCGCGTGGCCCGATCGCGTCCCCATCGCCTTGGTTGGCGATGGCGCAATGCTGATGAACGGAATCAATGAACTGGTGACGATCGCGAACAACTGGAAGGAGTGGAGTGATCCGCGACTCATCATTCTCGTGCTGGCCAATCACGATCTCAATCAGGTGACTTGGGAACAACGGGTGATGAACGGCGATCCGAAATTCGACGCCAGCCAGGATGTTCCCGCCTTCGAGTTTGCGAGCTATGCCGAGTTGCTGGGTTTGAAAGGCATTCGTGTCGATAAGCCGGAGCAGATCGGCCCTGCCTGGGACGAGGCACTGAATGCCAGTTGCCCCGTGGTCATTGAGGCCGTCACCGATCCCGAAGTCCCGACCCTGCCGCCGCACATCACCATGAAGCAGGCGATGCACTTCAGTGAGGCGCTGCTCCACGACGCCCACCGGCGAGGCATGTTCCGGGGTGCGATGAAGGAAGCGATCGAAACCCTGCTGCCCCATCGGAAATAGGGGAGGCCTAGTCATGGACCGCGCCACCATTTCCGACATTCGAGTTTCCGCCTACACTGTCCCGACCGCCTCGCCAGAATCCGACGGCACTCTTGAGTGGGATAAGACGACTCTCGTTTTGGTCGAATTGCTGGCGGCGGATCAAACCGGGCTGGGTTACTCTTACGCGGATCTTGCCACGGCAAAGCTGATCGACTCCGTCCTGGCGCCGGCGATCCGGGGCCGGCGCGCCTTTGACCTTCCGGGTCTCCACACCGCCATGCGCCGTCATCTCCGCAATCTCGGTCAACCTGGAATCTCCGCGATGGCCATTTCCGCCATCGACAACGCGGCGTGGGACCTCAAGGCGAAGTTGCTTCGCGTGTCGCTCCTCGATCTTCTCGGTGCGGGCCGCGACCGCGCGGAAATCTACGGCAGCGGCGGATTCACATCCTATTCCATCGACCAGTTGCAGGAGCAGCTTGGCCAATGGGCCGCGCAGGGAATCAAGAAGGTGAAGATGAAGATCGGCCGCGATCCCGCCGCGGACCGGGACCGGGTGCGTGCCGCCCGGGAAGCCATTGGACCGGACGTGCAGCTTTTTGTCGATGCCAACGGCGCCTACCCGGCCCAGCAGGCCATCGCGCAAGCCCAGCGGTTCGCGGAATTGGGCGTCGTTTGGTTTGAGGAGCCCGTGTCTTCAGATGATCTCCAAGGGCTCCGTTTCGTCCGCGACCATGCTCCGGCCGGAATGAACATCGCCGCGGGTGAATACGGATACCAGGCCATCTATTTCCAGCGCATGCTGGAGGCCGGCGCCGTCGATGTGCTTCAAGCCGATGCCACGCGGTGCGGCGGCATTACCGGGTTCCTGCAAGCCGCCGGCATCGCTGATGCCTTCCACGTCCCCTTTTCGTTCCATTGCGCGCCGGCCATGCACGCCTCTGCCGCCTGCGCGGCTCCGTCTTTCCTGATTGGCGAATATTTCTTCGACCATTCACGCATCGAGGACATGTTCTTCGACGGCGTGTTGAAACCGAAGGGCGGCTTTCTTGAGCCGCGCAGAGACGCCCCCGGCTTTGGACTTGAATTCAAGCGAAAGGACGCCGAGCGCTATTTGGCGGCGTGAGGAAAACATTATGGCACTTGCTTATCTTCTCCCATTCAGGCCGAGGAAACGTTTGGCGCACATCGCGCGAGAAGATTTGAAGAGCGCAGTGGACCACATTCGAGAGGGGCGGTTCCAACGCAGCCTTTCCCTGATGGCCGGCGCGTCGAGCATCCTCGCCGGGCTTGAAGTCTCGTATGAGCACTACAAAGGCAGCTTCGGGCAAAAGGTCATGTGGTCCCCAGTGGTGCTTAGCGGCGCACTCACTATGGCCGGGATCTGGGGATCCCTGTGCACGTGGGCGGCGCGGACCGTCCTGCGCTGGGTCTCGCTTGTCACGATGTTGGATGGTGTCGTCGGATTTCTGTTTCACGTGCGCGGCATCGCCCGCAAGCCGGGCGGCTGGCGCTTACCTGTCACCAATATCGTGATGGGCCCTCCCATTTTTGCGCCGCTACTATTCAGCATCAGCGCTTATCTTGGACTCATTGCGTCATTTTTGCGGCCAGAAGAGTCTCCTGTCATCGATCTGCCGCTGCGCAGGCGGCGCGGATTCTTGGAACGATTTTTTCACGGCGGCGGCAATTCCTGGGCGGCCCAACTATGCGAAGGCCACTTTCAAAAGCATCTCGCCGTCGCGACGATATTAAGCGCGTTCTTCAGCGGCTTCGAGGCGCTCTACTCGCATTACAAAAACAATTTCAAATACAAGGCCCAATGGTCGCCGGTGATCATCGCCCCATTGCTGATGCTGGCCGCCGCGCTTTCCATCCGCAGCCCTCGGGCGGCGCGGACCGTACTTCCGGTCATGTCCGCCGCGGCGGTCGTCGACGGCGCCGTGGGCTTCTACTACCATGCCCGGGGCGTCTGGCGCAGACCTGGCGGATTGATCAAGGCGCCGCTCTATAACATCCTCTACGGCCCGCCCATTTTCGCGCCCCTGCTTTTCGCGGCCTGCGGTGTGATCGGGCTCCTGGCGTGTCTCATGCGAAGGGAGCGGCGATGAATCAGACTCGGCGTGATGGGCGGCCCACCGACCCGCAAACGGGTGAGCGCCTTCCGCGCACGGAACAGCCGGGCTACTATCCCAGGTATAGCACGCTGGCTCAGCAGGGATTTTGGGACGCCGCCACGCGCCAGAAAATACTCGATCGAGTCCAGAAGGTTCCTCCCCTGCGATTCTTTACCGCGGAAGAAGCCCGGTTGATGGATATCCTTGTGGATCATCTCCTGCCACAAGACGACCGCCAGGCTTCCCGCCGCATACCAATAGTTCCCGCGATTGATGAGCGGCTGCATGAAGGACGCAGCCCTGGCTACCGCTTTGAAAAAATGCCGCCAGATCCTGACGCTTACCGACTCGGGTTTCGCGCGCTGGAGCAAATGGCGAAGCACCGCTGGAACCGGCCGTTCCGTGAGCTGACTTGGCGCGAACAGGAGGAACTGCTCAAGTCGATCCACGACGCGAAGCCAAAGCCGGGCGCCGAGGATGTCTGGCAACGGATGGAAATCCACCGCTACTGGGCCTTGCTGATGCAGGACTGTGCCGAGGCCTACTATGCGCATCCGTGGGCTTGGGACGAAATTGGGTTTGGCGGTCCTGCTTATCCTCGCGGCTATATGCGACTGGAACACGGCGAACCCGAGCCGTGGGAAGTGGCGGAGCAACGATACGAGTGGGTCGCTTCCGCCGATACGCTTTCCGATCCAGAGGAGCGCGAAATTGCAGCCCACAGCGGACATCCGGCGGCCGGGCAAGGAGGCACCCATTGAAAACTCCCCTTGGCGGTTATTTTCGCAAGCCCCAGAAAGGCGACCACCGGCTTGGCTCCATGCAGCGGCTCGAATTTCCCATGCACCGCCATGCTGCAAACGCGGAGATCGATTATCTGATTGTCGGAGTCGGCTCCGCAGGAGGCGTCCTGCTCCAGCGTCTGGCGCGTGCGGGATATAAAGTGCTTGGGATGGAGGCAGGTCCTTTTTGGGACACGGAGCGCGACTGGGTCAGCGACGAGGCGGGATCGCATCAGCTCTACTGGGAGGACTTGCGCATCACCGGGGGGGAAAATCCTCTCGCCCTTGGCGCGAATAATTCCGGGAAGGGCGTCGGTGGTGGCTCCGTCCATTGGGCTGCGTTCACCCCGCGCTTTCATCCCTCCGACTTTGAGGTCCACACCCGCGATGGCGTCGCGGTGGACTGGCCGATCTCTTACCAAGACTTGAAACCCTATTACGAGCTGCTCGAACTCGAGATGCCCGTGGCCGGCCCAGCCTGGTTTCCGTGGGGCGATCCGCATGGCTATCCGTTTGGCCCGCATCCCATGGGAGGCGTCGGCGACGCGCTCATGCGCGGTTGCTCAAAACTCGGAATCCCCTTCAGCGCTGGTGGCCCCGTGGCGATTCTGAGCGGGTCGCGCGGCGATCGGCCGCACTGCATTTATCGAGGCTTCTGCATTCAAGGCTGCAAAGTGGGCGCGAAGGCGAGCACGCTGGTCACGCATGTGCCCGACGCCCTCGCCAACGGTGCGGAGATCCGGGACCGTTGCATGGTTTCACGCATCCATTATGACAAGGCGCTGAACCGTGTCACCGGCGTGAGCTACTTCGACCGTGACGGGAGCGAGCATTTCCAGAAAGCCCGCGCCGTGATCGTCTCCGGCTACGCCATCGAGACCCCGCGGCTCCTGCTCAACTCCGTATGCGATGCATTCCCCGACGGCCTCGCGAATTCCAGCGGAACAGTGGGCCGCTATCTCATGGCACAGGCTGGCAATGTCATCCTCGGCCGCTTCGACGAACCCGTCCGTCTCTACAAGGCGCCACCAGCGCACGCCATGACGGAGGAATTTTACGAGACCGACCCCGCGCGGGACTTCGCTCGGGGCTTTGCCATTCAAACCGTCGGCCCGCTTCCCATCGCCTTCGCCAAACAAATGATGGCCGCGCGCGGGAGCTGGGGCTGGGGCATGCGGCGCATCATGATGGACTATAATCATTGGTCCACCCTCGGCCTGCTGGGGGAAATCCTACCCTGGGCCGACAATCGCGTCACGCTGTCCAAGGAGAAAGATCAGTTCGCCCTGCCCGTCGCGCACGTCCATTTCGACCTATACGAAAATGACAAAAAGCTCATCGCTTTCGGCGCAAAAAAAGTGGAGGAAGTCATGTGGGCGGCCGGAGCGGAGGAAGTGGTTCAGGAATCCCGATACGCGCACCTGGTCGGTGCCGCGCGGATGGGCCGCGACCCGGCCAGCAGCGTGGTCGATGGCTTTGGCCGCACGCACGACATTGCGAATCTCTTCATCTGCGACGGTAGCGTTTTGCCAACGCAGGGCTCCGCCAACCCTGGACTCACGATCCAGGCGCTGGCTGCGCGCACGGCCGATTACCTTATCTCGCAAGGCTCCGCCATTTTCACCTCCGACCGCCGCGACATGAGTGCCCCGCCGGTGCGCCGCGAGTTGTCGCCTCCTGGCACGCACGGCCCCGGCGTTCCCCGGCTCAAACGATCCTCTTATGAAAACATCCATTGGTCGTAAAATCTGGGCCATTCCGGAGGGCTATATCCCCGATTGGGGACACGGCCCCAAACCGGAACTGGCCAGCCACGAAGCCTTCTGCGTCCTCAATGCCTCCGACGACGAGGCGCAGATTGAACTCACCATCTTCTATTCCGATCGCGCTCCCGCCGGGCCATACCGGATGACCGTCGAGGCGAATCGCACCCGGCACTTCCGCTTTAACGAGTTGACCGATCCGGAGCCGATTCCCAAGGGTACCGAATACGCCAGCGTCTTTGTTTCCAGCGTCCCTGTCGTCATCCAGCACACGCGGCTAGATTCACGCCAGGCAGCCAACGCGCTGATGACCACTATCGCCTTTCCCGGTTCCGAGTAAAACAACAAACCGACCGCCATGAAAAATTCCAGACAACCTCGAGTCATCGTCGTCACCGGCGCCGCGGGAGGCGTGGGCCGGGCCACCGCACGAATGTTCGCCAAGACTGAGCACGCCCGACTGGGTCTGATCGCTCGCAGCGCGGAAGCCCTTGAGGCCGCCAAGCGGGAGGTGGAAGAATTGGGCGGCCAAGCCCTCGTCCTGCCGTGCGACGTTGCCGACGCTGCCGCCGTGGAGGCCGCTGCTGCGCGCGTGGAGGCTGAACTCGGCCCTATCGATGTCTGGGTCAACGACGCCATGACCAGCGTCTTCGCCTTCATCAAGGACACCACGCCGGAGGAATTCAAGCGCGTGACGGAAGTCTGCTATCTCGGCTACGTACACGGCACACTGGCTGCGCTCAAATACATGCTCCCGCGCAATCGCGGTCACATCATCCAGGTTGGAAGCGCCCTTGCGTACCGGGGCATTCCCCTGCAAGCCGCCTACTGCGCGAGCAAGCACGCGATCCAGGGCTTCATGGACTCCCTGCGTGCCGAACTGATCTACCAGCGCAGCGCCATCGTGGCGACGATGGTGCAGATGCCTGCACTGAACACTCCTCAATTCGGCTGGTGCCGCAGCAAGCTGCCCAACAAGCCGCAACCGGTGCCGCCCATCTTTCAGCCGGAAGTCGCTGCGGATGCGATTGTCTATGCGTCGAAATCCCGGCGTCGGGCCATCTACGTGGGCTTGCCCACGGTTATCGCCATCATTGGCAACAAGCTCTTTCCCCGTCTCGGCGATCTTTACCTCGGGAAGACCGGGATAAAATCACAGCAGACATCTGAGAAAAAGGAACCGGACACCCCGGACAATTTATTCGCACCGCTGCCGGGTGATCCTGGCGCGCACGGCACCTTCGACACGCGGGCCCGCGATTTCAGCACACAACTTTGGGCAGACAAGAATCGCGGCTGGCTCGCACTTGCCGGGTTCTTCGCCTTAGTGCTTGGCACCGCGACGCTGCTGGCGCGAAAGGGAGAAGCGTGAGCGACATTCTGACCGGCACGGCCCCGGGCGCACCAGGCGCGGGCCCGCATTGGGAATCGAGCCGGAAATCAGGGGTCGGACGCGCTTGCAATTTCCATAGCCGCGTTTGGTTCACCATCGGAAGCGGCATCCTCAACGAGATATACTATCCGCGACCGGACCAACCCTGCACGAAGGATGCCGGCTTCATCGTTACCGACGGCAAGGACTTCTTGT